>NZ_JBOBFT010000004.1:0-301637 GCF_050587525.1 Plantibacter lichenum | reverse complement strand
GGATCCGCCAGTGGCTGAAGGTCCGCCGGCGTCGGAGGCCGATGAGCTGCGCGGGTCGCTTCCGTTGCCGTCGGGACCCGCGGCCTGGACGAAGTGTGGGGTGCGGAGGGCCGTACTGACGACGGCATCGATCGCGCCACGCACCCACATCGCCGACGCGGGATCCAGGACCGCGGTGAGTTTCGTCATCCCGCCGGGCAGTTCCACGATCCGCAACGACCGGCGTGCGTGCAGCATCTGCTCCCGGGGTTGGGCGCCGTCCTGGTCAAGGATCATCCGCGCACGCACTGCAGCCTTCCTCGCATCCCCCGGAGTCACCCCGACGCAGTGCTCGACCAAGAGCCGCTCCACCGCGGCGGTCTTCAAGGTGGTGGCGACGCGGGCACCGAGACGGAGCTCACGGACCATCACCGCTGCAGCATCGACCGTGAGCGCGACCGGCGGTGCTTCCGAACAGCCCGACGCATCACGAGCAGGCCGGATGGCTTCCGCGATCGCCGGGAACTCACACTCCTGCAGCTCGCCCAGGAACGTGCGCTTCGGCACGACCGCAGACCCGACTTCCGCCAACACCGCAGCCCGAGCCGGGGCGACCCGCCACCGATCCGTAAGCAACGCCACCGGAGACGAGTACCCCTGCGACTTCGCGAGCCCGTCACCGCCACGCTCCTTCCCGGAACGCGCAGCAACCGTGCCAGCCCAGGCCGCCTGGGCGGCATCGAGCGCGTGCTGGAGCGCACCGAGCTCCTCACCGACCCGGAGCAACCCCGGGTCGTCCATGGACTCGAGCTCCACCGCAGCAAGACCACTCGATCCCGCAATCGCAGCACCAGCAGCCGGAGCCGAATGTCCGAACGCGGGCCGGGCGCCGTCCCACACCGCGTGCAACCGAGAGAAGGCACCGTCGACCGCGGCCAGAGCGCCGGGCTCGGCCGCGCCGGTCGTGGTGGGCGGGGCGGTGAGGGTCATGGAAAGATCATCGCATCGACCACCGACACTGATACAGGTGTCGAATATGACGCTGACCTGGGCTATTTACCCAACGAGTGTCGGCGACATGCGGCCAGCTGATCCGTCGGGTGTTGCCCTTCGACAGGCTCAGGGACCGGAGTGCAGCGCGCGAGGCCTGCCCTTCGACAGGCTCAGGGACCAGAGTGCGGCGCAGGTGCGTCGGCGGTCCTCAGGTCTCGAGACCCTCGAGCAACTCCGTCATGACCCGATCCGCGAGTGACAGCGGCCGCTGCTCCTGCGCCGGAGGCTGCTCAGGATGCTCGACCTCGAACGCCTGCACCTCCCGATGCAGGTGCTCCATCTTGAGGTCCAGTCGACTGGCGGCGTCGGCAGCGTTCTTCAGCTCCGACAGGAGCGTGTCCGGTACCGCTTTGTCGTACTTGTAGTAGATCTTGTGCTCGAGGCTCGCCCAGAAGTCCATGGCGATCGTCCGGAACTGGATCTCCACGAAGACGGGAGTCGCACCGTCGGACATGAAGACGGGAACCTCGACGATCGCGTGGAGGCTCTGGTACCCGTTCGGCTTGGGGTCCTTGATGTAGTCCTTGACCTGGACCACACGGATGTCCTGCTGACCCGTGAGCATCTCGAAGACCTTGTAGGTGTCGGAGATGAAGCTGCACGTCACCCGAACGCCCGCGATGTCGGTGATGTTCGCGCGGATGTCCTCGATGTCCTGACCGAACTGCTTCCGTTCGATCTTCCCGATGATGCTCTCCGGCGTCTTCAGCCGGGAGCTGACGTGCTCGATCGGGTTGTAGTCGTGGATCTGGCTGAATTCCTCTTTGAGGATGTTGATCTTCGTCGTGATCTCGTCGATGCCGAATTTGTACAGCATCATGAAGCGGGTGAACTCGTCCTTGAGACGCTTCATCTCTCCGAGGTTGTCCGATGGTCCGCTCATGCGTTCGCCTGCTCCTTCACTCACGACGGGCGGACGGCCGTGGCCGCGCACACTGACCGACGGTCCGTCACCGGAACTCTACTGAACGCGTCTTGGAGCACATCTCAGGGAGCTGTGAGAGTCGTCCGAGTGGACGGATCCGACGATCAGCCGAGGGCATGCTGCATGATGACACGAGCCGGCGTGGGTCGTGCGACCTCGACGAATCCGGCTGCCGTGAACTGAGCGACCGTCCCCACGAACAAGTCCGCCGAGCTGGTCCTGCGCCTTTCGGTCTCGGCCGGATACCCCTCGAGGACGGTCGCACCCTGCGCGCGCGCCCACTCCACAGCAGCACGGGCGAGTTCGGTCGCGATACCCATCCTCCGATGACCGCTCCGCACGACGAAGCAGGTGAGCGCCCAGACCCCGTCCTCTGTCGGTTCAGCGTCGTCAGCAGGTGTTCGCGCGGGCGGCCGCGGACTGGCGGTGACGATCCGCGATGCGAGCAGCCGGGGGAGGTGCGCACGCGGTTCGACCGCACACCAGCCGACGGGTTCGCCGTCGAGGGAGGCGACGAGTCCTCTACCACTGGCCGATCCCGCGAGTTGCTCCTGCAATCGACTCCGGCAGCCTGCGGGGGTCGATGCCCGCCATTCCGATCTCGGCATCGCGAAATACTGGCACCAGCACCGGCTCGGATCGCCACGGCCTTCGAAGACCCTCGCGACGTCCTCCCACGGCACCTGGACCGCCGGCCTGATCTCCAACCGCCCGGTCAACGCAGACGGCGCTGTTGGTATCTGGCCCGGCGGGATCTGGCTCGTTGGGATCCGCGCGGTCGGGGTCTGAGCCGCTCGGCTCTGGTCGTCCACCCGCCCCGCCGAACCGTCGTCGTTCGTCATGTCGACACGCTAGTGCCGTCCACCGACGCCCGCCAGTGGTGCTGTCCGGGCTCAGCGCTGCATCGCAGGATGAGCGGGCTGTCCCTGACGCTGGCCCTGATGGTGCTGACGCTCGCGCTGCCCCTGCCGCAGCATCGCACGACGACGATCCCGCTCACGCTGACGTCTGGCGCCGCCGATCGTGAGCACGAGGCCGACGACGACCCCTGCTGCGGCGCCCATCGTGTTCGACAGGAGGTCACGAGGATCCGAGACCCGGCCGGGGATGAAGAGTTGTGCGGCTTCGATCCCGACGGTCAGCGTCGCACCGATGAGGATCGCGAGCCACCACAGGCGACGACCGAACAAGAGGAGGAAGAACAGCCCGATGGGAATGAACATCGCGATGTTCGCACCGAATTCGAGACGGTCGAAGGTGATCCAGGACGTCGCGTCGAACCGTTCGAAGACACCGAGCAGACGGTATACCCACCCGGTGTCCGACGAATCGACCGGCTGCGGTCCGAGCGTCACGAACGCCACGAGCGCGAGATACGCGAGCGTGAGGGTGCTGAGCACGGGGTGGCGTCGGAACATCCCGTCAGTCTGGACGGTCGATCTGGACAGTCGCCGAGCATTGCCTGAGCGAACGTCCTGCCAGCCCGTCGTCTCCGCCGGCCGGTCGTGTCCGCCAGCCCGTCTCGTCCGCTCCGTCGCGCGGGACCGTCAGTCCTCGAACTCGTCGTCGAGCCCGTTCTCCGGCCCACGGGCCCGGAGCTTCTCGAGATCGCGTCGTTCGCGTTTGGTCGGTCGTCCGGCGCCGCGATCGCGCTGCGGCACGGCGGACAGCTGCTCCTTCGACGGGGGAGGAGGGGAATGATCGACGAGGCAGGTCGCTGCGACCTCCGCACCGACGCGTTTGGCGATGACCGCCTTCACCTCGACGATCCGATCGAACCCGGCGACTCGGAGCCGCACCTCATCACCGACGCGGACCGCTTGAGCTGGCTTGGCGCGATCGCCGTTCACGCGAACATGCCCGGCGCGGCATGCGGTCGCAGCGGCGGACCGCGTCTTCGTCAGTCGAACGGCCCACAGCCAGGCGTCGACACGGACGCTCGGGGTGGTCTCCATCCTTCGACTCTAGATGCTGTGCGCCGGGACGTGCGGTGCTCATGGGCGTGCAGGGCGCCCCAGGTCAGGCTGCCGACTCGACATCCCGTCCTTCCGACATGCCCGCGCAGCGTAGCCACTGGGCTGGTGCGCCGATAGGCTTGGTCCTGTGGCGGACATCGAGGGGAACGAGGTCAGCAACCGCATTCTGACCATCCCCAACCTCCTGAGCATGCTCCGGTTGGCCCTCGTTCCGGTCTTCCTGATCCTGCTCATCCAGGGGTACGACCTCTGGGCGCTCGGCACGCTCGCATTCTCCGGGTTCACGGACTTCCTGGACGGATTCCTCGCCCGCAAGCTCGGTCAGGTGACCAAGCTCGGTCAGCAGCTCGATCCGGCGGCGGACCGCCTGTACATCCTCGCCGCCCTGTTCGGCCTCGCCTGGCGCGAGCTCATCCCGTGGTGGCTCGTGGCGACGATCCTCGCACGCGACTTCCTGCTCATCGGCCTCGGCATCGCTCTGCACCGGCGCAAGCACCACATCCTGCCGGTCATCCGTATCGGCAAGTGGGGCACCGCGATGCTCTTCGTCGGTCTCCCCGTCCTGATGCTCGGAGCCGCGTTCCCGGCAATCGGCGCCGTCGCGACGCCGGTCGGCTGGGTGTGCTCGCTCGTCGGTGCCGCGCTCTACTGGTGCGCTGGCATCATCTACCTCACCCAAACCGTGCGAATCGTTCGAGCCGCTCGTCTCACGAGGGGTCGCGCATCAGATACGCTTGAACGAGAGGAGGTCGACGGTGGCTGAGTATGACGACAAGAACCCGACGACGGGAGCGTACAACCGCGACGTCGCGGATCAAGACGCCCCCAACGCCGAGAGCGAGGTCGACACGACGCTCACCTTCGGCGAAGACCTCGGCGCTGCTCTCGCGGCCATCGATTCCGATGTGACCGCTGAGGAGAAGGAGGCGATCGCGGCTCTGCCGTCCGGTTCGGCCCTCCTCATCGTCCGTCGCGGTCCCAACGCCGGTGCGCGCTTCCTGCTCGACGCGGACGTCACGACCGTCGGTCGTCACCCGAACGCCGACATCTTCCTCGACGACGTCACGGTCTCCCGTCGTCACGCCGAGTTCCACCGCCACGGCACTGCGTTCGAGATCCGTGACCTCAACTCGCTGAACGGCACCTACTTCGACGGCGTCCGCATCGACTCCGCCCTCCTGAGCGACAGCGCGGAGGTGCAGGTCGGCAAGTTCCGGCTCACCTTCTACTCGTCGCGGATCGACCTCGCAAGCCAGCTGGGCAGCTAGTGGCTTCGCCGCAAGCGCACGGGAAGCCGGAAGGCGGACCGCTGCTCAGCATCGGTCAGGTGTTGGCGCGGCTCACTCCTGAGTTCCCTGAACTCAGCAATTCGAAGCTCCGGTTCCTCGAGGAGCAGGGGCTCGTCGCTCCGGCCCGCACGAAGTCCGGGTACCGCAAGTTCTCCTCCGCCGATCTCGAACGCCTGCGACTCATCCTGTCGATGCAGCGCGATCACTACCTGCCGCTCAAGGTCATCCGCACCTATCTCGTCGAGGTCGACGCAGGACGCTCGCCGGTGTTCCCTGGCGTCGGTTCGGCCGATGCGGTGCAGACGATCCACCCGACGGACCGACGGATGTCGCGCAACGAGCTCGTGAAATCGGCTGGAGCGACGCCTCAGCTGTTCAACGACGCAGTGAGCGCATCGCTCGTCCTGCCTGCCGAGACGTACTCGGACGAGGTCCTGTCCTTGCTCCGCATCCTCGTCGACCTGCAGCGCTCCGGCATCGAACCGCGCCACTTGCGTGGCTTCCGAGCGTCCGTCGAACGTGAGGTCGGCCTCATCGAGAGCGCCCTCAGCCCCATCGTCCGCCGGAAGGACGCCTCCGGCCGCGCCAAAGCGGCGGATCGGGCGCTCGAGATCGCCGGCCAGCTCGAACGAGTGCGCAGCAGTCTCGTGCGATCCGCCCTCGACCGGCCGCAGCACTCCTCGTGAACGTCGGCTCCTGAACGCCGACTCGGCACGACTTCCCACCGCAGACGCTTTGCGCAGGCGTACACTGAGGTTCACGACCCCGGTGACGATTCCGTTCGCCGGGCGCAGCATCCGCCGGGATCACAGTTCCGGCACAAGTGGACGACACGCCGACGCCTTCGCGCCGATGTCGTTGCCTCGGACCAGAGCCGTCGGTACCGTGGTGAGAGCGGCGCACCCGTCGCGTGAATCGAGGAGATGCAGACATGAGTGAACTCAGTCGCGAGAATCCGTCACGCTATGGTGACCGCGGACTGTTGTTCACGGACGGCCTCCCGGTGATCGAGGAGGGTCAGGGCTACCGAGGCGCCGTCGCAGCACGTGCGGCCGGCATCAGCTACCGGCAGCTCGATTACTGGGCTCGCACCGCACTCGTCGAACCCACCGTCCGCGGTGCGGCCGGCTCCGGTTCGCAGCGGCTCTACGGTTTCCGTGACATCCTCGTCCTCAAGCTCGTCAAACGCCTCCTCGACACGGGCATCTCGCTCCAGCAGATCCGCACGGCCGTCGATCAGCTCCGTGAGGCCGGTGTCGTCGATCTGGCGCAGACCACCCTCATGAGCGATGGCGCGAGCGTCTACCTCTGTACCTCCAACGACGAGGTCATCGACCTCGTGAGCCGAGGCCAGGGTGTCTTCGGCATCGCCGTCGGCAAAGTCCTCCGCGAGGTGGAAACGACACTCGTCGAGTTCGATGCGCAGTCGCCCGATCCCCTCGACGAGCTCTCGGCTCGCCGGAGTGCTCGCAGCGCGTAAGCAGCTCGGTCGTGCCCTGAGCGCCCCTATCGGTCACCGAGCGCCCGTGCCGGTCACTGAGCTTGTCGAAGTGCCCGCTGAACCCAACGTCCGTCGACAGAATCAGGGACCGGGCGCCCCGACGCCGTGCCTGGACTACTCCTCGGTAGCGGGCGTGCTCGCGATCGCGGCAGCGGCGGCGTTGGCGGCCGTGTCGTCGATCTCGGCAGCCTTGCCGTCGGCGTACTCGCCGACACGACCTGTGCGGAGCACTCGGTCGAGGAGGATGTCGAAGTTCTTCGCCATCTCCTGAGCGGTGTCGCCCGGCCAGACGTGGAGCGGTTTGGCTGCGCCCTGGGCCTGCTGGAGCGAGGTGCGCTCGAGCAGCTGCGGGTTGAGGATGAGGGGACCGAACATGTCGCGGAGTTCCTTGATGCGGAACTGGTGCTCCATCGACTGCGGACGAACACGGTTCACGATGATGCCGAGCGGCTGCAGACGAGGGCTGAGACCCCGGCGGATCTCCTCGACGGCACGCAGCGCACGGTCGGCTGCAGAGACCGAGAACAGGCCGGGCTCGGTGACGACGGCGACACGGTCGCTCGCTGCCCACGCGGTCCGCGTGAGGGCGTTGAGCGACGGCGCGCTGTCGATGAGCACGAGGTCGTAGTCCTCTTCGACGTGGGCGAGCGCTTCTTCGAGTCGCCAGATGTCGCGGATGCTGGGGTGGGGTCCGTCGAAGTTGATGGCGGACGGGCTGCCGATCATGACGTCGATCGTTCCGGGGTGGATCTTCGTCCAGCCGCTCGGCACGATCGCCTGTTCGACGATCTTCTTTTTCGGGGAGGTGAGGACGTCCGTCACCGTGAGGTGTCCTGCGACGTCCACGGCCATGCCGGTGGAGACGTCCGATTGCGGGTCGAGATCCACCACGAGGGTGCGGATGTCCTTCGAGAACGC
The DNA here is from genome assembly GCF_050587525.1 of Plantibacter lichenum. NCBI lineage: Bacteria > Bacillati > Actinomycetota > Actinomycetes > Micrococcales > Microbacteriaceae > Plantibacter > Plantibacter lichenum. The sequence goes on along the minus strand of NZ_JBOBFT010000004.1, from coordinate 293,996 downwards.
AGCGGAGGCCAAGCCGAGGGTGACGGTGGTCTTTCCTACGCCCCCTTTGAGGGAGCTGACGCTGAGTACATGCACAAGGCACAACGTTACCTTGACTAGGCTAGGGAATCTCAACGTTTGCTGAGTTGGCAGTTGTGGGAAGGGCTCCATGTTCCGGAAGATTCTTGTCGCCAATCGTGGTGAGATCGCCATTCGTGCGTTCCGCGCCGCGTATGAGCTGGGTGCGAAAACGGTTGCGGTGTTCCCGTATGAGGACCGTAATTCGATGCACCGTTTGAAGGCCGATGAGGCCTATCAGATCGGCACGGAGGGTCATCCCGTCCGTGCCTACCTCGATGTGGACGAGATCATTCGCGTCGCGCTCGAGTCTGGCGCTGACGCCATTTACCCTGGTTACGGATTCCTTTCGGAAAATCCGGAACTGGCGGAGGCCGCTCGGGCCAACGGCATCACCTTCATCGGTCCGCCGTCCAAGGTGCTCGAGATGGCCGGCAACAAGGTCACGGCGAAGGAGCACGCGATCGCCGCAGGCGTCCCGGTCCTGAAGTCGACTCCTGCGAGCCGCGACATCGAGGAACTCCTCGCGGGTGCGGCCGAGATCGGATTCCCCATCTTCGCGAAGGCCGTCGCCGGCGGCGGCGGACGCGGCATGCGGCGTGTCGAGAAGCAGGAAGACCTCCGCGAGGCGCTCGAAGCCGCCATGCGCGAGGCCGACAGTGCGTTCGGCGACCCGACGATGTTCCTCGAACAGGCCGTCGTACGCCCCCGGCACATCGAAGTGCAGATCCTCGCGAGCGCCGACGGTGAGACCGTCCACCTCTTCGAGCGCGACTGCTCCGTGCAGCGCCGTCACCAGAAGGTCGTCGAGATTGCCCCGGCGCCGAACCTCGACGAGGACACCCGTCAGGCCATGTACCGCGACGCGATCGCATTCGCGAAGTCGATCGGCTACGTCAACGCCGGAACCGTCGAGTTCCTGCTCGACACCGCCGGTGAGCGCAAGGGCCAGCACGTGTTCATCGAGATGAACCCGCGCATCCAGGTCGAGCACACCGTGACGGAAGAGGTCACGGACGTCGACCTCGTGCAGTCGCAGATGCGCATTGCGGCGGGGGAGTCGCTCAGCGATCTCGGGCTCACGCAGGACCAGCTGCACCTGCGCGGTTTCGCGCTGCAGTGCCGCATCACCACGGAGGACCCGACCGCTGGCTTCCGCCCGGACACCGGCAAGATCACGACCTACCGCTCGCCGGGTGGCGGCGGCATCCGCCTCGATGGCGGAACCGTCAGCGCTGGAGCGCAGATCAGCCCGCACTTCGACTCGATGCTCGCGAAGCTCACCTGCCGCGGACGCACCTTCGAAGCGGCCGTGACGCGTGCCAAGCGTGCTCTCGCCGAGTTCCGGATCCGTGGCGTGTCCACGAACATCCCGTTCCTGCAGGCCGTCCTCGAGGACGAGTCGTTCGTCGCGGGCGATCTCAGCACCTCGTTCATCGACGAGCGCCCCCAGCTGCTCCGCGGCCACGTGTCCAAGGACCGCGGTACGAAGATCATGAACTGGCTGGCCGATGTCACGGTCAACCAGCCGAACGGAGCGCGTCCAGCCGGTGCGAGCCCCGAGGCGAAGCTGCCGTCGATCGATCTCGGTGCGCCTGCGCCGTCCGGCTCGCGCCAGCGGCTCCTGGAGCTCGGACCGAAGGGCTTCGCGGACGCCCTGCGCGCACAGAAGGCCCTCGCCGTCACGGAGACGACGTTCCGCGACGCCCACCAGTCGCTGCTCGCCACGCGAGTGCGGAGCAAGGACCTCCTGGCCGTCGCGCCCTACGTCGCCCGCATGACGCCGGAACTGCTCTCGGTCGAGGCATGGGGCGGGGCGACGTACGACGTCGCGCTGCGCTTCCTGAACGAGGACCCGTGGGAGCGGCTCGCCTCGCTGCGTGAGGCGATCCCGAACATCAACCTGCAGATGCTCCTCCGCGGTCGCAACACGGTGGGGTACACGCCGTACCCGACCGAGGTCACGAACGCGTTCGTGAGCGAAGCGGCTGCGACGGGCATCGACATCTTCCGCATCTTCGACGCCCTGAACGACGTCTCGCAGATGCGTCCTGCGATCGACGCGGTCCTCGAGACCGGCACCACGATCGCCGAGGTCGCCGTCTGCTACACCGGCGATCTGCTGAACCCGGCAGAGGAGCTGTACACGCTCGACTACTACCTCCGCCTCGCGGAGCGCATCGTCGAAGCCGGCGCCCATGTCCTCGCGATCAAGGACATGGCCGGTCTCCTGCGTCCGAGCGCTGCAGCGAAGCTCGTGGAGGCCTTCCGCGAGCGGTTCGACCTCCCGGTCCACCTGCACACGCACGACACGCCTGGCGGCCAGCTGGCGACGCTCCTCGCAGCGTCCAACGCCGGAGCGGACGCGGTCGACGTCGCGAGCGCACCGATGGCGGGCACCACGAGCCAGCCTTCTGCATCGTCGCTCGTCGCAGCGCTCGCGCACACCGACCGCGACACGGGCATCTCGCTCGAGGCGATCGCCGACCTCGAGCCGTACTGGGAGTCCGTGCGTCACCTGTACGCGCCCTTCGAGTCCGGTCTCGCCGGCCCGACGGGACGCGTGTACACGCACGAGATCCCCGGCGGCCAGCTGTCGAACCTTCGCCAGCAGGCCATCGCGCTCGGCCTCGCGGACGACTTCGAGCTCATCGAGGACCTCTACGCAGCAGCCGACCGCATCCTCGGTCGCCTGCCGAAGGTCACCCCCTCGAGCAAGGTCGTCGGCGACCTGGCCCTGCACCTCGCAGCGGTCAAGGCCGACCCGGCCGACTTCGAAGCGAACCCGGGCAAGTACGACATCCCGGATTCGGTCGTCGGCTTCATGGCGGGCGAGCTGGGCGAACTGCCCGGCGGCTGGCCGGAACCGTTCCGTTCGAAGGTCCTCGCGGGCCGAACGGTCGACATCGGCATCAAGCCGATCAGCGCCGAGGACCAGGCCGCGCTGGACGCGGACTCCACGACGCGCCGCCGCACGCTCAACCGTCTGCTCTTCGCGGAGCCGACGAAGCAGTTCGAGCAGGGTCGCGAGACCTACGGCGACCTCTCGGTCGTCGACACGGCCGACTACCTGTACGGCCTCGAGCCCGGCGTCGAGCACGTCGTCGAGATCGACAAGGGCGTTCGTCTGTTCGCCGGTCTCGAAGCGATCGGTGCAGCCGACGACAAGGGCATGCGGACCGTCATGACGACCCTCAACGGCCAGTTGCGTCCCGTCTTCGTCCGCGACCGCAGCATCCAGGTCGACTCGAAGGCCGCCGAGAAGGCGGACTCGGGCAAGCCCGGACACGTCGCGGCCCCGTTCTCCGGTGTCGTCACGGTCAAGGTTGCAGCGGGTGACACGGTCGAGGCCGGAGCGCCCGTCGCGTCGATCGAGGCCATGAAGATGGAAGCGGCGATCACCTCGCCGGTCGCCGGTGTCGTCGAACGTCTCGCGATCCCCACGACCCAGCAGGTCGAGGCCGGCGATCTCCTCGTGGTCGTCACGCCCGCGAGCTGACGCCCACCTGGTGACGGTCGTGTGCTGACGCTCGTGTGCTGACGCTCGTGTGCTGACGCTCGTGTGCTGACGAACTGACGCCAGCGCACTGGACAGCACTCCACCGGACGCCCGGACCCGATCGATCTGATCCGGTCCGGGCGTCTGTGCGCGAGGAATTACGATGAAAGCCGACGACTCGACGACCCTGTGAGTCGACCCCTGTGAAAGGAACCACCGTGGCGACACGTGCCATCCGACTGTTCGGTGATCCCGTACTGAAAGCCGAATCCGCCGAAGTCGCGGGCATCGACGACGGAGTCCGGGGACTCGTCCAGGACCTCGTCGACAGCGTTCGTCTGCCGGGGCGCGCCGGAGTCGCCGCATCGCAGATCGGCGTCAACCTGCGTGTGTTCAGCTACAACGTCGACGGTGAGGTCGGCTACCTGATCAACCCGGTCATCGTCGAGACGAGCGGTGAGCTCGAAGAGATCGGCGAAGGCTGCTTGTCCGTCCCCGGCCTCTGGTTCCCGACCCCGCGCTACCCCTACGCTCGTGCGACGGGCATCGACCTCGACGGCAAGCCCGTCGTCCTCGAAGGGACGGGCCTCCTCGCGCAGGCGCTGCAGCACGAGACGGATCACCTCGCCGGGACGCTCTACATCGATCGACTGTCTCGCGAGAACCGCAAGGAAGCGATGAAGCAGATCCGCGAGAGCGACTGGTTCTGAGCGGGATCACCTGCTGAGCAGGCTCACGTGCTGCGCGAAGCAACAGCACCTGCACGACGAAACGGCGCCCCGCGAGGGACGCCGTTTCGTCGTTCGGCGCACGAGTTCCGTGAGCCGTCTCGGTGAGCGAGCTCAGTGCGAGAGCTCAGTGCGAGAGCGAGATGCCCTGCGTCGCTGGAGCTCCGAGGTACATGCTGTCGATCGTGTCCGCGAAGTCCTTCACGATGATGTTCCGCTTGACGCTGAGCTTCGGCGTCAGGTGACCGCTCGCCTCGGTCAGTTCTGACTTCAGGATGACGAACTTCCTGATCGACTCCGCACGCGACACCTTCGTGTTCGCGACGTCGATCGCCCGCTGGATCTCGGCGAGGACGGCCGGGTTCTCGGCGGCCTGCTCCATCGTGAGCGACCCGTCCTGACCGTTGTTCGCGAGCCAGGTGGGCAGCATGTCCGGGTCGAGGGTCACGAGAGCGGCGATGAACGGCTTCTGGTCGCCGACGACGACGACCTGACCGATGACCGGGTTCGCACGGATCGGGTCCTCGAGCGCAGCGGGGATGACGTTCTTCCCGCCCGCCGTGACGATGATCTCCTTCTTGCGACCGGTGATCGTGAGGAAGCCGTCCGAGTCGAAGCTGCCGAGGTCGCCCGTACGGAACCAGCCCTCGTTGAAGGCTTCAGCGGTCGCCTCGGGGTTCTTCCAGTACTCCTTGAAGATGTTGATCCCCTTGAGCTCGATCTCGCCGTCCTCGGCGAGTCGGATGGAGACGCCGGGGAGTGCGGGACCGACCGTGCCGATCTTCGACTTCTTCGCGAGGTTCACCGTGGCGGGTGCCGTCGACTCCGTGAGCCCGTAGCCCTCGAGGATGACGATGCCGAGCGCGTGGAAGAAGTGGCCGAGACGAGCACCGAGCGGGGCGGATCCGGAGACGGCGTACTGCACGCGGCCGCCCATCGCCGTCTTGATCTTCGAGAAGACGAGCTTGTCGAAGAGCGCGAACCGCAGCTTGAGGCCGAACGGGACATTGCCGGTCTCGAGGGCCTTCGAGTACTCGATGGCCGTGTCGGCCGCCTTGCGGAAGATCTTGCCCTTACCGCCGGCCTCCGCCTTCTGCTCCGAGGAGTTGTAGACCTTCTCGAACACGCGGGGGACTGCGAGGAGGAAGGTGGGCTTGAAGGTGCCGAGCGAGGGGAGGAGCTGCTTCGTGTCCGGCTGGTGGCCCGTCTTCACCCCCGTGTGCACGCACAGGACGGAGATGAACCGCGCGAAGACGTGTGCGGTGGTGATGAAGAGGAGCGTCGAGGCTCCTGGGACGGAGACGACCTCCTTGAGCGCGACGCCGGAGTTCCGCGACAGTTCGACGAAGTTCGAGTGCGTGAGCACACAGCCCTTGGGACGGCCGGTCGAACCGGAGGTGTAGATGAGTGTGGCGATGTCGGAGCCGACCGCGAGGTTGCGACGGCGTTCGATCTCCTCGTCGGGGACCTCGACGCCCTGCTCCGTGAGCTTCGTGAGGTCGCCGAGGTCGATCTGCCACACCTGGTCGACGAGGGGGAGGTCACCGTGCACCTCGTCGAACTTGGCGAAGTGGTCCGGGGTCTCGAGGATGACCGAGGTCGCTCCTGAGTCACCGAGGATCCACTGGACCTGGCTCGGGGAGCTCGTCTCGTAGATCGGCACGAGGACGGCGCCGGCGAACCAGGTGGCGAAGTCGATGAGCGTCCACTCGTAGCGGGTCTTGCACATCAGGCCGATCTTGTCGCCGGGCTCGATGCCGGCCGCGACGAGGCCCTTCGCAAGGGCGATCACCTGCCGGTGGAACTCGGCCGTCGAGATGTCCTGCCAATCCTGACCGCGAGGGACCGCGAAGAGCGGTGCGTTCGGGGTGGCGGCGAGGCGCTTCACGAGGAGATCGGTCGTGTTGGCGTTTGGGTCTGCTGCAACGACAGCGGGTACGTCGAACTGGTCCACGGCAACTCCTTCGGTACCTGGGTGAGGGTATTCCTCCCATCTTAGGTCACCCTGTTTCCCCTGGCCCGGTGCGGTGGGAATCCTCAACGGCGCTCGGCCACCGGTGGCCGACGATTGTGGATTCGGGCAGAGACCCGAGTTCTGGCGTTCGACGTACTGGATCGGTGCACCTGGGCGGTGCACCTGAACGGTACGGCCCTGCGCTCGGTTTCTGACCCGCCGCCAGTCTCACTACACTCGACACGGTGGGTCGGCGTGCCGATCGTGAGCGTCCTGCTCCGTCGGACGCACGGGACCCACAGCACCGGACGAACGGGAGACGAACAGGTATGGCGCACGCGATTGGCATCGACATCGGCGGCACGAAGATCGCCGGTGGTGTGGTCGACGACTCCGGGGTCATCGTTCGCGCGGATCGCCAGCCGACGCCTGCCGCGGATGCCGACGCGATCGTCGAAACGGTCGTGCGCATGGTCGAACAGCTCGACGACGGCACGATCGAGGCCGTCGGCATCGCAGCTCCTGGCTTCTTCGACGCCGAGCGCTCCACCGTCTACTACTCGCCGAACATCAACTGGCGCAACGAGCCGCTCAAGGCGCGGATCGCAGAGCGCCTCCCCGGCAAGCGGGTCGTCATCGAGAACGACGCGAACGCCGCAGGCTGGGCCGAGTTCCGCTTCGGCGCCGGACGGACGCTCCACAGCATGGTCATGGTCACGATCGGCACGGGCGTCGGCGGTGCGATCGTCCTCGAGGACCGTCTGCTCCGTGGCGGCTTCGGAACGGGCGCCGAGCTCGGCCACATGCGCCTCATCCCGAACGGACTCCCGTGCGGCTGCGGCATGCGGGGCTGCGTCGAGCAGTACTGCTCGGGAACGGCCCTCCTCCGTTACGCGAACGAACTCGCGGACACCGGCGGCATCGGAGCGCCCCTCGCGAACGCGCGTGAAGCCGCAGGCGGCGTCCTCAACGGACATCACGTCTCCGCGCTCCTCGAAGCCGGCGACCCTGGAGCGGTCTCCTGCCTCAACCTCCTCGCGGAGCAGCTGGGCGAAGCACTCGCGAGCTACTCCGTCATCATCGACCCGAACATCTTCGTGATCGGCGGCGGTGTCGCGCAGGCGGGTTCACTCCTCCTGGACCCCGTCCGCGACGCGTACCTGCGCCACCTCCCGGCCCGCGGCTACCACCCGGAGCCCGACTTCAGCATCGCCCAGCTCGTGAACGACGCCGGTGTCATCGGCGCGGCGGATCTGGCGAGAGGGCACGGACCGGTCGCCTGAGCGACGGGTGCCGGGGAGACTGGATTCAGGGGAGACTGAGGACGATGTTCTACTGGTTCATGAAGTACCTCGTGGCAGGGCCGATCGTGAAAGCGGTCTTCCGTCCCTGGGTGGTCGGCTCCGAGCACCTCCCGAAGACGGGCGGGGCGATCATCGCGAGCAATCATCTCTCCTTCATCGACTCGATCGTGCTGCCGCTCTGCATGGACAGGCAGATCTCCTTCCTCGCCAAGAGCGAGTACTTCAAGGGCAAGGGCATCAAGGGCTGGGCGACCCGGGTCTTCATGACGGCGACGGGCCAGCTGCCCATCGACCGCTCGGGCGGCAAGGCGTCGGAGGCGTCCCTCAATACGGGCCTCGCGGTGCTCGGCGCCGAGCAGTTCCTCGGGATCTACCCGGAGGGTACGCGCAGCCCCGACGGGAAGCTCTACCGAGGCCGCACGGGTGTCGCCCGCATGGTCCTCGAGGCCGGCGTGCCCATCATCCCCGTCGCGATGATCGACACCGAGAAGGTCATGCCGATCGGAACGAAGCTCCCTCGCATCCGTCGGATCGGGATCGTCTTCGGCGAGCCCCTCGACTTCAGCCGCTTCGCCGGCATGGAGGGCGACCGTTTCATCCTCCGCAGCATCACCGACGAACTCATGGTCGCGCTGCACCAGCTGTCCCGTCAGGAATACCAGGACGTGTACGCCACGAGCGTGAAGGAGCGAGCCGTCACGCCGTGGCGCTAAGCTGAAAAACCGGGGCCGCACTCGCGGTCCATCTCGCATTCGAGCAGAAAAACAGGATATCCGTGTCCCACCAGGCAGAACCAGTCGTATTGGCAGATGAATCTGTGATCGCCGGACTGGACTATTGGCGTGAGCTGCCCATCAAGCAGCAGCCGGCCTGGCCGGACCCCGAAGCCGTCAAGCGTGCTTCGGCGGAGCTCGCGACGCTCCCTCCGCTCGTCTTCGCGGGTGAAGTGGACATGCTCCGTGAGCGCCTCGCGCGCGCCGCGAGCGGCAACGCCTTCCTCCTGCAGGGCGGCGACTGCGCCGAGACGTTCGCCGGCGCGACCGCCGAACAGATCCGCAACCGCGTCAAGACCGTGCTGCAGATGGCCGTCGTCCTGACCTACGGTGCGTCGATGCCGGTGGTCAAGATGGGCCGCATGGCCGGTCAGTTCGCGAAGCCGCGTTCGAGCGACACCGAGACGCGCGGCGACGTCACGCTGCCCGCGTACCGCGGCGACATCGTGAACGGCTACGACTTCACTCCGGAATCGCGCACTGCGGACCCGGCGCGGCTCGTGAAGGGGTACCACACCTCAGCCTCGACGCTCAACCTGATCCGTGCGTTCACGCAGGGCGGTTTCGCGGACCTCCGCGAGGTGCACAGCTGGAACCGTGGCTTCGCCGCGAATCCTGCCAACCAGCGCTACGAGGGCCTCGCTCGCGACATCGACCGCGCCATCAAGTTCATGGAGGCGGCAGGAGCCGACTTCGACCAGCTGCGTGGCGTCGAGTTCTACTCGAGCCACGAAGCGCTGCTCATGGACTACGAGCGCCCGATGACGCGCATCGACTCCCGCACGGGCACGCCGTACAACACGTCGGCGCACTTCGTGTGGATCGGTGAGCGCACGCGCGAGCTCGACGGAGCGCACGTCGACTTCTTGTCGCGGGTCCGGAACCCCATCGGTGTGAAGCTCGGACCGACCACGTCCGGCGACGACATGCTGCGGTTGATCGACAAGCTCGACCCCAACCGCGAGCCTGGTCGTCTGACCTTCATCACGCGGATGGGCGCCGGCAAGATCCGCGACGCCCTGCCGCCGTTGCTCGAGACCATCAAGTCGGCCGATGCGACCCCACTGTGGGTCACGGACCCGATGCACGGCAACGGTCTCACGACCCCGACCGGGTACAAGACGCGTCGCTTCGACGACGTCGTGGACGAGGTCAAGGGCTTCTTCGAGGCACACCGTGCTGCGGGGACGCACCCGGGCGGCATCCACGTGGAGCTCACGGGCGACGACGTCACCGAGTGCCTCGGCGGTTCCGAGCAGATCGACGAGGCGAGCCTCGCGACGCGCTACGAGTCGCTGTGCGACCCGCGACTGAACCACATGCAGTCGCTCGAGCTGGCGTTCCTCGTGGCTGAGGAGCTCGCTGTCGCGAAGTAGCGTGCACAACCGATCGACGGGCTCGGGGACTTCGGTTCCCGGGCCCGTCGTGGTTGGTGCTGCCGGTCCCTGAGCGCCGGTCCCTGAGCCTGTCGAAGGGTGTGGCCCGTGCACTTCGACAGGCTCAGTGACCGGGAACGCTCAGTCGCTGTGCGCTAGAAGGCTGTGCGCTAGAAGTTCGCGGTGATCGTGACGGCGGAGCCGCGCTTGACCTTGCCTGCAGCAGGGTCCATCTTCGTGACGACGATGCTCGCGAGCGACCACCCGGATTCGGGGAGGATCGACTTCACGGTCACGGCGAATCCGGCGTCCTCGAGCTGCTTCTTCGCCGCCGCCACGTTCTTGCCAGTGACGTCCGGGAGATCGACGAGGTCGACGCCCTTCGAAACGGTGAGGTCGACGCTGTCGCCCGGCACGAACGGAACCGTGTTGCCGTCCGCATCGACCTTCGGGTGGGCCGAGACGACCTGACCGGCGGCGATGTCGTCGTCGAAGGCCTCGTCGGTCGCTCCGACCTTGAGCCCGACCGCTTCGAGGGCGGCCTTGGCCTGCGCGGGGGACATGTTCCGCACGTCCGGGACAGGGCCAGCCGAGACGAGGAGGTCGACCGTCGAGCCCTGGAACGAACCGCCGCCGCCGGAGACGTCGACGCCAGCCGTCGTATCGGTGGCCGACAGGACGATGCCCTTGGCCGTCTCTGCGTTGAACTGCTCCGAGACGGTGCCCGTCTTCAGCTGCAGGTCCTCGATCGCCTTCTGCGCGTCCGTCTGGCTCAAGCCGGCCAGAGCCGGGATCGTCACGGGCTGCGGTCCCTGCGAGACGAGCACGGTGACGACGGAGCCCTTGTCCGCGAGGATGCGTGCGGCCGGGTCCGTTCCGGCGACCTGGCCGGCAGGGACCGTGAGGCTGAAGACCTCACCGGCCTTCGGCTGGAATCCGAGCTTCGTGAGCTCAGCGGTGGCCGCAGCGGGATCCGCGCCGACGAAGTCCGGGATCGCCACTTTGGAGCCCGGGCCCGACCCGAAGTACCAGCCGGTGCCGCCCGCGAGTGCCGTGAGCATGAGGATCGCGATGAAGAGGATGAAGCCCGTCTTCCGACGCTGCTTCGCTTTCGTCGCGAGGAGCGTCGGCCCGTCGTCGGCGGCGCGTTCGACCTGCTTCTGCGGCTTGGTCTGCCGCCCGATGACCTGCGTGACGTCCTCGGCGAGGCCGTCCGTGTACGAGGAGGGCATCACGATCGTGGGCTGGGCGCCCGTCGCGACGGAGGTGAAGCCGAGGCTCGACTCGATCGACCGGAGCCGTTCCAGCATCATTCCGGCGCTCGAGGGACGGTCGTCCGGGTTCCGCTCCGTGGCCCAGAACACGAGCTCGTCGAGTTCGTGGGGGACCGCGGGGTTCTTGGCGCTCGGGGCCGGCACGGATTCGTTCGCGTGCTGGTAGGCGATCTGCATGGGCTGTTCGCCCTTGTAGGGCTGTTCGCCCGTCAGCATCTCGTACATCATGATGCCGAGCGCGTAGATGTCGCTGCGGGTGTCCGCCTGGCCGCGGGTGACGAGTTCGGGGGAGAGGTAGGCGATCGTGCCGAGCAGGGCCTGACCGGTCGCCGTGTTCGCGCTTGCGGCGCGTGCGAGGCCGAAGTCGCCGATCTTGATGCGGCCGTCGTCCGCGAGGAGGACGTTCTCCGGCTTGACGTCGCGGTGCACGATCCCGGCGCGGTGCGCTGCCGCGAGGCCGGACAGCACCGCGTCGAGGATGTCGGCGGCCTGACGCGGAGTGAGCTTGCCGTTGTCCCTGATGAGTTCACGGAGTGTGATGCCGGGCAGGTGCTCCATGACGAGGTACGCCATGTCGAGGTCCTGGCCCTGGTCGAAGACGCTCACGACGTGCGGGTTGGCCAGACGGGCCGCAGAACGGGCCTCCTGGATGAACCGGTCCTTGAACGTGTTGTCGTCCGACAGATGGCTGTGCATGACCTTGATGGCAACTCGGCGCTCGAGCCGGAGGTCGTGTGCGAGGTAGACCGTGGCCATGCCGCCGCGCGCGATGCGTGAGCGCACCTGGTATCGCCCGTCCAGGAGACGGCCGATCATGGGATCGGTCTGTTGGTTGCTGCTCACCATCCGAGTGTATGGAACGTCCGGCCGCCTCGGCTGTCAACACCCCGTGCAGGCGCCAGGCGCCCGAGATCGTTACGAGACCGCGATGCGTGTACGACGGGCCCACCGACATGGCAGACTCGTAGGGTGACTGAGCAGAATTCCGAAACCGTGTGGTTGACCGTTCCCGATCTGACGACCGAACTCGGTCTCGAGGTCAGCCGGGTCAGGAGACTCCTCGAGGAGCACTACCTGCTGGCCGTCCGCGTCGACGGGGTGCTGAAGGTCCCGTCCTCGTTCATCAAGGACGGCGAACCGGTCCACAACCTCCGCGGCACGATCATGGTGCTCGGCGATGCCGGCTTCTCCGACGACGAGGCCATGGAGTGGCTGCTCAACCCGGAGGAGAGCATCGGCATCGCTCCCATCGAGGCGCTCCGTCAGGGCCGTCGGTCCGAAGTGCGTCGCGTCGCCCAGGCGCTCGCCTGAGCTGAGTCGTCCCCACCCGGTCCGGCCGGCTCGCATCACATGTTGCGGCGTGCCACCGAGACGGCGAGTCCGCGCAGGTGCGCCCTCGCGTCGTCGTTGATCGGAGCCTCACCGAGTGCGGTGAGCGCTTTCGCGACGTGGTCCTGGATGAGCTTCTCGACCCGGTCGACGGCTCCGCTGTCGCGGATGGTCGCCTGGAGCAGGCCGATCTGGTCCTCGTCGAGTTCCGGATCCCCGAGCAGTTCGTCGAGGATCGATCGCGAGCCCGGCTGCAGGGCCTCACGGGTGAGCGCGATGAGGATCGTCCGCTTGCCCTCCCGCAGGTCGTCGCCGCTCGGCTTGCCGGTCACCTCGGGGTCGCCGTAGACGCCGAGCAGGTCGTCGCGCAGCTGGAAGGCGATGCCGAGCGGCAGGCCGTACGCGCGGAGCGACTCGAGCTGCTGTTCGGACGCTCCGCCGAGGAGGGCTCCGAGGGCGAGTGGCGACTCGATGCTGTACTTCGCCGATTTGAAGATGAGGACGCGCTCCGCACGGTGCCGCTGCTCGGCGTCGGTCGAGTCGCGCCACGCGCGCTCCTCGAGGATGTCGAGGTACTGGCCGGCCGTCACCTCGGTTCGCATGCGGTTGAACTCCTGCCGCGCGGCCCGTGCCGCGAGACGGTCCTTGAGGACGTCGAGCCCGTCGTCGAGCATCTCGTCGCTCCAGCCGAGCAGGAGGTCGCCGAGGAGGGTCGCCGATGCCGTGCCGAACGTCTGCGGGTCGCCGAGCCAGCGCTTCTCGCGATGCATGCCGGCGAAGGCCATGTGGGCGCTCGGAGCGCCTCGACGCGTGTCGGAGTTGTCGATGATGTCGTCGTGGACGAGCGCTGCGGCGTGGAAGAGTTCGAGGGCTCCGCAGGCCGCGATCACAGTGTCGAGGCCGCCCGGCCCGCTCGCGTGACGGCCGCTGGACACGGCTTGCCAGCCGCGGAAGCAGAACTGGGCCCGGAAGCGCTTACCGCCACTGAGAAAGTTCCGAGAGAAGTCGAGGAATGGGGAGAGCTCCGGCCCGATCTGCGCGACAATGGAACCGCGCGAAGAGAGAAAGTCGGTGAGCCCGCGGCCTACCATGGTGGCGAGTTCAGTACTTTCGATCACGCACCTAGCCTAGTCATGGATTGGTGACTAGACTTGATCGACTACGTCGCGTCGCGTGACCTTGAGGGGAATCAGATGCCACTTTCAGAGCAGGAGCAACGGCTCCTCGATGAGATGGAACGCCACCTCTACCGCAGTGATGCCGATTTCGTGTCCAAGGTGAGTTCGGGCAAAGGCAAGCCGAGCTACCGGGGCATCGCGCTCGGCTCGCTCATCGCAGTCGTCGGCGCCATCGGTTTGGTGCTCGGCGTCGTGCTGCAGCAGCCGATCATCGGCCTCGTCGGATTCGCCGTCATGCTGACGGGTGTGCTCGTCGCCACGAAGCCGACCCGCGCACCGCTCGAAGCGCCGAAGCCGCGCTCCACCGCGAGTGCCTCCGCGAAGCCCACGCGTCTGATGGACCGTCTCAACGACCGCTGGGACAAGCGCCAGTCGGGCGACGGCCAGGAGTAGCTCCTCCGGCATGAGCAGTTGCCGCCGGGCCGAGGGGCACTGACCCTCCACTTCCCTCCACGGGTGCGCAAGCGCTCACCCGCACCACAGCCTCAACGGGGCCGATCTTCGGATCGGCCCCGTTTTTTTGTGCCCTCTTCGCCCTCCACGCGGCCCTCCGGCGGCGGACTTCCGCGCGCCGTGACGCCCGCGGAACTGATGTGAGCCTCCCCGAAGCTGAGAATCCCTCCCGGATGGTGAAAATCCCTCCACTTCCCTCCACCGCCAAGATCCCTGTATTTCCGGGGTAGTTGCCTCGACACGACCCGCAATTGCCGCAAAACCGCTGGTTAAGTGGGGGAAAGTGGAGTAAAGTGGAGGAGAACCAAGATGTTGGCCAGAACGATTGGGGGATGAGGCGATGTTCCTCGGTAGCCACGCCCCCAAACTCGACGAAAAAGGCCGCCTCATCCTGCCCGCGAAATTCCGTGACGAACTCGCCGGAGGCGTCGTCATGACGCGCGGTCAGGAGCACTGCATCTACCTCTTCAGCACGCGAGAGTTCGAATCGCTGCACGACAAGATCAGGCAGGCCCCCGTGACGAGCAAGCAGGCGCGTGACTACCTCCGCGTCTTCCTCTCCGGAGCGAGTGCCGAGACGCCCGACAAGCAGCACCGAGTGACCATTCCCGCGAACCTCCGCCAGTACGCCGGCCTCGGCCGTGACCTCACGGTCATCGGCGCCGGCAGCCGTGCGGAGATCTGGGACACCGAGGCATGGGAGACCTACCTCGCCGAACAGGAGAGCGCCTTCTCCGAGACCGCAGAGGAGGTGATCCCCGGACTCTTCTAGCGCCTGGCCTCTGACTCCCAGCCGTGCCTCGCCCTGACACACTTCCCCGGTGCCAGGTCGGAACGGATGGGGATCAGGAGCCAGGAGCCGTCCGGAATGCATATGGGAATCGACCAGATCCACACCCCAGTCATGCTCGAACGTTGTGTCGAGCTGCTCGGCCCCGCCATCGGTCGAGACGGAGCCGTCCTCGTCGACGCCACCCTCGGCATGGCGGGTCACGCGGAGGCGCTCCTCGAGCGGTTCCCCGGCCTCACCCTCATCGGCCTCGACCGCGACCTCGAAGCGCTCGCCATCGCCGAAGAACGCCTCGTGCGCTTCGGCGACCGCGTCGAACTCGTCCACGCGGTCTACGACGACATCGATGAAGCCGTCGAAGGCCTCGGCTACGAGGAGGTCGACGGCATCCTCTTCGACCTCGGCGTCTCCTCGATGCAGCTCGACCGCACCGAGCGCGGTTTCTCCTACTCGCAGGACGCACCGCTCGACATGCGCATGGACGGAACGAGCGAACTGACCGCGGAGGTCATCCTCGCGACCTACAGCGAGGTGCAGCTCCGCCGCATCTTCTGGGAGTACGGCGAGGAGAAGCTCGCGCAGCGCTACGCGCGCCGTATCGTCGAGGACCGCAAGACGAGCCCGCTGACCACGTCGGCTCAGCTCGTCGACCTCATCGACCGCGCGACGCCGGCCGCCGCACGCCGCACCGGCCACCCGGCCAAGCGCGTCTTCCAGGCGCTCCGCATCGAGGTCAACGCCGAACTCGCCGTCCTCGAACGCGCGATTCCGCGGGCGATCGACCTCCTCGCCATCGGGGGGCGCATGGTCGTCCTCTCCTACCAGTCGCTCGAGGACCGCATCGTCAAGCGCGAAGTGCAGACGAGGAGCGCCTCCACGGCTCCCGCCGGCCTGCCGGTCGAGCTGCCGGAGCACAGCCCTGAACTGAAACTGCTCGTCCGCGGCGCC
The DNA here is from genome assembly GCF_050587525.1 of Plantibacter lichenum. Classification (NCBI taxonomy): domain Bacteria; kingdom Bacillati; phylum Actinomycetota; class Actinomycetes; order Micrococcales; family Microbacteriaceae; genus Plantibacter; species Plantibacter lichenum. The sequence continues at coordinate 278,333 of NZ_JBOBFT010000004.1, read as the reverse complement.
GAACTGGCGACGCCGGAGGAGATCGACGAGAACCCACGATCGAAGCCGGTCCGACTGCGGGCCGTGGAGCGACTCAGGAGGCCAGCATGAGCAATGCCACGGCAGCACTCGATTTCGACCTCCTCCCGGATCGCCACCCCAGACGTCGGCAGGACGTCCGCAAGCCGGACATCCGCGCCGTCGCGGCCGGTGTCCGTTCCCGCACCAAGCCGAAGCCGCTCTACGCGGTCGTCGTCGTGGTGGCGGTCATCGGCATCGTGAGCGCACAGTTGCTCGTGAGCGTCTCGCTCAGCCAGGGCGCCTACGAGATCACGCAGCTGCAGGGCCAGCAGAAGGAGCTCGGGCGCACCACGTCGACGCTCACGGAGGATCTCAACCGACTCTCCTCGCCGCAGTACCTGGCCGAGAACGCTCAGGCGCTCGGCATGGTCGGCAACACGGTCCCGAGCTACCTCCGCCTGTCCGACGGAGCCATCCTCGGCGTCCCGACGCCCGCGGAGGCATCGACGAGCCCCATCTTCGACGCGTCGCTCGTCCCGAACTCGCAGACGGCCGGCCTGCCGCTCGTCTCCGCGGACAAGCCGGCCGGCACCGATCCGGCGAACGCCAGCGTGCCGCCCGCCGGAGGCGAACAGGGGCCCGTAGCGTTGCAGGACGGGTTGCCGTCGCCGACCACGCGATAGCCGCACGACTCGATGACACGATGACAACGACTCGATGACGACGACCCCGACGCCGGCGACGGCGCTCAAACCAGCAGCAGGCCCGGCGAAGGGGAACGTATCGTGGTGAGTCACACCAAGTCCACCAAGCGGCGGTTGGCCGCCTCGGTCCTGGCGGTGTCGCTCATCGTTGGGCTCTTCGTCGTCCGACTCGTCGACATCCAGGTCGTGCGGGCGAGCGAGCTCACGGCCGAGTCGCTCACGAAGACCGAGGTCTCGAACGCGGCCATCCTCTCCACCAGGGGGAGCATCCTCGACGCCAACGGCGAAGTGCTCGCGACCGCCGTCCTCCGGTACAACGTGCAGTTGTCCCCGAAGGACGCAGGGCCGTTCGAGCGCACGGTCGACGGCAAAGAGAACACGATCAGCCTCGACGAGGCCGGCGCCGAGATCGGCGCCGTCATCGGCCAGCCCGGGCCCGCCATCGTCGCGATCATCACCGACGCCCTCGCGATCAACAAGGACTCCGACTACGCGGAGGTCGCGAAGTCGATCACCGCGGAGCAGCTCAAGGCCCTGGACGCACTCGACATCCCGTGGCTGTACTTCAAGCCCGACCCGAGCCGCGTCTACCCGAACGGCGCCGTCGCGGGCAATCTCGTCGGCTTCGTCGGCTCCGAGGGCGAGGCCCAGGCCGGCATCGAGCTCAAGGAGAACTCCTGCCTCGCCGGCCACGACGGCACCCAGACGTACGAGAAGAGTCGGGACGGCGTTCCGTTGCCCGGAACGCTCGTGACCGACCAGGCCAAGAACGGCGGCGACGTCGTCCTCACGATCGATGCCAACCTGCAGTGGTTCGCCCAGCAGGCCCTCGCCGCACAGGCGCAGGCGACCGGCGCGAGCTGGGGCGTCGTCACAGTCATGGAGGTCAAGACCGGCAAGCTGCTCGCCGTCGCCGACTACCCGACCGTCGACCCGGGCAACGTCGGCGCCTCCGACGCCGACGACCGCGGTTCGCGCGCCTTCCAGGCGCCGTTCGAGCCGGGCTCGACCTACAAGACCATCACGGCGGCCGCGCTGCTCGACCAGGGCGCAGCCCACCCCAACGACCAGGTCGTCGCGCCGTACCGGATTAAACCGGCCAACGGCGCGGACATCAATGACAGCGACCGACACGGCGACCTCCGGTTGACGCTCACCGGCGTCCTCGTGCAGTCGTCCAACACGGGCATGTCGCAGTTCGGTGAACTGCTCTCGCCCAAGACGCGCTACGACTACTTCGAGAAGGACGGTCAGACCAAGAAGACCGAGGTCGGCTTCCCCGGGGAGTCCGGCGGCATCATGAACGACTACCAGGACTGGGACAACCAGACCCACTACACGACGATGTTCGGCCAGGGCTTCTCCACGACCGCGATCCAGGGCGCGAGCCTCTACCAGACCGTTGCGAACGGCGGCGTGCGCATGCCCGTCCAGCTCGTCGAGGGCTGCAAGAACGCCGACGGCACCTTCACGAAGACGAAGACCCCAGAGGGCACTCGCGTCTTCTCCGAGGAGGCTGCGGCCGGAACGACGTCGATGCTCGAGATGGTCGACCAGAACAGCTGGGTCGCGAACCTCGTCGACATCCCCGGCTACCGAGTGGCCATGAAGACCGGTACCGCACAGCAGCCGGACGGCGACGGCGGGTACAGCCACAGCTACCTCGTGTCGATCGCGGGATACGCTCCGGCGGAGGCCCCGCAGTACGTCGTTTCGGTGAACCTGGCCGACCCGGTTAAGATGAATACATCTGCTGCCGCCGCCCCGCTCTTCCGGGACGTGATGACCCAGGTGTTGAAGACCAGGGGCGTGCAGCCATCAACCACCACGGCGACCGATCTGCCGTTGGATTATTAAGAGCAATGAAACGAAGGATGGGCTCAGTTGACTAGTCAGGGCCCGATAAGCCTTCGGCCGGAGCATCCCCAGCACCGCGCACTCTCACAGCTTGTCGCCGATTTCGACCTCACCGTGGTCGGGAACGCCGACGGTGTCGAGGTGAGCGGAGTGAGCCTGAGCTCCTCGGCCGTCGAGCCAGGAGATCTCTACATCGGCATGCCCGGTGTCCGGGCACATGGAGCGAGCTACACCGCGGAAGCCCGAGACCGGGGCGCCGTCGCCGTCCTCACGAACGAGGCCGGCCGTGAACTGGCGGCCGAGAGCGGGCTGCCGATCGTCGTCGTCGCCGACCCGCGCGCTGTGCTCGGCCACGTCGCGGCGTGGGTGTACCGCACGGCGGAGGAGCCGCCGACGCTGTTCGGCGTCACCGGCACGAACGGCAAGACGAGCGCCGTGTATCTGCTGAACGGGATCCTCGGCCAGCTCGGCATCGTGTCCGGCCTGAGCTCCACCGCCGAGCGTCGCATCGGCGACGTCGCGGTCACGAGTTCGCTCACGACTCCGGAGGCGAGTGAACTGCACGCCCTCCTCGCCCGCATGCGCGAGTCCGAGGTGCGCGCCGTCGCGATCGAGGTCTCGGCGCAGGCGCTCACCCGTCACCGCATCGACGGCATCGTCTTCGACGTCGTCGGGTTCACGAACCTCAGCCATGACCACCTCGACGACTACGCCGACTTCGAGGAGTACTTCTCCGCCAAGCGCGAGCTCTTCGAACCAGAGCGCGCCCGTCGCGGCGTCGTCACGGTCGACTCCGAGTGGGGGAGGCGCCTCACGCATGAGAGCCGCATCCCGCTCGCCACGCTCACGACCGTCGAGGGCGTCGAGGCCGACTGGCGCATGACGATGCTCAGCGAGTCGAGCACGTCCACGAGCTTCCGTCTGGAGGGCCCGGAGGACCGCGTGCTCGAGACGAGCGTTCCGCTCCTCGGGTGGTTCATGGCCGCCAACGCCGCGCTCGCCATCGTGATGCTCGTCGAAACCGGCATCGAGTTCGACATGATCGCTCAGGCGCTCGAACGCGACGGCGGCATCGACGCGTACATCCCGGGACGAGCGGAACGCATCAGCGGCGACCGCGGGCCCGTCGTCTACATCGACTACGGCCACAGCCCGGACGCCTTCCTGAAGACGCTCGAAGCCATCCGCTCCGTCACCGAAGGACGGATCATCATGGTCTTCGGCGCCGACGGCGACCGGGACACGACCAAGCGCGTCGACATGGGGGCCATCGCCGCCCGTGGATCCGACGTCGTCGTCGTGACGGACTTCCACCCGCGATCAGAGGACCCTGCCTCGATCCGCCGGGTGCTCCTCGACGCCGCCCGCGCCGCGGTTCCGGAACGCGAGCTGCACGAGGTCGCAGACCCCGCGACGGCGTTCCGCGCCGCGCTCGCTCTGGCCGTCGAAGGCGATGTCATCCTCTACGCCGGTCCCGGCCACGAGGACTACCACGAGGTCGCCGGGGTCAAGATCCCGTACTCGGCCCGTGAGGATTCCAAACAGGCACTGCGAGAGGCCGGGTGGCTGTAGATGATCGGGCTCACGTTGCAGGAGATCGCCGACGCGATCGACGGCGGATTGGTGCTCGGCGCGTCCGGCGCCACGCCGGAGAACGTCGTGTCCGGGCTCGTCGACACGGATTCGCGGCTGATCGGCGCGGGTGACGTCTTCGTCGCCAAGCCGGGTGAGGAGACCGACGGACACCTCTTCGCCGGTCAGGCCGTCGAACGTGGGGCGGCGCTCCTCATCGTGGAGCGCCCGCTCGCCTTCGACATCCCGCAGATCGTGGTCGCGGACTCCGTCGTCGCGCTCGGCGCCCTCGCGACCGAGTCGATCCGTCGGATCCGTGCGCGCGGGGCGTTGCGCATCGTGGGCATCACCGGCTCGAACGGCAAGACGACGACCAAGAACCTCCTCGCCGCCGTGCTCGAGCGCGTGGGGAACACGGTCAGCCCGAAGGGCTCCTTCAACAACGAGGTCGGCGCACCCATCACGATGCTCCGCGTCACCGAGCAGACCGAGTTCCTCGTCGCCGAGATGGGCGCGAGCGGCATCGGCGAGATCGCACGCCTCATCCGCATGGCCAAGCCGGACATCGGCGTCGTCCTCAAGGTGGGCCTGGCGCACGCCGGCGAGTTCGGCGGCATCGAGGCGACCGTCACGGCGAAGACCGAGATGGTCTCCGACCTCGATCCGGACGACGTCGCCATCCTCAACATCGACGACAGCCGCGTCGCAGGAATGGCCGGAGCGACGAAGGCCCGGGTGCTCTGGTTCGGTCTCGACGACCGTGCCGACGTCCGTGCCTCCGCCGTCGAAGCCGACGCGACCGGCACCCGCTTCACGATCCATCTCCCGAACGGCGAGCAGGCCGACGTGCGCTTCCGGGTCCTCGGCGAGCACCATGTCATGAACGCCCTCGCCGCCGCAGCATCCGCGTACACGCTCGGCGTGCCGCTCACAACGATCGTCGAAGCGCTCGAGAGCGTCAGCCGCGCCGAACGGTGGCGCATGGAGCTCATGGGCGGCCGCGACGACGTCTCGATCATCAATGACGCCTACAACGCGAGTCCGGACTCGATGTCTGCCGCCATCCGCACGCTCGCGCAGATTGCCCGTACGGGCAGCCGCACGATCGCCGTCCTCGGCGCCATGAGCGAACTCGGCGATTGGGCGGGGGAGGAGCACGACCGCATCGGCCTGCAGGTCGTCAGGCTCGGCATCGGTCGGCTCGTCGTCGTCGGTCCTGAGGCTCGCCGCATGCACATCACCGCCATCAACGAGGGATCGTGGGATGGTGAGTCCGTGTACTTCGCAACGGCCGACGAGGCCTACGACTACCTGGCAACGGAGATCGCCGCAGGCGACACCGTGCTCGTGAAGTCGTCCAACTCAGCCGGTCTGCGGTTCCTGGGAGATCGATTGGGAGAACTGTACTCGTGAGAGCACTACTGATGGCTGGAGCGATCTCGCTCGCCTTCTCACTCTTCCTGACCCCCCTCTTCATCAAGCTGTTCCGGCGGCTGGCCTGGGGCCAGTTCATCCGGGACGACGGCCCGCAGAGCCACCACACCAAGCGCGGCACCGCCACGATGGGCGGCATCATCATCATCGTCGGCACGCTCGTCGGCTTCTTCGTGAGCATGTGGGTGAACGGCGAGCACATCACCGTCTCGGCGCTGCTCGTGCTGTTCATGATGGTCGGACTCGGCGTCGTCGGCTTCATCGACGACTTCTTGAAGACCAGGAAGCAGCAGAGCCTCGGGCTCGGCGGCTGGGCGAAGGTGTCGGGTCAGCTCATCGTGGCCACGATCTTCGCCGTGCTCGCGATCAACTTCCCGAACACTGCGGGATTCACCCCCGCCACCACGAACATCTCGTTCATCCGTGATCTGCCCATCAACTTCATGGCGATCGGGATCCCGGCGCTCGGTGTGCTGCTCTACGTGCTGTGGACCTCGGTCATCGTCACGGCAGCCTCGAACGGCGTCAACGTGACGGACGGCCTCGACGGGCTGGCGACCGGTGCGTCGATCCTCGCGATCGGCTCATACATCATCATCGGCTTCTGGCAGTCGAACCAGTCGTGCTTCAGCACGACCCTGCACTCCGACGTCGCCTACAAGTGCTACGACGTCCGAGATCCGCTGGACCTCGCGATCGTCGCGACGGCCATCGTCGGTGCGCTCATCGGCTTCCTCTGGTGGAACACCTCGCCAGCGCAGATCTTCATGGGCGACAGCGGCTCGCTCGCACTCGGCGGCGCCATCGCAGCCCTCGCGATCCTCAGCCGCACGGAGCTCCTCCTCGTCCTGGTCGGCGGCCTGTTCGCCATCGAGGCCGGCTCGGTCATCGTGCAGCGGGCCTACTTCAAGGTCACACGAGGCAAACGCATCTTCCTGATGAGTCCCATCCATCACCACTTCGAACTGAAGGGCTGGGCGGAAGTCACCGTCGTCGTGCGCTTCTGGATCATCGGCGGACTCCTCGTGGCAGCGGGTGTCGGCACCTTCTACCTCGAGTGGTTGAGTCAGTAGTGGGGGAGTCGATGTCCGGCGCAGGGTCCTCGGAGGAACGTGCCTCGAGCGCAGGTGTGTCCAACGAGCGTGCCTCGGCGACCGCCGAACGCCTCGCGGCGCTCACGAGTTGGCGCGCGGACTGGTCCGGTCTCCGGGTCGCCGTGCTCGGGCTCGGTGTGACCGGCTTCTCGGTCGCCGACACGCTCACAGAACTCGGGAGCGACGTCCTCGTGCTCGCGGGCGCAGCAGCGGACGAACGAGCGGACCTCGTCAAGGTCATCGGTGCGCGGCTCGTGCAGCGCGACCTCGGATCGGTGCCGGAGGAACTCGTCGAGTTCCTGCCCGAGCTCATCGTCGTCTCGCCCGGGTTCCACCCCGACCACCCCATCCTCGAGTGGGCGCGAGAGCAGGGCGTCGCCGTGTGGGGCGACATCGAACTGGCGTGGCGCGTCCGCGACAAGACCGGGAAGCCCGCCGAGTGGATCTGCGTCACCGGGACGAACGGCAAGACGACGACCGTGCAGCTCACGGCGTCCATGCTCGTCCAGGCGGGTTTCACCGCGGCGCCGTGCGGCAACATCGGCATCCCCGCCCTCGACGCGGTACGCGACCCGCAGGGCTTCGACTTCTTCGTCGTCGAACTCTCGAGCTACCAGCTCCACTACCTCGGGCGCCACGGCACGCCGAGCCCGGTCTCGCCGCTCTCGAGCGTCTGCCTCAACATCGCCGACGACCACCTCGACTGGCACGGCTCCGCGGACGCCTACCGGGACGCGAAGGCCGTCGTGTACGAGAACACCCGTGTGGCGTGCGTGTACAACCGCGCCGACCGGGTCACCGAGCGCATGGTCCAGGAGGCCGAGGTCGTCGACGGCGCCCGGGCCGTCGGGTTCGGCCTCGACGTGCCGGGACCGAGCGATTTCGGCGTCGTCGACGGCATCCTGTGCGATCGCGCGTTCCTCGAGGAGCGTTCGACGAGCGCCCTCGAACTCACGACGGTCGCCGAGCTGGCCCTCGTCGGCCTGTCCGCGCCGCACATCGTCGCCAACATCCTCGCCGCGAGTGCCCTGGCGCGGTCCGCGGGCGTCCCCGTCGAGGCCGTCCGTGCGACGCTGCTCGAATTCGGGCTGGACGCGCACCGCATCCAGGTCGTCGCGAGCTCGCAGGACATCGAATGGATCGACGACTCCAAAGCGACCAACCCGCACGCGGCGGACGCGTCCCTCGCCGCCTACCGCTCCGTCGTCTGGATCGTGGGCGGCCTCCTCAAGGGCGTCTCGATCGATCGACTCGTGGAACGGCACGCGGACCACCTGCGCGGCGCCGTCGTCATCGGCGCGGATCGGACCGAGGTCCTCGAGGCATTCGCACGACACGCGCCAACCCTCACCGTGATCGAGGTCACGGCGACGGAGACTGAACACGTCATGCCGGAGGCCGTCGAACGGGCCGCCGAGATCGCCCAGCCGGGGGACACCGTCCTCCTCGCACCAGCGGCGGCCTCGATGGACCAGTTCACGGACTACGGGCACAGGGGCCGGCTGTTCGCAGCGGCCGTCGAGGAGCATGTTGGAGGTGAGGCGGATGACCGATCCGCCTCGCAGTGACCGCGTGAGCACTTCTGGACGGACAGCCGCCAAACGCACTGGGCCGAATCCCATCGGGTCGAGTGGTGCAGCGACGGAGCCGACGGCCTCCAGCGGCGTGACGATGGCTCGGATCTCGCTCGGCAAGGTCCTCCGGCCCGAGTCGGCGAACTACTTCCTGCTGCTCGGCGTCACCCTCTTCCTCGTCGGACTCGGCCTCGTGATGGTGCTCTCGTCGTCGTCCGTCGACTCCCACCTCGACGGAGGCGGCTACTTCGGCGCGTTCTGGCGTCAGGCCACGTATGCACTCATCGGCGTGCCGCTCATGCTCATCGTGAGCCGTTTCCCGATCAGGTTCTGGAAACGATGGGCGTGGCCGGCACTGCTCGTCGGCATGTTCCTCCAACTCCTCGTCTTCACGCCGCTCGGCATCGAGACCGGCGGCAACCGCAACTGGATCGAGATCGGCTCCTTCACGGCTCAGCCCTCCGAGGCGGTCAAGCTCGCCCTCGTGATCTGGTTGGGGCTCATCCTCACGGTCAAGCAGGAGCGCCTGACCGACTGGAAGCACGCGCTCATCCCGGTCGTCCCCATCGCGGGGCTCTCGATCGGCTTCGTCCTCCTCGGCGGTGACCTCGGAACCGTCGTGATCATGGCGGCGATCGTCTTCGCGGCACTCTACTTCGCCGGTGTCAGACTCCGGGTGCTCGCGATCCCCATGCTCGGCGGCGCGCTGCTGTTCGCGATCATGGCCATCACGAGCCCCAACCGCATGCAGCGCATCATGTCGTTCCTCGGGGACGGCTGCACCGACTACGAGAACGCCTGCTGGCAGCCGTTGCACGGAACCTGGGCCCTCGCGAACGGCGGCATCTTCGGTGTCGGCCTCGGCAACTCCAGGGCGAAGTGGTCCTGGCTGCCCGCGGCGTCCAACGACTACATCTTCGCGGTCATCGGTGAGGAGCTCGGGCTCATCGGTGCGGTCCTCGTCCTCGGCCTCTTCGTCTTCCTCGCGATCATGTTCGTCCGCATCATGCGTTCGACCGACGACCAGTTCGTCCGCGTCACGACGGGAGCGGTCATGACCTGGATCATCGGCCAGGCGCTCGTGAACATCGGTGTCGTGCTCGGCGTCCTCCCCGTCTTAGGTGTTCCGTTACCGTTGATGTCATCCGGCGGCACCGCTCTGCTCACGACACTGATCGCCATGGGCATCGTGCTGTCGTTCGCGCGTGATCGCGCCAAACCCGTCCGTCCGTCGGCGAGGCGTCGCCCAGCCCGCCGCACGACGACCACCACTGTAGGAGCAAGATGACCACGTACCTCCTGGCCGGCGGCGGCACCGCTGGGCACGTCAACCCGCTGCTGGCGGTGGCTGACGCCCTGCGCGCCCGCAATCCGGACGACACGATCCTCGTGGTCGGCACCAAGGAGGGCCTCGAATCCCGGCTCGTCCCCGAGCGCGGATACGAACTCCTCACGATCCCGAAGCTGCCGTTCCCGCGGCGCCCGAACGTCGACGCGATGAAGTTCGGATCGCGTCTCCGCGCGGCGGTCGCCCAGGTCGCGTCGATCATCACGACGAACTCCGTCGACGTCGTCATCGGTTTCGGCGGCTACGCGTCCGCCCCCGCCTACCTCGCGGCCCGCCGCACGCGCGTCCCGCTCGTGATCCACGAGGCGAACGCGAAGCCAGGTCTCGCGAACCGCCTGGGCGCCAGGTACACGCCGTACGTCGGTGTCGCCTTCCACCACACGCGCATCCGCCACGCCCGCTTCGTCGGCATGCCGCTGCGCCTCGAGATCGAACAGCTCGACCGCGACGCCCTGCGTCCACTCGCCGTCGAGGAGTTCGGTCTCGACGCGTCCCGTCCGACCGTCCTCGTGACGGGCGGGTCGCTCGGTGCTCGCCGACTCAACACGACGATCAACGAAACGGCGACGGACCTCGTCGCCACCGGCTACCAGATCCTCCACATCACGGGCGCCCGCGGCGAAGCCCTCGACCCCGGGATCCCGCACTACCACGTGCTCGACTACTGCTCGCGGATGGAACTCGCCCTCGCAATCACCGATCTGGCGGTCTCCCGCGCCGGGAGCGCCACCGTGAGCGAGTTGTGCGCGGTCGGCGTGCCGGCCGTCTACATCCCGTACCCCGTCGGCAACGGCGAGCAGCGCTACAACGCCGCGGACGTCGTCCGTGCAGGCGGAGCGGTTATGGTAGATGACGCGCGTTTCGTTCCGGACTGGGTCAGATCGACCCTCGTTCCCCTGCTCGGCGATCGGATGCGGGTCCACGACATGGCCGCCCAGTCCAAGAGCGTCGGAGTGACCGACGGCACGGCGCGCCTCATCCGCCTCGTCGACGAGGCGATCGGCTCCCGCGTCTCGGCTGCACGCTGACGATGCACGAGCCCAGCCAGCGATTCCACCACGAAAGCGTGTCATTGTGATCAAGCCAGACCCAGCAGTCCAGATTCCCGACGACCTCGGCGCGGTCCACTTCGTGGGGATCGGCGGCAGCGGGATGAGCGGCATCGCACGTCTCTTCATCGGTGCGGGAACGACCGTGACCGGCTCCGACGTCCGTGAGTCGGCCAACATCGACGCGCTCCGCGACCTCGGCGCGACCGTCACGATCGGCCACGACGCCGCGAACGTCGGCGAGGCCGACACGCTCGTCGTCACGGGGGCGCTCTGGGCGGACAACCCCGAATACCTCCTCGCGAAGGAACGCGGGCTCACGATCCTGCACCGCTCGCAGGCGCTCGCCTGGCTGACGAAGGACAGTCGACTGATCTCGGTCGCCGGCGCGCACGGCAAGACGACGTCGACCGGCATGATCATCACCGCGCTTCTGGAACTCGGCGCCGATCCCAGCTTCGTCAACGGCGGCGTCATCGAATCGCTCGGGCTCAGCTCCGCGCGCGGAGAAGGCGAGCTCTTCGTCGTCGAGGCGGACGAGTCGGACGGTTCGTTCCTCCTGTACAACACGGCCGTCGCGCTCATCACGAACATCGACCCGGACCACCTCGACCACTACGGTTCCCTCGAGGCCTTCGAAGAGGCGTTCGTGACCTTCGCGCAGCAGGCGAGGGAGCTCGTCGTGATCTCCTCGGACGACGCCGGCGCCGTCCGGGTGACGCCGAAGCTCGAAGGCCAGCGCGTCATCACCTTCGGCGAGGCGGAGACGGCCGACGTCCGTGTGCACTCGGTCGTGACCGACGGTCCCGTCGCATTCTCCGTGTCCTACCAGGGCGTCGACTACCGCACGACGCTTCGCGTGCCGGGTCGCCACAACGCGATCAACGCGGCCGGGGCGTTCGCGGTCCTCGTCGGCGTCGGCTTCGACCCGGCGACGATCCTCGACGCCGTGAGCGCATTCGGCGGCACTCAGCGGCGCTTCGAGCTGCATGGCGTCGTCGACGGCGTGAGCGTGTACGACGACTACGCGCACCACCCGACCGAGGTCGCTGCAGCTCTGTCCGCCGCACGCACGGTCGTCGGTGAAGGACGGATCATCGCGGTGCACCAGCCGCACCTCTACAGCCGTACGCGCCTCTTCGCCCAGGAGTTCGCCGACACCCTCGAGCGCTACGCCGACCAGACGGTCGTGCTCTCCGTGTACGGTGCGCGCGAGGACCCGGAGCCCGGTGTCACCGGTGCCCTCGTGTCCGAGAAATTCTCCGATCCGTCAAAGGTCGCCTATGTCGACGACTGGCAGCGCGCCGCCGACTACACGGCGACGATCGTCCAGCCGGGCGACTTCGTGATCACCCTCGGGTGCGGCGACGTCTACCGCATCGTCCCGCAGCTCCTCGAGGCGATCTCGCGCCACGAGTCGGTGTGACGGTGCGGCAGTGAAGCGTCCGGACGGCTTCAAGCCGGCTGATCGAAGCGCTGCGGAACGACGCGCGGCGCTCGAACGGGCGGCTGGAGATCGTGAGGCATCATCACCGCGCGGGCGGAGCGTTCCGTCACCGGTCGATGAGCAGTCGACGGACATCCTCGACTTCGACGCCGACCGGCTGAAGAAGCGTTCTGCGAACACAGCCGGTCCGCAGGACTCCGGCACTGCCAAGGCCACACCGGTGAAGAGCGGCCCTGCGAAGAGCGGCCCTGCGAAGAGTAGCCCCGTCAAGAGCAGCCCTGCCAAGGCCGGCCCTGCGAAGAACAGCCCCACGTCCAGTCCGGAGCCCGAGCTCGATCCCCGACAGACGGCGAAGGATCGGAAGCGTCACGAACGCGAGGAGATCCGGCGGTTCACGGCGCGCAGGCGATCCCGCAACCGTGCCTGGCTGATCGTCGCGGCGGTGTCCGCCGCTCTCGTGGTGTTCTCGATCGCAGGCGCGTACTCGCCGCTCATGGCCGTGCGGACAGTCGAGGTCGTCGGTGCGAGCAGGGTGGACGCGGCGGCGCTCAGCAAGGCCCTGGACGGACAACTCGGCAGGCCGTTGTCGCTCGTGGACGCGAGCGAAGTGAAGGCCGTGCTCGTCACGTATCCGCTCATCGCGAGCTACTCGCTCGAATCGAGGCCGCCCGGCACGCTCGTCGTCCGCGTCGTGGAACGCGAACCGGTCGGGATCGTCCAGGGATCCGGCGGCTTCACGCTCGTCGACGCCGCAGGCGTGTCGATCCAGCAGAGCACGACCGCGATCCCTGGCTACCCGCTGCTCGAGGTCACGGGAGGGGCCGGCTCACCTGGATTCACCGCCGCGGCGGACGTGCTGCGCGCGTTGCCTGCCGATCTCCGCGCCAGGGTCGCCAAAGTGAACGCGTCGACGGCCGATGACGTGACGCTCACACTCGCCGACGTCTCCGCGCGCATCGTCTGGGGGAGTGCGGAGGACTCCGGACTGAAGGCCATCGTCCTGGCGCGCGCCCTCGGCTCGATCGATCCGAACACGGTCAACGAGTTCGACCTTTCGTCGCCTTCGAACGTCGTCACCCGCTAGCGGTCGGTCCGTGCGGTCCGCACCGTCCGCATGGTCCGCACGGATGTCGACGGGTTTCCCGTCCGATCTGCCGACACGCGGGCGCGCCTCCCCGAGCGCTCGGGGCGTGCACCTAACGTCAATCTCAGGAAATGCATACTGAGCATGACTTTAAACCTGAACTAGAGGTTGAAAGTTCTCACGGAGGCCGGAAGTGACTACAAACCAGAATTACCTCGCCGTCATCAAGGTCGTCGGAATCGGCGGCGGTGGCGTCAACGCAGTCAATCGCATGATCGAGCTCGGCCTTCGTGGGGTGGAGTTCATCGCCATCAACACCGACGCGCAAGCGCTGTTGATGAGCGACGCGGACGTCAAGCTCGACGTCGGTCGCGAGATCACTCGCGGTCTCGGCGCCGGTGCGGACCCCGAGGTCGGCCGTCGCGCCGCCGAGGACCACGCCGAAGAGATCGAAGAGGCCATCGCGGGCGCCGACATGGTGTTCGTCACGGCAGGTGAAGGCGGTGGCACCGGTACCGGTGGCGCACCCGTCGTCGCCCGGATCGCGAAGTCAATAGGAGCACTCACGATCGGTGTCGTCACGAAGCCGTTCGGCTTCGAGGGGCGCCGCCGTCAGGCGCAGGCCGAGCTCGGCGTCGCGCGCCTCAAGGAGGAGGTGGACACGCTCATCGTCGTGCCCAACGACCGCCTCCTCGAGATCAGCGACCGCGGCATCAGCATGCTCGAGGCCTTCTCCACGGCCGACCAGGTGCTCCTCGCGGGTGTCCAGGGCATCACGGACCTCATTACCACGCCCGGCCTCATCAACCTCGACTTCGCTGACGTCAAGTCGGTCATGCAGGGCGCGGGATCGGCCCTCATGGGCATCGGGTCCTCCAGGGGAGCGGACCGTGCCATCAAGGCCGCCGAACTCGCCGTCGCGTCTCCGCTCCTCGAAGCGAGCATCGAGGGCGCTCACGGCGTCCTGCTCTCCATCCAGGGCGGGTCGAACCTCGGCATCTTCGAGATCAACGACGCCGCCAAGCTCGTGCAGGAGGCCGTGCACCCCGAGGCCAACATCATCTTCGGCGCCGTCGTCGACGACACGTTGGGCGACGAGGTCCGTGTCACGGTCATCGCGGCCGGCTTCGACGGCGGGGAGCCGCTTACGCGCTCCGTCGCATCGCCGACCGACGCGGTGATCTCGGGCGGCATCATGAGTTCTGCCGATGAGACGCCTTCGTCGCCCACCACGGTACCGGCCGCCGCGCAGAGCTCCTCGAGCTCGGTCGGCTCGTCGAGCTCCTCGGACGGCAGCAGCGGAAGCAGCAGCTCCGGCTACGGGAGCGAACAGCAGCACGTCTCCTCGTACCGTCAGGAGAGCGTCGTCGAAACCGTCGTCGCCGACCCGTCATTCGACGATGAAGGCGAACTGGACATCCCCGACTTCCTGAAGTAGTGGGAGCCGATCTCGAATCGCCCGGTCCGGCATCCCAGGATGTCGGGCCGGGCGCTCTGGCATCGCGCCTCGCGGCCGTGCGTGAGGGCATCGCGGACGCTGCAGCCGAGGCGGGGCGGTCCGCCGACGAACTGACGCTCATCGCCGTCACGAAGTTCCATCCGATCGAACTCGTGCGTGAACTCGCCGCCCTCGGTATCACCGACGTGGGGGAGAACCGCCACCCGGAGGCGCGGGACAAGGCGGAGGCCGCACACGGACTCGGGCTGACCTGGCACTTCATCGGCCAGCTGCAGACCAACAAGGCCAAGCAGGTGCGCCGGTACGTGGACGCGGTGCACTCGATCGACCGGCCGGAACTCGTCCGGGCGCTCTCGAGCGAGGAACGGACGATCGACGGCTTCGTCCAGGTGAACCTCACGGAGGACGCCGGGCGCGGCGGCACCGACGACGCCGCATTGGAAGACCTCGTGACCGCTGTGCTCGACGCGCCCGGGATCCACCTGCGCGGGATCATGGCTGTCGCTCCGCTCGGAGCGGAACCGCGTGCCGCGTTCGCTCGCGTGCGCCAGGCGTCCGAACGCGTCCAGCGCCTCGCGCCGACGGCGACCGCGATCTCCGCGGGCATGAGCCACGACTACCGCGAGGCCGTCCTCGAAGGCGCGACACACCTTCGCATCGGGACGGCAATCACGGGGAATCGTCCGGCCGGAGGTTAATCTGCAAGGAGCACGGCTCGCAGATCATGGAGGAAACGATGTCCAACCCGCTCAAGAAGACCATGGTGTACCTCGGGCTCGCCGACGACGACCTGGAGTACGAAGAGCAGCAGCACGCAGCTCCTGCAGCTCCGGCAGCAGCACCCGCTCCGGTGCGCGCTGAGAAGTCAGCGCCCGTCACGCCTCTCCGGAAGCCCACCGCAGTCCGTCAGCAGACGCCGGCGCCTTCGGAGCTCAACGAGATCCTCACGGTGCACCCCAAGCAGTACCGTGATGCTCAGATCATCGCTGAGAGCTTCCGCGACGGCGTTCCGGTCATCATCAACCTCTCGCAGATGAGCGACGGCGACGCACGTCGCCTCATCGACTTCGCGAGCGGATTGTCGCAGGGACTCTACGGAAAGATCGAGCGCGTCACGAGCAAGGTCTTCCTGCTGTCGCCCGAACACGTCGCTGTTTCAGGCGACAACGGGAACGGTGCGCCGGAAGCGGCAGAGGCGACCTTCTTCGCTCAGTCATAATTGAGGAGTGGCTTCCCTCATCTCCGTGATCGGCACGATCCTCTACATCGCGCTGCTCATCTACTTCTTCCTCCTCTGGGGACGGTTCATCCTCGATCTCGCACGGGTGCTCCGCCCTCAGTGGCGTCCCTCCGGGGTGGCTCTGTTCCTCGCTGAGGCGAGTTACTCGGTCACGGACCCGCCGATCAAATTCTTCCGTCGGGTGCTCCCGAGGGTCGCGATCGGCCCCGTGGCGCTCGATTTCGGGTGGACGCTCACGATGCTGTGCTGCATCATCGCCATGACGCTCGTGAATGTGTGGCTACGATAGAGCGTCGGTTCACGACGAGACGTTACGTGCCGTTGTCAAGATGTCTCCACCACGGGGTCAGACTTTGCTAGCGTAGTGACGTTGTACAGATTTTCGATTCGACATGAAGGTGGTTCGCTATGGCGCTCACTCCCGAAGACGTGGTCCAGAAGCGGTTTCAGCAGACCAAGTTCCGCGAAGGGTACGACCAGGACGAGGTGGACGACTTCCTCGACGAGGTGGTCGTCGAACTCCGCCGACTGATCCAGGAAAAGGAAGACGTCCAGCAGAAGCTGACGGCTGCCGAAGCCAAGATCGCTGAACTGCAGGCCGGCGGCGGCAAGTCCTCCGCTCCCGCAGCAGCCAAGGTCGAAGAGGCCCCCGTCGCAGCTCCCGTCGTCGCAGCACCGGCCGCTCCTGCAGCAGCCGAGTCCGCGGACAACACGGCAGAGAGCTCCAACAACCTCCTCCAGCTGGCCCGCCGTCTCCACGACGAGCACGTCGCAGAAGGCGCACAGCGTCGCGACGCACTCATCGCTGACGGCCACGCCACGGCAGCCCGTGTCGTCGCTGAGGCGGAAGCCAAGCAGCGCGCACAGATGCAGGTCCTCGAGCAGGAACGCTCCGTCCTCGAGCACAAGATCGACGAACTCCGCAACTTCGAGCGCGACTACCGCCTCAAGCTGCGCGGCTACATCGAGAGCCAGCTCAAGGAACTCGACAGCTCCGCAACGAGTGCTGCACCTGCAGCACCCGTCGACAGCGTCGTTTAGGCTTGTCCGCCGTCTCACCGTCGAAGACCAGCGTCAGGACTCTTGGAGTCCTGGCGCTGGTCGCCGTCGTGGCCTATGCACTCGATCAGTTCACGAAGTTCCTGATCGTCTCGAACCTCGAAGTCGGTGAGGTCGTCCCCGTCATCGGGAACTTCCTCCAGCTGTACTTCGTCAAGAACTCCGGCGCTGCGTTCTCGCTCGCGAGCGGGTACACCTGGATCTTCTCGATCCTCGCGACCGTCGTGGTCGTCGTCATCGTGTGGTTCGCGCGGCGCATCCGATCGATCGCGTGGGCCGTCGTCTTCGGTCTGCTGCTCGGCGGTGTCCTCGGCAACCTGACCGACCGCCTCTTCCGTGAGCCGTCGTTCGGGCTCGGCCACGTCGTCGACTTCATCTCCACTCCGTGGCTCATCCCGGCGATCTACAACGTCGCGGACATGTGCATCATCGTCAGCATGGTGATCTTCATCCTGCTCACGCTGTTCGGCGTCAACCTGGACGGCACCCGGACGCCCAAGGCCTCGAAGGCTGTGCCGACGGATGCTGTGCCGCCGGATGCTGTGCCGACGGATGCGGGCACAGACGCTGGCACGGAGGGCCGTCCACTCGACACCTCGGCAGCGCCCGACGACTCCACAACGACCCCGAAGGCCGACTAGCTCTCCATGGAATCACGCAGCACGTTCGTCCCGGACGGTCTCGACGGCGAACGCGTCGATCAAGGTCTCGCCAAGCTCCTCGGGTTCTCTCGCACCTTCGCGGCCGAGGTCGCCGTCGCCGGCGGCGTCACGATGGACGGCAAGGCGGTTTCGAAGTCCGACCGGCTCGTCGCGGGCTCCTGGCTCGAGGTCGAATGGGCACCTCGTCGGGAGGCCGTGATCGTTCCGATCGCCGTGCCCGACCTCGGCATCATCCACGATGACGACGACATCGTCGTGATCAACAAGCCCGCAGGCGTCGCGGCCCACCCCTCCGTGGGCTGGACGGGTCCGACCGTGCTCGGCGCACTCGCGGCCGCAGGCTTCCGGATCTCGACCTCAGGCGCCGCTGAACGCGCCGGCATCGTGCACCGCCTCGACGCAGGCACGAGCGGGCTCATGGTGGTCGCCAAGACCGAGACCGCGTACACGGCGCTCAAGCGGGCGTTCCACGACCGTGAGGTCGAGAAGATCTACCGTGCGGTCGTCCAAGGTCACCCGGACCCGCTCGCGGGCACGATCGACGGACCCATCGGGCGGCACCCGCGCTCGGATTGGAAGTTCGCGGTCGTCTCTGACGGCAAGCCGTCGGTGACGCACTACGAGACCATCGAAGCGTTCCCGTACGCGTCGCTCCTCGAGATCCATCTCGAGACCGGGCGCACCCATCAGATCCGCGTGCACATGGCCGCGCAGCGCCACCCGTGCGTCGGCGACACCATGTACGGGGCGGATGCGGCCCTCTCGGCCCGTCTGGGACTCACGCGCCAGTGGCTGCACGCGGCGCAATTGGGCTTCGCACACCCGCACACGGGGGAGTGGGTCTCGTTCGAGGCGCCCTACCCCGAGGATCTGACGCACGCGCTCGGCATCCTCGAGCTCGACTAGCGCACGCGCCCGAACACCGATGGCTCCTCCGGAGCCCAGTTCCCAGCACCCAGCCGGACGCCGCTTCAGGCGTCGATGTCGGTGATCGACGTTAGGCTTGAGTGACCGTCCGATCGATCCTCCGGAGACGCCGTCGTGCCCAGTTCCACCGATTCCTTCGTGCACCTGCACGTCCACAGCGAGTACTCCATGCTGGACGGTGCGGCGCGAGTGAAACCGCTCATCGAGGCGGCCGTCGCGCAGGGCATGCCGGCCGTCGCCGTGACGGACCACGGGAACATGTTCGGTGCGTTCGACTTCTGGCGGACGGCCACTGAGGCCGGCATCAAGCCCATCATCGGCACCGAGGCGTACATCACGCCGGGAACCGCTCGCGGCGATCGCACGAGGATCCGCTGGGGCGACGGCGGTGGCGATGACGTCTCTGGCGCCGGTTCGTACACGCACATGACGCTCCTGTCGGAGACGACCGAGGGCATGCACAACCTGTTCCGCCTGTCGTCGAAGGCATCGATCGAGGGGTACTACTTCAAGCCCCGCATGGACCGTGAGATCCTCAGCCAGTACGGCAAGGGCCTCATCGCGACGACCGGCTGCCCGAGCGGCGAGGTGCAGACGCGCCTGCGCCTCGGCCAGTACGACGAAGCGGTCAAGGCCGCGGCGGAGTTCCGCGACATCTTCGGAGCCGAGAACTACTTCTGCGAGATCATGGACCACGGCCTCGGCATCGAGCGGCGGATCATGTCCGACCTCATCCGCCTGTCCAAGGACCTGGGCCTGCCGCTCGTCGCGACGAACGACCTCCACTACACGCACGCCGAGGACGCCAAGGCGCACGCTGCCCTGCTGTGCGTGCAGTCCGGATCGACGCTCAACGACCCCAACCGCTTCAAATTCGACGCCGACGAGTTCTACCTCAAGACGGCCGACGAGATGCGCCGGCTCTTCCGCGAGTACCCGGAGGCCTGCGACAACACGCTCGCGATCGCCGAGCGCTGTAACGTCGAGTTCAACACCAAGGCCAACTACATGCCCCGCTTCCCGGTTCCGGCCGGAGAGAACGAGGAGAGCTGGTTCATCAAGGAGGTCGAGGTCGGCCTCAACAACCGCTACCCGAACGGCATCCCGTCCTCGGTGCGCGAGCGCGCGGACTACGAGACCCAGGTCATCGTGCAGATGGGCTTCCCCGGCTACTTCCTCGTCGTCGCCGACTTCATCCAGTGGTCCAAGCGCAACGGCATCCGCGTCGGTCCCGGCCGCGGATCGGGCGCCGGTTCGATGGCGGCGTACGCCATGCAGATCACCGACCTCGATCCGCTGCAGCACGGCCTCATCTTCGAGCGGTTCCTGAACCCAGACCGCGTCTCCATGCCCGACTTCGACGTCGACTTCGACGACCGTCGCCGCGGCGAGGTCATCAAGTACGTGACCGAGAAGTACGGCGACGAGCGCGTCGCCCAGATCGTCACCTACGGCACCATCAAGGCCAAGCAGGCGCTCAAGGACTCCTCGCGCGTGCTCGGCTTCCCCTTCGGCATGGGCGACAAGCTCACGAAGGCCATGCCTCCGGCCGTGATGGGCAAGGACATCCCGCTCGACGGCATCGTCGACCCCAAGCACCCCAGGTACCGTGAGGCCGTCGACTTCCGAGGCATCATCGAGACCGACCCAGAGGCTCGCACCGTGTTCGACACGGCGCTCGGCATCGAGAACCTCAAGCGGCAGTGGGGTGTGCACGCCGCGGGTGTGATCATGTCGAGCGACCCGCTCATCGACATCATCCCCATCATGAAGCGCGAGCAGGACGGCCAGATCGTCACGCAGTTCGACTATCCGGCGTGCGAGTCCCTCGGGCTCATCAAGATGGACTTCCTGGGCCTCCGCAACCTCACGATCATCAACGACGCGCTCGACAACATCGAGTCGAACCGGGGTGAGCGACTGGTGCTCGAGGACCTCGCGCTCGACGACCAGGGTGCGTACGACCTCCTGTCCCGTGGCGACACGCTCGGCGTCTTCCAGCTCGACGGCGGGCCGATGCGCGCCCTCCTGCGGCTCATGAAGCCAGACAACTTCGAGGACATCTCGGCCCTCATCGCCCTGTACCGTCCGGGCCCGATGGGTGCGAACTCGCACACCAACTACGCGCTCCGCAAGAACGGCGCACAGGAGATCACGCCGATCCACCCGCAGCTGGAGGAGCCGCTGTCGGAGATCCTGTCGACGAGCTACGGCCTCATCATCTACCAGGAGCAGGTGATGGCCATCGCCCAGAAGGTGGCCGGCTTCTCGCTCGGCCAAGCGGACATCCTCCGTCGCGCGATGGGCAAGAAGAAGAAGTCGGAGCTGGACAAGCAGTTCGAGGGCTTCTCAGGCGGCATGGTCGACAACGGCTTCTCGATGGAGGCCGTGAACAAGCTCTGGGAGATCCTGCTCCCGTTCTCCGACTACGCCTTCAACAAAGCGCACTCGGCGGCGTACGGAGTCATCTCGTACTGGACCGCATACCTCAAAGCGCACTACCCGGCCGAGTACATGGCCGGACTGCTGACGAGCGTCGGTGATTCCAAGGACAAGATGGCGCTCTACCTCAACGAGTGCCGCCGCATGGGCATCCAGGTGCTCCCCCCAGACGTCAACGAGTCGATCGGCTTCTTCGCCGCTGTCGGCGAGGACATCCGTTTCGGCCTCGGCGCCGTCCGCAACGTCGGCTCGAACGTCGTCGAACTCATCCGTCAGGCCCGTGAGAGCGAAGGCCGCTTCACGTCCTTCCACGACTTCCTCCGCAAGGTGCCGCTGCCGGTGGCCAACAAGCGGACCATGGAATCCCTCATCAAGGCCGGCGCGTTCGACTCGATGGGCGATACCCGTCGTGCGCTGTACGAGATCCACGAAGACGCCGTCGACTCGGTCGTCAAGGACAAGCGCGCCGAGGCGTCGGGAAGCGTCGGCTTCGACTTCGACAGCCTCTTCGCCGAAGTGGGCGAGGTGCCGCTCGCGAGCGTTCCGGAACGCCCGGAGTGGACGAAGCGCGACAAGCTGAACTTCGAACGCGAGATGCTCGGCCTCTACGTCTCCGACCACCCGCTCGCGGGGCTCGAGATGGAGATCGCGAAGCACGCGACCACCACCATCACCGATCTCATGACCTCGGATGACAACGATGGGGAGACCGTCGTCATCTCCGGCCTCATCACGAGCGTTCAGCATCGCATCGCCAAGGCGTCCGGCAACCAGTACGGCATGATCCAGGTCGAGGACTTCGGCGGTGAGATGACCGTCATGTTCATGGGCAAGGCGTACCAGGAGTTCGCTCCCGTCCTCATCGGCGACACGATCGTCGTCGTCCGTGGTCGTGTGAGCGTCCGTGACGACGGCATGAACCTCCACGCGTACAGCATCTTCACGCCGGAGTTCCCGGAGACCGGTGCCGACCGGGCACTGCAGCTGCTCATGTCGGACAGCCGCGCGACGACCGAGGTCGTGACATCGCTCGGCGACATGCTCGTCCGTCACGCAGGCACGACCGAGGTCAGGTTGCGGCTTGTCCGCGGCGAGATCGCGAGGGTCTTCGAGCTGCCGCATCGGGTCTCGGTGTCGCCGGGGCTGTTCGGGGAGCTCAAGTCGCTTCTGGGTCCCAACTGCCTGGGATAGCCGGCTGACGGGGCTGCCCGCTGACGGGCTGCCTGTGCCCTGGCAATGCAGGGAGCTCAGGCTTCGGCGCCCGGCAACCGATAGTTTCGCTCGTGGTAGAGCAGTGCATCGTCGTCTTCGCCGGCGCCGCCGTCCTCGATCTGCACGACGACGACGGCACTGTTGTGCACTTCGAAGCGTTCGACGATGCGACAGATCATCCACGTCGTCACCCCGTCGATGATGGGGAGGCCGTGGGGACCGGCGTGCCAGTGATCGCCGACGAAGCGGAGCGCATGGTCTCCGGAGAGTCGTTCGGCGACGGCACGGTTCCGGCTGCCGAGCATGTGGATCGCGACTCGCTCCGCCTCGACGATCGCGGGCCACGAGCTCGCGCTCCGCGCCATGTTGAACGTCGCGAGGGGTGGCACCGCCGAAAGGGAGGCGAGGGAAGTGGCGGTGAAGCCGACGGGCAGTCCGTCCGGGGTGAGCGTGGTCACGATCGCGACGCCTGCTGCATGGCGCCGGAATGCGCGTTTGAACGCGTCGAGATCCGGGGTCACGGGTTCTGGGGTCACGGGTTCCGGGGCCACGGGTTCTGGGGTCGGGGGTTCCGGGGTCAGCTCGGGTCGGCGCTCGGATTCCATCGGATCGGCCCTCCTACGCGTTGGGCGGGGTCTCCGGCCGTGTGCTCCGCATCTCGGCTCGATCCGGCGGAACGATAGGATGGGCGGGCCATGATCACGACCATTGACCTTCGCGGATCCCACCCTACTCGCGGCGAACTGCTCGCCATGCTCCCGAGGCCCGTCGTCGACGTGTCGACCGCGGCCCGGTCAGCAGGCGAGCTCATCGACGACGTCAGAGCTCGCGGCTCCGAAGCGCTGCTCGAGCAGGCCGACCGGTTCGACGGAGGCCGCCCGCATGCGCTCCGTGTTCCGCAGGAGGAGATCGACCTGGCGGTCGAAGCGCTCGACCCCGCGGTCAAGGCCGCGCTCGTCGAGGCGATCGACCGGGTCCGGGCCGCGACGCGTGCTCAGATCCCGGACGAGCGCGTCACCACGCTCGCCGACGGCGCGACCGTCCGTCAGCGATGGGCGCCCGTCAGCAGGGTCGGCCTGTACGTCCCAGGAGGCAAGGCCGTCTACCCGTCGAGCGTCGTGATGAACGCGGTGCCTGCGCAGGAGGCCGGCGTGACGTCGATCGCCCTCGCCTCGCCTCCGCAGCGCGACCACGACTCCGCCGTGCACCCGACCATCCTCGGTGCGGCGGGACTCCTCGGCATCACCGAGGTCTACGCCATGGGCGGGGCCGGGGCGATCGGCGCCTTCGCCTACGGAGTTCCCGATGCCGGACTCGAGCCGGTCGACGTCGTCACGGGACCCGGCAACATCTTCGTCGCGGCCGCCAAGCGGATCGTCAACGGACAGGTGGGCATCGACGCGGAGGCGGGAACCACCGAGATCCTCGTGATCGCCGACTCGACCGCTGATCCGCGCCTCGTCGCAGCGGACCTCGTCAGCCAGGCCGAGCACGATGAGGCCGCAGCCTCCCTCCTCGTCACCGACGCCCCTGAGCTCGCCGTCGAGGTCGAGCGCTGGCTCGCCACGTTCGCGGGGGAGACCCGCCACGGTGCGCGGGTCGTCGAGGCCCTCGCGGGTCGCCAGTCCGCGATCGTCCTCGTCGACGACCTCGACGCAGCGGTCGCGTTCAGCAACGCCTACGGTCCGGAGCACCTCGAGATCCAGACGGCAGACCCTGAGGCACTCCTCGAGCGCATCACGAACGCGGGTGCGATCTTCCTCGGCGACCACTCGCCGGTCAGTCTCGGCGACTATCTCGCGGGTTCGAATCACGTTCTGCCCACCGGGGGCCAGGCCCGCTTCTCGTCGGGCCTCGGAGCGTTCACGTTCCTGCGCCCGCAGCAGATCGTCCGGTACGACGAAGCATCGCTTCGCGCAGTGGCCGACCACATCGTCGCGCTCTCCGGCTCCGAGGACCTCCCTGCGCACGGCGAAGCGGTGACCGCCCGCTTCCCGGTGCAGTAGTCTGGTCACAAGATGTATTGCCCTTTCTGTCGTCACCCAGACTCCCGTGTGATCGACTCGCGAACCAGCGATGACGGTCTCTCCATCCGCCGCCGGAGGCAGTGCCCCGAGTGCGGCCGACGCTTCAGCACGACGGAGACCGCCAGCCTCGGCGTCATCAAGCGCTCTGGCGTCGTCGAGCCGTTCAGTCGTGAGAAGGTCGTCAGCGGCGTCCGGAAGGCGTGCCAGGGTCGCCCGGTGACCGATTCGGATCTCGCGGTCCTCGCGCAACGTGTCGAGGAGGCGATCCGAACCACGGGCGCTTCGCAGATCGACGCGAACGACATCGGTCTCGCCATCCTCACGCCGCTCCGCGAACTCGACGAAGTCGCGTACCTGCGCTTCGCGAGCGTCTACCAGGCGTTCGAATCACTCGAGGACTTCGAGACCGCGATCGCCCTCCTCCGCGTCGAGCACCAGAATGCCCCGGAGGCAGCGTCGGACGAGGTCGGCCAGAACCGGTAATCTTGCAGAGGCATGTATCGCTTCCTGTTTACCCACGTCCTGTCGAAGCTCGATCCTGAGCGCGCCCATCACTTGGCCTTCGACGTCATTCGCGCACTCCCCGTGACGGGCCTCGGTGTCATCGCCAGAGCGGTCACCCGTCCCCGGGCGGACCTCGGCGTCGATGCACTCGGGCTGCATTTCGATTCACCGTTCGGCGTCGCCGCGGGCTTCGACAAGGACGGCAAAGCCGTGCTGGGTCTCGGGCAGCTCGGTTTCGGACACGTCGAGGTCGGAACGATCACGGCGATCCCGCAGCCGGGCAATCCGCGCCCGCGCCTGTTCCGACTCGTTCCCGACCGCGCTGTCATCAACCGCATGGGCTTCAACAACGGGGGAGCGGCTGCAGCCGCCGAACGCTTGCGCCGTACTGCCGCGAAGACGAAGCGTCCCGTCCTCGGCATCAACATCGGCAAGAGCCGGGTCGTCGACGTCGCCGATGCGACCGCAGACTACGTGGCGAGCGCGACGCTCCTCGCACCGCACGCCGATTACCTCGTCGTCAACGTCAGCTCGCCGAACACTCCTGGCCTCCGTGGCCTGCAGGAGCTCGACCAGCTCGCACCGCTCCTGGAAGCGGTCAAGGCCGCGGCGGGCTCGACCCCGCTCCTCGTGAAGATCGCTCCGGACCTGAGCGACGACGAAGTCGATCGCATCGCCGGACTCGTCGTCCGTCTCGGACTCGACGGCATCATCGCGACCAACACGACGATCTCCCGTGAGGGCCTTGTCACCGACCCGTCCGTCGTCGAAGCCGCCGGCGCCGGCGGACTGTCCGGCGCACCCCTCGCAGAGCGCTCACTCGAAGTGCTGCGCCTCATCCGCGCCATCGTGCCCGCAGAGCTGTGCGTGATCTCCGTCGGCGGCGTCGAAACGGCAGCCGACGTCCAGGAGCGCCTCGACGCGGGAGCCACGCTCGTGCAGGGCTACACGGCCTTCCTCTACCTCGGCCCGCTCTGGGCTCGTCAGATCAACCGCGGGCTCGCGAAGCGCGGATTCGCGAAGCGCGGATAGCAGAACCAGGGACCGCGCACGTGAGAACGGCCCCAGTCCTCGGACCGGGGCCGTTCTGCAGTTCTGGTGGGGTGCGCGTTACTTCGGGAACTGGCCGCGCTTGACCTGCGGCTTCGGCAGGCGGAGCGGACGCAGCTGGAGCGCGCGCATGGCGGCGTACCACCGGACGCCGCGCTCGGCCTCGCCGAACTTCGCGGCAAGCGCCTTGCGGACCCGGAAGCCGAGGAACACGCAGTCGAGGATCGCGATGATGAAGAACACCCACAGCGTGAGCATGCCGTAGACCTGGATCTCGGGCACGGGGATGAACGTGAGGAGGATCACGAGGAACATGACCGGGATCATGAACTCGCCGATGTTGAAACGTGCATCCACGAAGTCGCGCACGAACTTGCGCTGCGGTCCGCGTTCACGCGCCGGGAGGTACTTGTCGTCGCCGGCCGCCATACCGGCCTGAGCACGACGACGTGCCTCCGCCTGCTGGGTCTTGGCCTGCCTGGTCGCTTCCTTGCGGTCGGACGGGACGAGGGGACGCTTGTTCTGCGCTTCCCGTTCTGCACGGCTCGGGGTCGGTCGGCCCTTGGCGACGCTCGCGCTGCGCGCGATGCGTTCTGCCGTCTGCTCGGCGGTCTCGATGACCGGCTCGGGTGCTGGGGTGCTCTGCTGTTTCGCCACGATGGAACGTCCTTGATCGAAGATTCACCTTAAGATTACCTGCATGACGACTGGTACCACGACGGAATTCGGACAAGACCCATCGAATGAGCAGGAACGCGACGCGCGCCTGACCGAGGCGGTGGCCGGCTCATTGCCGTCGACCATCGCGGATCTGGGCACGCTCGTGCGCATCCCCTCGGTCTCCTGGGCCGCTTTCGACGACTCGCACGTCGAGCGGAGCGCCCACGCGGTGGCCGATCTGGCACGTGCGACGGGTGTCTTCGACGTCGTCGAGATCAAGCGAGCGCCCATCACGGACTCGACGGAACCCGGCCAGCGGGACCTCCTCGGCCAGCCGGCGGTCCTCGCGAAGCGCGCTGCCCGGAACGGCAAGCCGACGGTGCTGCTCTACGCCCACCACGACGTCCAGCCGCCCGGGAACGACGACGGCTGGGACTCGCCCCCCTTCGAGCCGACGATCCGCGACGGCCGTCTGTACGGCCGTGGCGCGGCCGACGACAAGGCGGGCGTCATGGCGCACATCGCCTCGATCCGCGCGCTGACCTCCGTGCTCGGCAACGACTTCGACCTGGGGCTCGTCCTCTTCATCGAGGGCGAGGAGGAGTTCGGCTCACGATCCTTCGCCAACTTCCTCGAGCAGAACCGCGACACGCTCGCGGCCGACGTCATCGTCGTCGCCGACTCCGACAACTGGGACGAATCGACGCCGGCCCTCACGGTCGGCCTCCGCGGCAACGTGACCTTCCGCCTGACGGTGAAGACGCTCGAGCACGCGTCGCACTCCGGCATGTTCGGGGGAGCGGTGCCCGATGCGATGATGGCGACCGTCACCCTGCTCGCCTCGCTCTGGGACGAGGCCGGTTCGGTCGCCGTCGAGGGCCTCACCTCGCACGAGACCGAGACGCCCGACTACTCCGAAGCCCAGTTGCGCGCAGAGGCGGGCCTACCGGAGGGCGTCCTCCCCGTCGGGCGTGGCACGATCCTCAGCCGGATCTGGTCGCAGCCCTCGATCACCGTCACCGGCATCGACGCTCCGACGGTCGCGAACGCGTCGAACACGCTCACGCCGGAGGTCTCGGTGCGTGTGAGCGCACGCGTCGCTCCCGGACAGGACGCCTCTGACGCCTACCGTGCGCTCGAGGCGCACCTGCTCGCCAACGCGCCCTTCGGCGCGCAGCTCACGATCGACGACGTCGACCAGGGCGACCCCTTCCTTGTCGACACGAGCGGCTGGGCGGTCGCCGAGGTCAAGCGGGCCATGGCCGACGCCTGGGAGGTCGAGCCCGTCGAGATGGGCATCGGCGGATCGATCCCGTTCGTCGCCGATCTGGTCCGCACCTTCCCGGAAGCGCAGATCCTCGTGACGGGTGTCGAGGATCCGCACACACGTGCACACAGCCCCAACGAGTCGCTGCACCTCGGCGTCTTCCACAAGGCGATCCTCACCGAAGCGCTCTTCCTCGGCAGGCTCTCCTCGTTCGAGGTTCCGAAGGCCTGAGCGCGGGCGTTTCCGTCATCCGGTCGACAGGCGTCCTCCGGGCGCCCCGGAACAACTGACCCGCAACGGGAATGTACCCGGCCGCTTCGCGGTTTCGGGAGGTAGAATTCCAACCATGGCGCCGCACGGTGCCACGTCAACTCGAGGAGATCCATGAGCGACACCATCATGACCGAGTCGTCCACGGCCGCCGCGCACGGCGTCGGCCTGTCCGATGCAGCCGCCCTCAAGGTCAAGAGCCTGCTCGGCCAGGAGGGTCGCGACGACCTCCGCCTCCGCGTCGCAGTCCAGCCGGGCGGTTGCTCCGGCCTCATCTATCAGCTGTACTTCGACGAGCGCATGCTCGACGGAGACGCGACGGTCGACTTCGACGGCGTCGAAGTCATCGTCGACAAGATGAGCGTCCCGTACCTGGACGGCGCACAGATCGACTTCGAGGACTCGATCCAGAAGCAGGGCTTCACGATCGACAACCCGAACGCCGGCGGCAGCTGCGCGTGTGGAGACAGCTTCCACTAGCCGACTCCGCTCCGTCTGATCGTTCAGACGGTGAGCCGACTCGCTCCAGCGAGGGGGAATCGCCCGACATCGGGCGGTTCCCCCTCGCTTTTTTCGTGCACGACAGCGGCGGTTTTCGTGCAGCAGCGGCCGCCACGGCCCGGAATGGTCCGGCGGGCGGCGACCATGACCACTAGACTTGTCGACGAACCACAGCTGTGTATTCGAAAGGTCTCGTAGGTGCGCTCGAATCGTCGTCTCCGCTTGGCAGCCATTCCGTTGGCCGCCACACTCGCCATAGTCCTGGCGGGTTGCACGCAGGCAGAACTGCACGGCTATCTGCCGGGCTTCATTGAGGGTGAATCACCCGTCACGAACCACACCGACCGCATCGCCGGTCTGTGGGTCACGGCGTGGCTCGTCCTCCTTGCAGTCGGTGTGATCACGTGGGGGCTCATCATCTGGGCCGTCATCGTGTACCGCCGCCGGAAGGGCCAGACCGGCCTCCCCGTGCAGCTCCGCTACAACATGCCGATCGAGATCTTCTACACGGTCGTGCCCCTCATCCTCGTGCTGGGCTTCTTCGCCTTCACGGCACGCGATCAGGCGGCCATCGAGACGCAGTACAAGGACCCCGACGTCGCGATCTCCGTGTTCGCGAAGCAGTGGGCTTGGGACTTCGTCTACGACAAGTCCGTCGAGGGCGAAGACGTCTGGTCCGCCGGCGTCCAGGCTCAGGAAGGACCTGGCGGCGTCATCGACCAGGACCAGCTCCCCACCCTGTACCTCCCCGTCGGCAAGACGGTGAAGATCGCGCTCCAGTCGCGCGACGTCATCCACTCCTTCTGGGTCATCGACTTCTTGTACAAGAAGGACATGTTCCCCGGAAAGATCAACTACATGTCCTTCACGCCTGAGCGTGAAGGAACGTATGCCGGCAAGTGCGCCGAGCTGTGCGGCGAGTACCACTCGCTCATGCTCTTCAACGTGAAGGTCGTCTCGCAGGCCGAGTACGACGCACACCTGAAGAAGCTCGCAGACTCGGGGAACATCGGCAACTACGGCACCGATTACGACCGAAACACCAACCTCCCGGGCACCAAGGCCCCGGCAGGTCTTGAAGAGCACGGAGCAGGGGAATGACCACCACCACGCTTCCCGCCGGCCAGGCAAGCGTCATCGGGCGCAGCACGGTCGAGCGCAAGGGCAATGTCCTGGTCAAGTGGATCACCTCCACGGACCACAAGACCATCGGGTACATGTACCTGATCGCGTCGTTCGTCTTCTTCTGCCTCGGCGGAGTGATGGCGCTCATCATCCGCGCACAGCTCTTCGAGCCCGGCGGAACGATCATCGAGACCAAAGAGCAGTACAACCAGCTCTTCACGATGCACGGCACGATCATGCTCCTCATGTTCGCGACGCCGCTCTTCGCAGGCTTCGCCAACGCCCTCATGCCGCTGCAGATCGGCGCCCCCGACGTCGCCTTCCCGCGACTGAACGCATTCGCCTTCTGGCTCTACGTCTTCGGCAGCCTCATCGCCGTCGGTGGCTTCCTCACCCCGCAGGGTGCTGCAGCGTTCGGTTGGTTCGCCTACTCGCCCTTGTCGAGTACGACCTTCTCGCCAGGGCTCGGTGGCAACCTCTGGGTCCTCGGCCTCGCACTGAGCGGTTTCGGCACGATCCTCGGTGGTGTCAACTTCATCACCACGATCATCACGATGCGCGCCCCCGGCATGACCATGTTCCGCATGCCGATCTTCACGTGGAACACCCTCGTGACCTCGCTCCTCGTGCTCATGGCCTTCCCGGTCCTCGCAGCGGCGCTCTTCGCACTCGGTGCGGACCGCGTCTTCGGCGCCCACATCTACGACGCTGAAAACGGCGGCGTGATCCTGTGGCAGCACCTCTTCTGGTTCTTCGGCCACCCAGAGGTCTACATCATCGCCCTGCCGTTCTTCGGCATCGTGTCCGAGATCTTCCCGGTCTTCAGCCGCAAACCGATCTTCGGGTACAAGACCCTCATCTACGCGACGATCGCGATCGCTGCGCTCTCCGTCACGGTGTGGGCCCACCACATGTACGTCACCGGATCCGTCCTGCTGCCGTTCTTCGCGCTCATGACGATGCTCATCGCAGTGCCGACGGGTGTGAAGATCTTCAACTGGCTCGGCACCATGTGGCGTGGTTCAGTCACGTTCGAGACCCCCATGCTCTGGTCGATCGGCTTCCTGATCACCTTCGTCTTCGGTGGTCTGACCGGTGTCATCCTCGCTTCGCCCCCGCTCGACTTCCACGTGTCCGACTCGTACTTCGTCGTCGCGCACTTCCACTACGTCGTCTTCGGCACCGTCGTGTTCGCGATGTTCGCCGGCTTCTACTTCTGGTGGCCGAAGTGGACGGGCAAGATGCTCAACGAGAAGCTCGGCTACTGGCACTTCTGGTTGCTCTTCATCGGCTTCCACACCACGTTCCTCATTCAGCACTGGCTGGGCGTCATCGGCTTCCCGCGACGCTACGCGACGTACTCGCCTGAAGACGGCTTCACGTGGATGAACCAGCTGTCCACGGTCGGATCGTTCATCCTCGCCGTCTCGCTCCTGCCGTTCTTCCTCAACGTCTACATCACGGCCCGGAAGGCGCCGCGTGTGACCGAGGACGACCCGTGGGGCTACGGCGGATCGCTCGAGTGGGCGACCAGCTCGCCCCCGCCGCGTCACAACTTCGTGACCATCCCGCGCATCCGTTCGGAGCGCCCGGCGTTCGACCTGCACCACCCCGAGGTCGGCGTTCCGGTGGGAGTCGGCCCCGCGAAAGACGCTCCCGACGCCCCAACCCTCGATCTCGCAGAAGGACAGGTGAAGTAGCGCATGCGCGCGAATATCATCCTCTTCGCTCTCCTGACCGTCTTCTGCGCCTTCCTCGCCGCGCTGTACACGTTCTGGTCGCTCATCGACCCGAACCACGGCAAGGTGGAGTGGGTCGGAACGGTCACGCTGGCCCTCTCGGCCATCCTGAGCGCGTTCCTCGGCTTCTACCTCAACCGGGTGCACAAGAGCCAGGGCGGCGAACTGCCCGAGGACACCGTCACGGCGAACATCGATGACGGCGACCCGGAGATCGGGCACTTCAGCCCGTGGAGCTGGTGGCCCATCATCATGGCTGCATCCGCAGGTCTCCTCATCCTCGGCCTCGCCGTCGGGTTCTGGATCGCGTTCATCGCCGTCCCGCTCGTCGTGATCGCCGTCGTGGGTTGGACCTACGAGTACTACCGCGGATACCACGCACGGTAATGACGGACTCGTTCAGCATCCGCCGGGGTCGTCCCGAGGACTCCTCAGCCGTCTTCGCACTGGCTGGTCAGCTCATCACCGGCTCGATCCCACCGGCGGCAGACGACTTCGTCACCGCGTACAACAACGTCATGCGTCCTCGTGAAGACGAGACGAACGTGTTGTACGTCGCCGTCGATGCGTCGGAAGCGGTCGTGGGCTACACCCTCATGTCCGTGTCCCGTCTGCTCCACGCTGCGGGCCTCACGGCCCACCTGCAGGAGCTCGTCGTCGACGAGGGCGCCCGCGGCCGCGGCATCGGATCCGCCCTCGTGGAGGCCAACGAGCAGTACGCCGTCGAACGCGGTGCACGTCAGCTGACGATGTCGACTGCTCGTGCCGGTGATTTCTACCGTCGCCTCGGCTACGCGGTCACCGCGGAGTTCTACAAGAAGATCCTGCCGCTCGGATAGAGCTGCTGTGCGGTCGCCGAGCGACCGTCATGTCGAAGGCCCCATCCGGTATCCGGACGGGGCCTTCGCTCGTTGTGGCCTCCTAGACGGGGCGTGAGTAGTCTTCGAGCCGGATGTTCGTGGCCGGTCGGTCGACGAGCCGCATGAGGGGCGAAGCGAGTGTCAGTGCCGAGAACATGAGGTTGCGGACCCGGATGCCGAAGCGTGTGGCTGGCGCGAGCAGGCGACCCGCGTTGACCTTCTGAGACACGGAGGCGTACCGCCGGAAGACGTCCTCGTACCGACGGAACGCGACCGTGTGGTCGCCTCCCGCGCGGTGCAGCTCTCCGGCGAGGACGTACGCCCCGACGATCGCGAGCCCGGTGCCGAAACCGCCGAGTGCGTTGCCGTACGCGGAGTCGCCCACGAGCGCCACTCGGCCGCTCGTGTAGCGGTCCATCGTGACTCGGCTGATCGAGTCCATGTGGAACTCCCGGACGGCGGGGATCTGCTGCATGAGTTCGTCGAGCCGCCAGCCACCGTTCGCGTAGGCGGCGGTCACCTGTCGTTTCTGGGCGTCGACATCGTCCCGTGCGTCGGAGTCCGGTTGAGAGGCGAACACGAAGAACGCCGGAGCCTTCGATCCTCCGAGCGCGGCCATGCGCCCCGGCTCGTTGTACATGACGTCGTCGTCACCGGCATCGAGCCCCGCGAGCGCATAGGAGTGGCCGAGGTGCCTGACGTAGTCCGCTTCCGGTCCGAAGGCGAGCGAGCGGACGTTCGAGTGGATGCCGTCCGCCCCGATGACGAGGTCGAAGGTCGCCGGTTCCGCGTGAGCGAAGGTGACGTCGACACCGTCTCCCGTGTCGGTGAGCGACACGATGGAGTCGTCGAAGCGGTACTCGCAGTCTGCGAGGGTCCGCTCGGTCAGCATCCGGGCGAGATCGCCGCGGGGGATGTTGATCTCGCCGCCGGAGAACGCACCGGGGACGGTGCCGATCTTCCGCCCGTGCGAATCCACGATGAGGCCATCGCCCTCCACGACGCTCGCCTGCTCGACTGCCTCGAGGATGCCCATCCGTTGGAGGACTGTCCGGTGGATGGGTCCCTTGAAGTCGACGGCCTGACCGCCGGGGCGGACCGTGCGGGCCTTCTCCACGACGGTGACCTCGAAGCCGTAGCGATGCAGCCAGAAGGCCAGAGCGGGTCCCGCGATGCTGGCACCGGAGATGAGGACGCGGGCGGGGTGAGTGCTCGTGTTGTTCATGTTGTCGCCGTCTGTGCCGCATCTGTTGGCGCCGTCACTGTCTGCGCTGCTGCTGCTGCTGCTGTGGCTGTGACGAGCGAGGTGAAGGCGCGATCCAGTTCGTCGAACGCGATGTCGGCATCGCGGGACATGGCCGCTGCTGCGCCATCCGTCGGGCCGTTCGCGAGCATGCTCTCGCCGATCAGATCCGTGATGGTCTGGATGACGGAGATCAGCGCAGCGGCGTGTGCCTTGACGCTCAGAGGGTGCAGCTCGGGGATGCTCGTGAGGATCGCCTCGGTGATGGCGAGCACCTGGAGCTCGCGCGTCTCGAGCGCGAATCGCCGGAGCGTCGGACTCTCGAGGCACTGCGCCGGGAACTCGCCGCGCGCGATCGTCGGATCCGCCTGCCGGTAGCGAGCGATGTCGTCGGCGACGAGCTGCCGCAGCGCTGTGGCGGGGGAGGAGCCGGCGGCCCGCTCGTGCACGACCCTGCCGTAGAGTTCTCTGATCTCATCGGCGCGGTCGAGGACGAGGTCCTGCTTCGCGGTGAAGTAGTTGTAGACGGTCTGATCGGAGACGTCGGCCGCGCGCGCCACGTCCACGACGGACACAGCGTCGTAGCCGTGCTCGGCGAACAGACGTGCCGCGACGTCGGCGAGCCGATGCCGTGTCTGTGCTTTCTTGCGGTCCCGCAGACCTGTTTCACGTGCCATGGTGGGAGCGTAACACGATACTTTGGGAGACCCAAAGAATTGTGGCAATCCAGGTTTGTTGCATTCGTCACGTACGGACGTGGACTGCCGGTCACTGGGTCCGAAGCGTCTCCAGCACGGCCGTGAGCTGGCGAGGGTGGACGAAGCGCGCAACGATGAGGCCCGGCGCTCGTTCAATCGCCGCGGTCACACGTGACGGTGCCGCCGCTTGGGTGCGCCATCCCCATCGGATGATGTGGTCGCGATCACTGAAGATCGTGTGCAGAGGCGGCTCCTGATTGCCGTTCCAGAGCTCCTGGTGAAGGATGCGGCGACGGAGTGTTCTCGAAATCAGCCGACGCATGACCAACGGCTTCCGAAATTCGAGCGAGAGCATTAGATCCGCACGATCAACGAGGAGCTCACGGACGTCCGTGTACTGCCACTCCGTGATCCAGGAGGCGCGGCTCGTGAAGTGGTCGACGTCATCTACGAACGTCTTTCTGGGGATCCAGCCTGCTCCGTGGAACAGCGAGTCGAGTTCGACGTACGGGCGGTCGAGGTGCGCTGCCAGGGCCGCTGCGAGGGCGCTCTTCCCGGAACCGGACGAGCCCGCGACGAGGATCCGCTGGGAGGTTCGGATGAGCTCGACCATCGCCGACGTCTCGGTTGCGTTCCGTTCCGGCATCGAGCCAGTCTACGAGTCGCCCGGGGGAGTGCAAGCACCTCTGGGAACGGGACAGGCCCTCCGGAACCGAAGTTCCAAAGGGCCTGCCGTGGTGCGCGTGAATCGAGCGATTAGTGGTGGTCGCCGTGCGCCTTCTCGATGTCCGTCGAGGTGACCGGAGCGATCCGATCCTCGAAGAACCACCGGGAGAGAGCTGCACGGACCCGCTGTCCACCGGTGATCTTGCCCTGAGCGTTCGGACGGATCATGAGCGGTGCGTAGTCGCGATAGCTCGCGAGGCGCCAGCGCTCGTACTCGTCGACGGGCTCGTGGACCTCGATGTACTCGCCGCCGGGGAGGCGGACGATGCGACCGGACTCGTAGCCGTGGAGAAGGATCTCGCGATCCTTCTTCTGTAGGCCGATGCAGGTGCGCTTCGCGATGAAGTAGGCGATGAACGGTCCGATGATGACGACGGCCTGGAGGACGTGGATGACGCCTTCCATGCTGACCTTGAAGTGCGTCGCGATGATGTCCGACGAGGCTGCGGCCCAGAGGCCTGCGTAGAACGTGACACCGGCTGCACCGATCGCCGTACGGGTCGGGGCGTTGCGCGGACGGTCGAGCACGTGGTGTTCGCGCTTGTCTCCGGTGATCCAGGCCTCGATGAACGGGTAGATGAGCACTGTGACGATGAACAGGCCGAGTCCGATGAGCGGGATCAGGATGTTGAACGACCACGTGCGGTCCCACAGGACGAACTCGAGGTGCGGCGGGATGAGTCGGAGCGCACCGTCGGCGAAGCCGATGTACCAGTCCGGCTGGGTACCTGCCGACACCGGTGAGGGGTCGTACGGTCCGTAGTTCCAGATCGGGTTGATCGTGAACAGCGAGGCGATCAGCATCACGACACCGAAGACGATGAAGAAGAAGCCGCCGGCCTTGGCCGCGTACACGGGGAGGACGGGGTAGCCGACCACGTTCTGCTCGGTGCGGCCAGCGCCCGGGTACTGCGTGTGCTTGTGCACGACGACGAACGTCAGGTGCAGCGCGATGAAGAGCAGCACGAGCGCGGGGAGCAGGAGGATGTGGAGCGAATACAGTCGTCCGACGATGTCCGTTCCCGGGAACTCGCCGCCGAAGAGGAGGAAGGAGATCCAGGTTCCGACGAGCGGGATGCCCTTGACCATGCCGTCGATGATACGGAGGCCGTTGCCCGAGAGCAGGTCGTCGGGGAGGGAGTAGCCGGTGAAGCCTTCAGCCATCGCGAGGATGAAGAGGACGAAACCGATGACCCAGTTGAGCTCGCGCGGCTTGCGGAATGCGCCCGTGAAGAAGATGCGGAGCATGTGCAGGCCGATGGAGGCCACGAAGAGCAGTGCGGCCCAGTGGTGGACCTGACGCATCAAGAGGCCACCGCGGATGTCGAAGGAGATGTCGAGGGTCGACGCCATGGCGGCGGACATCTCGATGTTCTTCAGCGGGATGAACGAGCCGTCGTAGTGAACTTCGGCCATCGACGCCTGGAAGAAGAACGTGAGGAACGAGCCGGACAGCAGGATGATGACGAAGCTGTAGAGCGCGACCTCGCCGAGGAGGAAGGACCAGTGGTCCGGGAAGATCTTCCGACCGAACTCCTTGACGGCGACCGAGATGACGGTGCGTTCGTCGATGTAGTTCGCCGCGGCGGCGGTGAAGCCGCCGGACTTCTTGGCCTGAGGGGCGCCGGACGCCTGCTCAGGAGCGCGTGGTGCTGTTGTGGTACTCAATGACGCTCCCAGAAGCTCGGGCCGACAGGTTCATGGAAGTCGCTCTGTGCGACGAGGTAGCCTTCGTCGTCGACCGAGATCGGCAGCTGGGGGAGCGGCCGAGCAGCGGGTCCGAAGATGACGGCGCAGTGGTTGGTGACGTCGAACTGCGACTGGTGGCACGGGCACAGCAGGTGGTGCGTCTGCTGCTCGTACAGGGCGACGGGGCAACCGACGTGGGTGCAGACCTTGGAGTACGCGACGATGCCGTCGTACGACCAGTCCTTCTTCTCGGGAGACTCGATGAGGTCTTCCGGCTTCAGGCGCATGAGGAGGACGATCGCTTTCGCCTTCTCGTTCAGGACGTGCTCTGCTTCGTGCAGGTTCTCAGGGATCACGTGGAACGCGCTGCCGAGCGTGACGTCCGAGGCCTTGATGGGCGCACCGGAGGGGTCGCGAGCCAGACGGGTTCCCTTTTCCCACATGGTGTGGCTGAGGAGCTCGACCGGGTCCTCGTCCTGCGGTGCGAGACCGCGGAACAGGACGACGCCGGGGAGCGGGAAGGCGACGAGTGCGCCGATGAGGCTGTTGCGGATGAGCGAGCGGCGTCCGAAGCCGGACTCCTCGTTCGCTTCGCTGAAGATCTCGACGGCGCGTGCGCGGGTCTCATCGGAACCACGCGTGGGGTGACGCTGGTCGACGCCCTCGTGGTCCGCCATGAGCGCCTTGCCCCAGTGGACGGCGCCGATGCCGATCGCGAGCAGGGCGAGTGCCATGCCGAGACCGATGAAGAGGTTGTTCAGCCGAACCGAACCGAGGTCCTCGGATTCGATGGGGAATGCCATGTAAGCGGCGATCGCCCAGACGCTTCCGACGATCGACAGGTAGAAGAGCGTGTAGACGAACCGTTCGGCCCGCTTGTCCTTCTTCGGGTCGAGGTCGGTGACGCGCTTGCGGTGCGGCGGCAGACCGGGATCGGCGATCGCATCGCGTGCGATTACTGCCGTGCCGGCCGAGACCTGCAGCTCTTGCCCATGGGCAGACGAGTCGGCGGCGATCTCAGTGCCGCTCGTGTCGTCCTTAGCCATTGTGCTCCTTCGTACGTGTAAAAAGTCGTGTCGCGTCGGTCAGTTGGACTTCGCGGTGATCCAGACGGTGAGGGCGACGATCGTGCCGAGGCCGAAGATCCAGAGGAAGAGTCCTTCGGAAACCGGGCCGAGCGAGCCGAGGTCGTTGCCGCCTGGCGACGGGTTGTTCTCCATGAACTTGAGCGCCGTGATGACGTCGCGCTTGTCCTCGGGGCTGAGGTTCATGTCGTTGAAGACGGGCATGTTCTGCGGGCCGGTGATCATGGCCTCGTAGATGTGTGCTGCGCTGACGCCGACGAGCGACGGTGCGTACTTGCCTTCCGTCAGTGCTCCACCGGCGGCTGCGACGTTGTGGCACATGGCGCAGTTGATGCGGAAGAGCTGAGCGCCGTTGGCTGCGTCACCCTGGCCGTCGAGGTACTTCTCGTCGGGGATGGCGGGGCCGGGGGCGACCGATGCGACGTACGCGGCGAGGGCCGAGATCTGCTCGTCCGTGAACTGGACGGGCTTCTCGGGGGCCTGAGGACCCTGGTTCTGGAGGGGCATGCGACCGGTGCCGACCTGGAAGTCGACCGCCGCCGCACCGACGCCGAGGAGGCTCGGGCCGGCGGTGGTGCCCTGCATGTCGAGACCGTGGCACGTTGCGCAGTTGGCGCTGAAGAGCTTCTGGCCTTCTTCGATCGTCGCTTGGGTGTGCGCTGCGGGAGCCGTGGACGCACTGGCGGTGCTGACACTGAATGCGGCGTAGGCGCCGCCCGTGACGAGCAGGCCGATGGCGAGCAGCGCTGCCGTGGCGAAGGGGCTCCGGCGACCGCTCTTGCGGGCCTTCTTGGTGTGCTTCTGCATGGAGTCAGTCATTCCGTGGTTATTTCAGGACGTAGATGACGAAGTAGAGGCCGATCCACACGACGTCGACGAAGTGCCAGTAGTAGGACACGACGATGGCGCTCGTGGCCTCCTTGTGGCCGAACTTCTTGACGGCGTAGGCGCGACCGATCACGAGGAGGAAGGCGATGAGGCCGCCCGTCACGTGGAGGCCGTGGAAGCCCGTTGTCAGGTAGAAGGCCGAGCCGTAGGCGTTGGAGCTGAGGGAGATGCCCTCGCTCACGAGCGTCGCGTACTCGAAGATCTGGCCGGCGACGAAGACAGCGCCGAGGGCGTAGGTGAGGAAGAACCACTCGACCATGCCCCACTTGCGCGGGCTCCATCCGGTCATCCTGGGCTGCATGCGCTCAGCGGCGAAGACGCCGAACTGGCACGTGAACGACGACGACACGAGGATGATCGTGTTCACCGTCGAGAAGGGAACGTTCAGCCGACTGGTTTCCGCGGCCCACAATTCGGGGGCCATCGATCGCAGCGTGAAGTAGATCGCGAACAGGCCGGCGAAGAACATGACCTCGCTGCCCAGCCAGACGATCGTTCCAACTGCGACCGGGTTCGGTCGGTTGATCCGGGGCGCACTCGGCGCAAGGTTGATTGAGGTGCTCGTCACCCATCCATTATGGCCGAAAGACGGAGCGGTTTTTCGCATTTCGGGGGCTCGGCCGAAGGTGGACCGGGTTAGGTTAACCTAATTTCCTGGTGAAATACCGAACTGTTGCTGGCCGAATCCCGTGACTTCACGAGGCTCACGGCTCCGTCCCAGCGAGGACGTGACGACTGAGTGACAAGCGTGCGGGCGGGCGGAGACTCTCGGGGGACCGGCGAGTCCCCTGTTCAGTCCCTTGTAGGATCGCACTCATGCCTGCTCTCTTCTCCTGGCCCTCACTCATCGGCGATCTGCTCGACGGAAAAGACCTGAGCGTCTCCGAGTCCACCTGGGCCATGGAGCAGGTCATGACGGGCAGCGCGACCGATGCACAATTGGCCGGATTCCTCATCGCCCTCCGCCAGAAGGGCGAGACGGTCGACGAGATCGTCGGGTTCCGCGATGCGATCCTCGAGCACGCGATGCCCCTCGTCGCTCCCTCGCGCGCCCTCGACATCGTCGGGACGGGCGGTGACCGCTTCGGTACGGTCAACGTGTCGACGATGGCGTCGGTCGTCGCTGCCGCGTCGGGCATCCCCGTCATCAAGCACGGCAACAAGGCGGCGAGTTCGTCCTCCGGCTCCTCCGACGTGCTCAAAGCGCTCGGCGTGAACCTCGAGCTCCCGACGGACCGCGTCGCAGACGTGCTCGCCGAGACCGGCATCACCTTCGCGTTCGCTGCCGCCTTCCACCCGGGCTTCGGGCACGCCGGTCCCGTCCGCAGCGAGCTCGGCGTTCCGACGGTGTTCAACATCCTCGGGCCGCTCTGCAACCCGGCTCGTCCGGAAGCGTCCGCCGTGGGTGTGGCGAACGCCGATCGCATCCCGCTCTTCGTCGGGGTGTTCCAGACGCGTGGTGCGACGGCGTTCGTGTTCCGTGGCGACGATGGCCTCGACGAGCTCACGACGACCGGTCACAGCCACCTGTGGGAGGTCAGTCGCGGTGCGGTGACCGAACACGACCTCGACCCGCGGGACCTCGGGTTCGCTCGCGCCAACATCGACGACCTCCTCGGCGGCGATGCTGCGCACAACGCGCAGGTCGCTCGTGCCGTCCTGGCGGGGGAGACCGGGCCGGTGCGCGACATCGTGCTCCTGAACGCGGCCGCCGGCATCGTCTCGTTCGAGCTGTACGACGATCCGTCCCGATCGCAGGAACCGATTCTCGAGCGGTTCGCGGCTGCGATCGACGTCGCCAGGACCACGATCGACTCCGGTGCGGCGACGGCGAAGCTCGACGCGTGGGTCGAGGCCTCGAACCGCGTCGCCTCCTGACATTCGGAGCGCTGGCTCTGGGCAAGCTCTCGACGTCGGAGCGACCGGTTCTGCACGAATGTGCAAGCTGTCTGAGGTGACTCGCCCGGGCCTCCGGACCCCTTACGTCCAGGGGCGCACTGGCGTAGGTTGAGAGTCGGTGCCGACCCCCGGATCGGCTGTCCCGAACCGAACGTCCAGGAGGATTCAATGAAGAAGCTCATCAACGATCCGAAGCACGTCGTCGACGAGGCGGTGGCAGGCTTCGGCGCTGCGCACGCCGACATCGTCGATGTCTCGCTCGATCCGATCTACATCGTCCGCAAGGATGCTCCGTTCGCAGGCAAGGTCGGCATCGTGAGCGGTGGCGGCAGCGGACACGAGCCCCTCCACGGCGGATTCGTCGGCTACGGCATGCTCGACGCAGCCGTTCCCGGTCCGGTCTTCACCTCACCGACGCCCGACCCCATCCTCGCCGCCACGAAGGCCGTCGACGGCGGCGCCGGTGTGCTCCACATCGTCAAGAACTACACAGGAGACGTCCTCAACTTCGAGACGGCAGCCGACCTCGCCCTCGCCGAGGGCATCGAGGTGCGCGCCGTCGTGACGAACGACGACGTCGCCGTCAAGGACTCGCTCTACACCGCCGGTCGTCGTGGCGTCGCGGGAACCGTGCTCGTCGAGAAGATCGCCGGCGCGAAGGCCCAGGCGGGCGCGAGCCTCGACGAGGTCGCTGCAATCGCCGAGAAGGTCAACGGTCTCACCCGCACGATGGGCGTCGCACTCACCCCCTGCGTCGTTCCGCACGCCGGCGAGCCCAGCTTCACGCTCGCCGACGACGAGATCGAGATTGGCATCGGCATCCACGGCGAGCCCGGCCGTGAGCGCATCAAGCTCGAGCCGGCCGATGCGATCGTGGATCGGCTCCTCGACGCGATCCTCGAGGACCTGCCCTACGAGAGCGGCGAGAAGACGCTGCTGCTCGTCAACGGCATGGGTGGAACACCCCAGGTGGAGCTCTTCATCGTGTTCAAGCACGCCGCAGAGGTCTTGGCCGCGAAGGGCGTCGAGGTCTCCCGATCGCTCGTCGGCAACTACACCACGAGCCTCGAGATGCAGGGCGTGTCGATCACGCTCCTCAAGCTCGACGACGAATTGACCGAATTGTGGGATGCGCCCGTGCAGACGGCCGCTCTC
Organism: Plantibacter lichenum; assembly: GCF_050587525.1. NCBI lineage: Bacteria > Bacillati > Actinomycetota > Actinomycetes > Micrococcales > Microbacteriaceae > Plantibacter > Plantibacter lichenum. Next base: position 236,783 of record NZ_JBOBFT010000004.1, on the reverse strand, counting down.
CGCTGGGGAAGGTAGGACGCATGGGGCTGGATGGCGCTTGGGCCGTCGACTGGATGCGCAGGAGCGCGGCGGTCGTCGCGGAGCATCGGGTCGAACTGATCACCCTCGATCGGGACATCGGCGACGGTGACCACGGCGAGAACCTCGATCGTGGCTTCTCGGCGATCCTGCCGAAGCTCGACGACCTCGACGCCGATGCGACCCCGGGCGACGTCCTGAAGCTCGCGGCGACGACCCTCATCTCGACGGTCGGCGGCGCGAGCGGCCCTCTCCTCGGCACCGCGTTCCTCAAGGGCGCCATCGCTGCGGGGACGGCGACCGAGCTCGACGCCGCCGGCATCGTGACGGTGCTCACCGCTGCGCGCGACGGCGTGGTGCTGCGAGGCAAGGCCGAGCGGGACGACAAGACGATGATCGACGCCTGGACGCCTGCGGTCGAAGCGGCACAGGAATCGCTCGACGCCGGCGCCGATGTGGTCGCGGTCCTGAACGCCGCGGCGGATGCGGCTCAGGCCGGTGCCGTTGCGACGGAGCCGCTCGTCGCCCGCAAGGGGCGCGCGAGCTACCTCGGCGAACGGGCGATCGGGCATCGGGATCCGGGTGCGCAGTCGAGCGCCTACCTGCTGCGTGCGGCTGCCGATGCCGCAGCGGCATCCGCGGGCGCCTCGACCGGGGCTGACGCATGAGCGTCGGGATCGTCTTCGTCTCCCACAGCCCCAAGATCGCCGAAGGTCTCGTCGACCTGGCCCGTCAGATGGCGCCGGACGCGAAGCTCTTCGCCGCGGGCGGCACCGACGACGACGGGATCGGGACGAGCTTCCAGCGCGTTTCAGACGGCATCGCTGCGGTCGACGACGGGGAGGGTGTCGTCGTGCTCTGCGACCTCGGCTCCGCCATCCTGACAGCGGAGACGGCGCTCGACTTCCTCGAGGACGAGCAGCGGGCTCGTGTCCGCATCGTCGATGCTCCGCTCGTCGAAGGCGGTGTCGCGGCCTCGGTCGCAGCGCAGACCGGTTCGTCGCTCGATGACGTCGTCGCTGCAGCGCGATCTGCCAACGTCGTCGGTGATGCCGATGCGGATTCCGCCGTGGCGGCGCCGGACGCGCCGGCCGGCGCTCCGACCGGAGACGACGGCATCGTGACGGCGACCGTGACGCTGCTCAACAAAGATGGGCTGCACGCGCGTCCAGCTGCGGAGTTCGTCAAACTCGCGAGTACCTTCGGCGCCAAGGTCACCGTCAACGGCAAGGACGCGAAGAGCCTCCTCGGCATCATGGCGCTGGGTCTCACGAAGGGCGCGGACGTCTCGCTCACCGCGGACGGGCCCGACGCTGCCGCAGCAGTCGACGCGCTGACCGCACTCATCACAAGCGGGTTCGGAGAGCTCTGAGCGCGTGCCGGTCGTCGTATCGGCTGGCAGTGCAGGGTACGCGCGCGGAGCACCGAACGTGCGCAGTGCAGGGAATGCGTGCAATTCGGGCACGGCGAGCGTACGATGCCGCACATGGACACGAACGCGACGATGCGGGGTGGGGACGAGCGCTCTGCGCAGTTCTCCGGCGGGACTGACGAGGGCCGTGAAACGGTGGCGGGGTCGCCGATTCCCGTGCCGCACGGCGCAGATGAGGCGGACGCGGGTCGACTGTGCACCGTGTGCGGGCACGCGCTCAGCGAGCACGCCTTCGACAGGAGTTCAACGCACGACCATTACATGTACTGCCCGGTGACTGATCGACTGCCGGATCCCAACCGCTCATCCGTGCCGGTGAACGAGTTCGGAATGGCGCTCGTGAACGAAGATCCCGACGCGCAGTAGCCCGCGTCGGTGACGACGCAGCGGAATCTCCAGCCGCCGCTTCGCGATGCGAAGTGGATGCATCATCCGCAATGGGAGTCCCTGCTGAGTTGGCTTTTCGGCGGGGGTTCTGTCAGTAAGCGGATGTCGTATCCGATGGCTTGGGCGCCTGCGCTCAGGCGCGCTCGAGCGCCAAAGCCTCACGCAGGAGGACAGCAAGCTTGGCTTCGTCGATCTGCTCGACCGACTCGACCTTGAGCGTGCCCATCCGCTGTGAGCCCGCCGGCTCCAGCTCGCCCTGTGCGTCGAGCAGGTCCTGACCGCGCCAGATCATGAAGGTGATGTAGTTCGCGTAGGCCTTGAATCCGGCGATCGGCGTCTTGTCGTCGAGCCACACCGGGTGACCGTGCCATACCGTCCCCTCGATGTCTCCGAGGGCGGTTTCGAGGACCGCGGCGAGCGTCTTCGCCACTTCCTGCAGCGGTTCGGCGACGGTGAGGTTGTACTCGGCGATCGTGGTCGCGGCCATGGGTGAGGCCCTTCTGTCTGCGGTTCTGTCTGCGGTGGTGCTCGTCCGCGGGTCCGTGGTGCGGACTGCGCTCACGCTAGCAATCGGTGCGGCCACGGTCAATCAGGAGCGCCGGGGTCCGATGCGGTGATCGGTGATGCCCGGTGATGTCTCGGTGACGCCTCAGCGACGCCTCAGCGACGTGTCGGCGAGGCGAGCCGGCGGCGCGGCTCAGTGGAGGTCGAGGGACGTGAGCCCTGGGCGACTGGCCGTCGCGGCGAGGATCGCGTCGACGAACGCCGGGTAGTCGGGGAATGCATCGCGTTTGGCCCAGGCTCTGGCTCCCGCCCAACCGAAGTCGATGGTCCTCCGACGCCCTCGGTGGTCGACCGTCGTGACGGTGCGGGCGGTGAGGGATCCCGGCGGCGTGACCAGGATCGAGGCGAGGTCATGGAACCCGACGGTGTCCCGATCGAGGGTGATGGAGGTCCCTGTGACCGTGATGCTGTCCGGTACGCCTCGTCCCGCGGTGACCGCAGGGACGCCCAGGGCGATAGCGAGACCGATCGCGGCGGCGCTGATGCCTCCGTAGGCAAGCATCGCCGTGACGTCCCCGCGAAGCCCCGGCACGTACGCGAACACTGCGCTGAGCGCCAGCCAGGCGGCGCCGACGACTGCCACATTGGCCCAGGCTCGGCTGCGTACGCGGCGAGCGGTCGTCGTGAACGCCGCCGAGCTGAACGGTGTGCGCGCGAACGCTGCATGGTCTCGTGTGGGATGTCCCGGCCCATCAGAGCGTCCGCTCCCGACCATCTGGTAGGTCGGTGGGGTCATGGTCGGGCTCGTGCCATCGGTGTTCGGTGTCTCAGCGGTGTCGGCGGTGTGAGTGTTCTGGGTGTTCTGGGTGTTCTGGTCGTCCATGCTCCCGGCTGCAGTGCTCGAGGTGTCGATGGCTTCGATCGCGGCGACGAGTGCCGAGTACGACCTCCGGCTGAACGCGGTCAGCTTGAGTTCGGTCCGTCCGTCCGTCGTATCGACCAGGATGCTGCGATCGGAACCGTTCGGCAGGCCGTTCATGGTCCTGCGAACGATGTGCGGTGTGAATCGCGTCGTCGAGCGCTGCCAGTCGTGCACCGTTCGACCCGGACGTCGGACCTGGACCCGGGAGTCCGTGACCCGCACGGAGCGGTTCTGCACCCAGAACACCCAGAACGTGACGAACAGGAGTCCGATGGCCCAGATGCCGATGAACAGCGCCGACGGGACGTCCGGATCGATGCGCGGGAGTCGCGCCAGGATGAAACGAGAGAGGGGGAACGCAACGAAACCCGTGAGCAGCACGCCCGGGATCAGGCTCGCGATCTGCGCGCCGAGTTGGGGACGGAACGTCACGCCTCCGGCATCGCTCGTGCGTCGATCGGTGGCGGACGGCATCGGTTCCCCAGGCATTGCCTCAGGCTAGCGTCAGATCGTGTTGATCCGGGAGGGTTCGCCCTCTGTCGTCCTCCTCGGTGTTCGTCCGTGTGGGTGCCTCGTGGTCGTCGACCGGTGGGGTCGGACGGACGACATCGCCACCGAGGAGTGGAAGCACGGCACCTCATTGCGGAAGGCGCTCATCGCTGCGCTCGGTGAGGTGCTCTCCTTCGACGTGGTCCGTGCATTCCCGGTCGACTGAGCTGACGCGATCGCGTCCGGCTGCGGTCATCGCTCCAGAGAGACTGGGCCGTTTGCGCGGATGCTGCTCGCGATGGACACGGCGAGGGGGATCGCGATCACGGTGAGTGCGGCGGCGGTCGGCAGCAGCAGTGTCGGCCCCCAGCTCGCGAGGATGATTCCTCCTGCTGCGCCTCCGAGGGCGATCGAGCAGTTCCACACGGTGACGAGCGCGGACTGGGCCGCGTCCGCTGCTGCGCCCCCGACCCGGGCGACGGCGACCTGGAACAGCACGGAGTATGCACCGAAGGCGAGCCCCCACGCTGCCGCGGCGAGCACGAGCAGCCATGGCGCCGCCGCGAACGAGGCCGCAGTGAGCCCGGTCGCCCCGATCGCGAGCGCCGTGATGACCGACGCGCCCAGGCGCCGGTTGGCGAGTCGGCCGGCTCCAAGGGTGCCGACGACGGATGCGACCCCGAACGCACCCAGCACGACACTCAGTGCAACGGCAGGAGAGCGCCCCGTCAGGACGGGTGCGAGATACGTGTACGCGACGTTCTGAGCGCTCACGGAAGCGGCTACAGCGGCAAGCACGACCAGCACGGAGCGCTTCGCGAGGGCCGTGCGGATCCCGGAGCCGTTCGAGGCCCGAACACCGGCCACCCGTGGGGCGATCAGCAGTGCGACGAGTCCGAGCAGAAGCGTCCCGGCCGAAATGGCGGCATAGACGCCGCGCCAGCCGATCTGGTCGCTCAGGATCGTGCCGACGGGCACTCCGACGGCGAAGCCGAGGGTCGCACCGGACAGCACGATGCCGAGCGTCGAACCGAAACGGCCAGGGTCGGTGAAGCCTCGCGTGTAGCCGGGGAGCATCGCCCAGACGAGACCCGCCACGAGGCCGGCGACGAAGCGGGTGAGGAGGTGCGTCCAGATCTCCGGAGCGAGTGCGGTTCCGAGGTTCGCGAGCATCGAGACCGTGATCGCGAGGAGGACGAGCGTCCGTCGATCCAGGCGGGCCGTCGCGCGGGTGAGCGGGATCGCCGCCGCGATGCAGCCGAGCGCGAAGACGGCGACGCTCTGCCCGGCGAGGGACTCTGAGACTCCGAGGTCTCGAGCCATCGCGGGCAGGACTCCGGCGGGCAGGACCTCCGTGAGGAGCGTGATGAAGCCGACCGCCGAGAGGAGGAGCGCGGTCGGGACGGGTGATCGGCGGAGTCGTGGGGAGGGTGAGCTGGGGCTGGGGCTGGGGCTGGAACTGGAACTGGGGCTGGGGCGCGAGCTGGAAGTGCGATCGCCGGCGGCGAGGCTGTGTTCGGTGGGCATGCATCGAGTGTCGTTCCCTGCCACTAGTGTCAGGGTCAAATCGGCGTGTCGGGAATATCTCCGGAGGGCACTCGGCTGTTGTCGAGGGGTCGCACACAGAACGATCTCAATCGCATTTGGAGAGGACGTGCACATGCGCATCGGAGAGCTCGCTGCGCTGACCGGCAGTACACCTCGCCTGTTGCGATACTACGAGGAGCAGGGTCTCCTGCGACCCGAACGCGGCCCCAATGGGTATCGCGACTACGGCGAGCATCTCGTGCTGAAGGTCCAACGCATTCGTGGACTGTTGAGCGCGGGGATGCCGCTCTCGCTCATCCACGACATCCTGCCGTGCTTCGATGGCGACGACACGATCTACCAGGTCGTTCCCGCTCCCGAGATCGTGACACGGTTGCTCGCCCATCGTGCACGCTTGGACGCGAAGTTGACCTGCCTGCAGGCGAGCCGCGACGCGATCGACGAGTATGTGCTGCGGACCGGTGCGATCGCCGCCGACTCGGTTCCCGCGGAGTCGTTGCGCGCCTGACCGACTCTCTGTCGGTCTCTCACTGTCGAAGCCCTCTCGCTTTCGTCGGCCTTCTGTGCGAGGTTGGGACGGGCGAACGATCGGGGGATGGCGATGACGGTGGCGACAAGTGTCGGTTCGATGGCGCCGAAGCGCGTCACGAGGTACCTGCACAAGGCGCTCATCGTGGTCGGAATCCTCCTGCTCACGCCGTGGTTGATCACGGCGGCGCTCGACGACCGGACGGCGCTCGACGCGACCGGCATCACCGTGGTGGTCGAGACGGGACTGCTCTGGCTCGTCACCCGCGATTTCCGCGGCGACAGCGAGGACCTCGTCGCGCCCCGTGCGTGGTGGCGGATGACCGAATTTCCGACGATGAGCTTCATCGCGGCCGCCTACTGTGCGTTCGGCATCGTGATCAACCTGCACTCGATGCTGACCTGGGGAGCGGATTTCGTGAGTCCCCTGCAGTTCGTCGGTCTGACGATGCTTGGAGCACTGTTCCTGATCTCCGGAGTGCTGCTCGTGCGAGCGGGAGTCACTGCCAAGCGCGTACGTTGACCACAGCGCACTGGCTCAGGAGCCCGTGACGCCGCCTGCGGAAGCCCGCCTCTAGGCCTGCTGCTCGGCGAGCACGCGCTCCAGCACGTCGAAGAAGCCGTTGTAGCCGATGACCGTCTGCTCGTACTGCTCGGGCGTGAGATTGCCGCCGTTCTGCGTCAGCGTCATCTCCGCGCCGTCCGCGACGGCGGTGATCGCAACGGTCACCGGCTCACGGGAAGGGCGTGCGGGGTCGTCCGTCATGGTGAAAGCGAGGAAACCGGGTTCGTCCACTGCGGTGTACTCGCCGAGCCAGTGGATCACGTGCCCGTCCGGCAGGTGCATGTCCGCCCGCCATTCGCCTCCGACGCGGACGTCCATCGACACGGTGTCGAGCGGCACGTCGACGGCGTCCGTCCCGAACCAGACCGAGAACTGATCCGGCGTCGTCCACGCCGCGTAAACGAGCTCGGGCGGTGCTGCGAAGGTACGGGTGATGCTGAGGCCGTCAGTCATGAGTGTGCTCCGTCGTGTCGAAGATCTGAGGGCCGCTGGGCGCGTTCTCGCTTGCGGCCAGCTCGAACCTACCGGACCTCGGTGTCGGCTGCCAGGGAGGGAACGCCGAACCGGTGAGTCACGTGAGCGACGTTCAGCGCTGACGCGCCTGGCGGCCCAGCAGCCAGAGCAGGTACGCGCCACCGAGACAGATCGTGATCATTCCGGCGGGCAGTTGCACGGGGGAGAAGAGCCGTGTTGCGACGGTGTCGCTCGCGAGGAGCAGGACCGACCCCATGAGAGCGGTCGTCACGAGAGGAGTGCGGTCCGGGAGCAGTCGTTTCGTCAGATGCGGTGCGACGAGCGCGATGAACGCGATCGGACCGGCGACCGCGGTGACGGCAGCGGTCAGCGCGATGCCGACGGCCACGATCATGAGCTTCGTGCGCCCCACCCTCACGCCGAGCGCGATCGCGAGATCGTCGCCCATCTCCAGCAGTCGCATCCGATTCGCTCCGAGCGCTGCGATGACGATGAGGACGGCGACGATCGTAGCCGTCGGCACCACTTGCGCCCAGGTGAGGCCGTTGAGCGAACCGGCGCCCCAGACCGCTGCGGCGAGTGCTGTATCCAGGTCCGCGGTGAGGATGAGCCAATGGTTGGCGGCGGTGAACATCGCACCGATCCCGATGCCGACGACGATGAGTCTGGTTCGGCCTCCGTGGCCTCCGGCGGCGAGACCGGCCACGAGCACTGCCGCGAGCACTCCTCCGAGGACGGACCCGATGAGCGTTGCACCGACGCCTCCTCCGACGACCACGATGGCGACGAGGGCTCCCGTGTACGCGCCGGAGGTGAAGCCGACGACGTCAGGGCTGCCCAGCGGGTTGCGGGTGAGCGATTGGAACAGCGCTCCGCTGACTGCGAGACCGGCGCCGAATGCAACGGCCGCCACGATCCTCGGGAGTCGGAGGGTCAGGACGACGGTCCGGGTGGCGCTGTCGCCCCCGCCGAACAGTGCGGCGAGGACGGCACGTGGATCCGCTGCGAACGGACCCGTGAGCAGCGCGAACGTGGCGATCGCCACGATCACCGTGATGAGGCCGAGCACGACGACGATCTCGCGTCGCCTGCGGTGCCTGGTGATCGATCGTCGGACAGTGGGCTCTCGCGTCAGGCTCACAGCTCGCGCAGCTTCCGCGACCGTGCCAGGAGCACGAGGACCGGAGCGCCGACGAAGGCCGTGACGACCCCTGCCGGCAGTTCGCCCGAGTACAGGACGCGACCGAGGAGGTCCGCGACGACGAGGAGGAGCGCACCCAAGACGCCGCAGCACACGAAGAGCGGCCAGGGCCTGGTCGACCCGGCCAGTCGACGAGCGGCGTGCGGCACCATCAGACCGATGAAACCGATCGGACCGGCAGCGGTCGTCGCCGCACCGCACAGGAGCATCACCGCCAGGAGCGATCCGATGCGGACTCGTCCGAGGTGCACTCCCAAGCCGACAGCGACGTCATCGCCCAGGGAGAGCAGCGACATCGAACGGTTGCCGACTGCCGCGATCACGACGCCGACGGCGATGAACGGCAGCACCGCGACGAGGACATCGAAGCCGCGTCCCTGCAAGGAGCCTGCGTTCCACGAACGGAGCTGATCGAATGCTTGTGGCTGCAACTGCCCGATGATCGCTGTGACGCCGCTGAGGACCGCAGTGAGGGCGACCCCGGCCAACGTCATCGTGAGCGGATCGGATCGTCGCCCTCGGCCCGCTCCGAAGAGGTACACGACGGTCGATGCGATCCCTGCCCCCAGCAGACCGCTCCACACGAACCCGAGGGGCGACGTGATTCCGAGGAAACCCACAGAGACGGCGATCGCCAGCGCCGCTCCTGCGTTGACGCCGAGGATTCCAGGGTCCGCGAGGGCATTACGGGTGGTCGTCTGCATGAGAAGGCCGGCGAGTCCGAGGGCTGCGCCGACGACCAGGGCGAGGAGCATCCGGGGGAGTCGCTGTTGGACGACGATGCCGTAGTCGGCCGTTGCGCGGAGCGCCTCGTCCGGTGCGAACACGGCGCGAATCGCGGTCTCGAACGGGATGGGCCGAGCGCCGATCAGCAGGCTCGCGGCTGAGGCCGCGACGAGGGCCAGGAGGAGCACTATCAGAACGATCGGGAACGTCGTGAGGTGCGGGCGCAGCGGTGGCTGGTCCTGCCGTGCCTTCGGGTGCTGCGTGAGAACGGCCACTGAATGAGGATACCCTTACTTCATGCCATCACTTTTCAGCGCTCGTTCGTCGCGCCTGCACGCCACCAGTCCTGTGAGTCGGCTCGGAGCCTCAGCTGCTCGAGGGCCGGTTCGTTCCGTGGCGACGATGGTCGTCGCATCGGTCGCCGTCATCGGGCTGTTGAGCGGATGTGCCACGACCACCGACAAGACCGGTGCAGGCAACGCCGATGTCGCGACCGGTGGCGCGAAGTTCTCGACCGCCGATGAAGCGACCGCTGCGCTCGGAACGGACGCGAAGCCGGGTGTCTTCCCTCGGACGATCACCCACGCGGCCGGAACGACCGAACTCGCAGCCAAGCCGAAGCGAGTCGTTGTGCTCGACACCGGCGAACTCGATGAGGTGCTCGCGCTGGGCGTCACCCCCGTCGGCATCCCCACGACCGATGGAGCCAACCCGACGCCCGCGTATCTCGCCGACAAGGTCAAGGGGATCGAGACCGTCGGCAAGATCCAGGAACTCAACCTCGAAGCGATCGCTGCACTCAAGCCGGATCTGATCCTCGGCAGCCAGCTCCGCGCAGACAAGCTCTACCCTCAGCTGTCCGCCATCGCCCCGACGGTGTTCAGCATCCGTCCCGGGTTCCCGTGGAAGGAGAACTTCCTGCTCGCGAGCAAAGCCCTCGGCGATGAGGACAAGGCCGTCGAGATCCTCAACGACTACGCCCAGAAGGCTGCGGACCTCAAGAAGGACGTGACGGGGAAGCCGACGATCTCGCTGCTCCGCTTCATGCCCGGGAAGACGCGTCTGTACGGCAACAAGTCGTTCATCGGTGTGGTGCTGCATGACGTCGGTCTTCCGAGGCCGAAGGACCAGGACTTCGATGAGCTCGCGATCGAGATCTCTCCCGAGAACGTTCAGCAGGCGGATGCCGATCGCATCTTCTACAGCAGCTACGGCTCACCGGACGCGACAGCCGAGCAGCAGGTGCTCGACGGTCCCGTCTGGCCGACGCTCAGTGCGGTGAAGGCGGACAAGGCCGTTGCCGTCGACGACGGGACGTGGTTCCTGGGCCTCGGGCCGCTCGGTGCGGCTCAGGTGCTCAAGGACCTGCGGAAGCTGCTCGTCACGAAGTAGGGGTACTCAGCTCGCGGGCGACAGCGGGAGGGTGCTCGGCTTCGACGGTTCGCTCAGGGAGATCGCGAGCACGATGAGCCCAGCGACCGGCACGAGCAGCCAGAACACGTTCTGCCAGGCTCGCCCGGTGTCGCGGAGTCGACGGACGGTGACAGCGAGCGTCGGGAGCGCAGTGGCGATCGCCCAGACCGATGCGAGGCTCGAACCGATCGAGATCACCCCGCTGGGCGTGGTGAGGTTGAGGGCGCCGAGGGCGCTGCTCACGAGGGCGACGAACAGGATGAACCACCAGAACTCGGGTCGGTTCGCCCGGCCCGAGAAGTCCGCGTACTTCCGGAACGCGATGCTGATCGCTGCGCCGAAGGTCGTCGAGGTCGTCGAGATCGTCGTGTACGGGCTCGGGGCGCTCGGCGGAGTCGGCTCTGTCATGAGGAGAACTGTATCGAAGGGCGGGGTGCTGTGTCGTGGCGCTCGTGCACTTCGACAGGCTCAGTGACCGGGATGCGGCGCGCGGGAGGGTTGCCCTTCGACGGGCTCAGGGGCCGGGTGCGGGGTCCGTGGTGTAGGCCTCTCGGCGGGGTGGGGCGCGTGGCGCGGAACGCAGGGTCGTTCCATGGTTCGGGCCTGAGGGAAGGGGGTGCGCCTCGCAGACCCAGTGCCGAATCTGCGAGACGCGGCTAGTGGGCCGGGACCGTCACGACGTCGACGCCCTGGGCGCGGAGCTCGGCGAGAGCGTCCTCCGGGGCGGAATCGTCGGTCACCAGGATGTCGATGGCGGACGGATCGCAGACGACCGCCATCGCGGAACGCCCGAACTTGGCGCCCTCTGCGACGGTGATGACGCGACGAGCCGAGCCGATCATCGCCTGCTTCGCTGCGGCGTCTTGCAGGTCGTACGCCATCACTCCGTCGATGGCTGACAAGCCGCAACAGCTGAGAACGGCGGTGTCGAAGCGGAGTGATCGAAGCGACGCCTCGGCGAGCGGGCCCACGATGGACCCCTCGTCGGCGCGCACGGTGCCGCCCGGGAGGATGAGGGTGACGGACGTGCTTCCGGAGAGGTTCGCGATCGCCTGAACGGAGAACGGCATGACCGTCAGTCGTCGGCTCGCGAGCTCTCGAGCGACTGCCGCGCCACTCGTCCCGCTGTCCACGGTCACGGCCTCGCCGTCCTGAATGAGCTCACTGACCGCCGCTGCGATGCGTTCCTTGACCGAGCTCGCATCCAGTCCGCGCATCGCGAAGGGGAGTCCTTCGCCGCGCATCATGAGGTTGACGGCACCACCGCGGATGCGACGAAGCACACCGACCTGCGCGAGGTGATCGAGATCGCGGCGGATCGTGACCTCGGAGGTGTCGAGCTCGTCGGCGAGGACGGCGACGTCGACTCGGCCGTCGCGGCTCAGGCGATCGAGGATCTGTTCGTGACGCGTGTTTCCGCTCATGCGTCAAACATACAACGAATCTGATCAAACGAAAGCATATTCTGACTGATTCGTGTATCTTCGAGGGAATCAGGAGCCGGGCTCGATGGACCGCAACCCGCGCGACCCACAAGACCCGCCCACCCCGCACAGCCACCACGGAGCATTCATCCATGACCACCACCGTCAGCCAGGGCATCACACCGCGCCTCCGCCGCGCACGCGTCGGCGTGTTCGGCATCTTCTTCGTCGTCGGCTTCCTGATGGCGATCTGGCTCGTCAACATCCCGGCGATCCAGGAGCAGACGGGTGTGTCGCACGCGGTCCTCGGCGGCCTGATCCTGTTGCTCGGGCTCGGCTCGTTCATCGCCATGCAGATCACCGGTGTCATCATCGACAAGCTCGGCAGCCGCTTCGCGACCATGTCCGGCGTCATCCTCATGATCGTCGCCGTGAACCTGCCGGGACTCGCAACAGACGCGATCACGCTCGGCATCGCCCTCTTCGTCTTCGGACTCGGGAACGGGGCGGCCGATGTCGCGATGAATCACCAGGCCGTCGTGGTCGAGCGCGAGTATCCCCGACCGATCATGTCCGCGTTCCACGCGTTCTTCTCCTTCGGCGGAGCGGCAGGAGCCCTCCTGGGTGCGCTCGCGCAGTCGATCGGACTCGACCTGCACTGGTCGCTCCTCGGCGCTGCCGTCCTCGGGGCGGTGCTCGCCGCGTTCTGTGCGCCGATGCTCCTCTCGACAGCCGACGAACGAGGCTTCGAAACGCAGAAGGCGGCTGCCGACGCCACTGAGGCGACGACCGACGCCGCGGTCCACGCATCGCCTGCGGCAGGCAAGGGCGATGAGAGCAGCGCCGTGCCCGTTTCACCGAAGCCTCCCGTCAACATCAAGCGTCGCGTGTTCGCCCTCGCGACGCTCGCGTTCCTGCTCATGCTCTCGGAAGGCGTCGCGAACGACTGGAGCGCATTGCAGGCCGTCGAACACCTCGCCCAGCCCGAGGCCGCCGCGTCACTCGCCTATGGAGCGTTCGCGATCATGATGACGATCGGTCGCCTCTGCGCCGACCGGGTATCCCACGCGTTCGGCGCCGTCAACGTCGTGCGATACGGATCGGCGGCCGCTGCGCTCGGCATGCTCCTCGTCGTCGTCTCGCCGGTGTTCCCGCTGACCCTCGTGGGTTGGGCGCTCTTCGGTGTGGGCATGTCCGGCATCGTTCCGCAGATCTTCACGGCAGCAGGCAACCTCGATGCGGCGACGTCGGGTGTGACGTTGTCCAGAGTCGTCGGCGCCGGCTACATCGGCATCCTCGCTGGCCCCGCGGTCATCGGCTTCCTGGGCGGCGTCATCGGTCTGACCCTCGCGTTCATCCTGCCGATCGCCTTCTGCGTGCTCGGCGTCTTCCTCGCGCCGATCGTGTCGTCCTCGAAGTCGAAGGGCCGAGTGTCCACTTCGGTGTGAGGCGAAGGGCTCGCGGAGAGCAGCTCGGTGCAGTCCCACTCGGTGCAGTCCCACTCAGTGCAGTCGGAGGCCCAGTGAGGTGGTGATCGGCTCGCGCTGACCACCGGAGTGCACGATGTCGGTGCCGACGACGGTGAGTTGGCTCGCGTGATGGCGGAGTGCAGCCGTGACCGTCGGCAGGTGCTCCGCCAGATCGAACCAGTCGAGGGTCGTCGTGTGACGGGCTTCGACGTCCGGTCTCGTCTGCACGACCTCGGCGAACGGGACGCCCAGCTCCTGGCTCGCCAGCAGGCTCGCCTCATGCATCCGCACGTGGTCGGGGTGCCCGTAGCCGCCGCCGTCGTCGTAGCTGATGATGAGGGCGGGGCGGACGTGAGCGATGAGCGCCTCGAGGTCGTCGACGACCTCGGTGATCGGGGCGATCGCGAAGGCGTCGTCGTCGATGTCGGGAGCGGGGCCTGCGAGGCCCGGCCGGATCCAGGACATCCCGGAGTCACGGTAGACGCGGTCGCCGCGTCCGGCGGCTCGGGCGGGGGCCTTGCCGAGCCAGAAGCGCTCGTCGACGCCGAGGATCGCCGTGGCGCGCTGCAGTTCGCGCTCCCGTTCGTGCGCGAGCTCCTCCGTGCCGGCGAGTGCGGACAACGGGCCGGCGACGACCTCACCGCGTTCGCCCCGACTTGCGGTCACGAGGGCGACTCGGAAGCCACGTGCAGCGAGTTCCACGATGAGCGCGCCCGTCGCGATGGTCTCATCGTCCGGATGCGCGTGGGCGAGGAGCACCGTGATCGGTTCGGCTGTACCCGAACCTGCCTGCCCGGCGAGATCGTCCAGCACGCTCACGAGCGGAGGACCGGCGTCTCGAGGAGCTGACGGTACACGGAGACGAGACCATCGGCCGACCGCTCCCAGTCCAAGAGCTCGGCGCGCTGCCGTGCCGCGGCGGAGAGCTGTCGCGCGAGCGTCGCGTCATCGAGGATCCGGGTGATGGTCTCGGCCCAGATCTCCGGGTCGCGTGTGTCGAGCACAACGCCGGTCACGCCGTCGACGACCGCTTCACGCAGACCACCGGAAGCAGCGGCCACGACGGGGACGCCACTCGCGGCGGCTTCCAGGGCGACGAGACCGTAGGTCTCCGAGTGGGACGGGACGAGCACGAGTCGAGCATCGCGGAGGAGGGCTGCGAGGCCCGACCGCGACTGCGGGCCGACGAATCGGACCTCGCGCTCGATGCCGTCGGCCGCGGCGAGGCGGGACAGCTCGGCGATGTACTCGTCGTAGTCGGCGGAGACGTCGCCCGCGACGACGAGTTCCGGGCGGATGGACGCGGGAACGTGGGCGATGGCCTCGATCGCGAGGTCGAAGCCCTTGAGGGGCTGGAGGCGACCTGCGACGATCGCGTACCCACGATCCGACGGAGCAGCGCTCGGAGCATCGGCGTCGCGCGGGTGGAAGAGGACTCCATCGACGCCGGGCGGGACGACGGCGACGTGATCCGGAGAACCGCCGAGGCGTGTGATGACGGTCTCGGCTTCCGCTTCGCTGATGGCCACGACGGAATCGGACTGCTGCGCGAGCCACGCCTCACCCGCGAGGCGACCGGGGGATTCCGGACGTTCGCCGGCGGACAGCGGAGTCGACTCGTCCGCTGCGATGCTGTGGAAGCTCTGCACATGCGGGATGACGAGACGGCGGGCGACGGGCAGGCCCGCCATGCCGGAGAACCAGTGGTGCGAGTGGATCAGGTCGGTGCCGACGGCGGAACCGCCCTCTACGCCGCCCGCCGATCCGGCCTCAGCCCGGATCGTCGCGAGGACGACGTCCAATCCGCTCTCGAAGTCGGCGATGAACCCCTCGTGGTCGCCCTTCGGGACGGGGTGCGCTGGCCCGGCGTCGACGAACCACAGCGTGACACGCTCGGCGAGTTCGACCCGAGCGGGCTGCTCGGCGGAGGAGCGGCGGGTGATGAGATCGACCGTGTGACCGGCTGCAGCCATCGCATCGGCCTGGTGGCGGACGACGACGTTCATGCCTCCGGCATCACCGGATCCGGGCTCATCGCCCGGAGAGGTGTGGAGGGAGACCATGGCGATGCGAAGGGGAGTTGACTCGTGGGGCACAAGCCGAGCTTAACGGCCACTGAACATCGATGTCGCCGTGAGGTGGTGATACCACTTGCGTACCACCATACTGGGAGCCGTGAAGAGCAATCTCGAGACGATCGACGGCAGGCGCCCCGTGCGCACCCTCATCCGTCTCCTGGCGCAGCATAAGCGTCGTCTCATCCCCGCCGTCATCGTGTTCGCGGTCAAGGACAGCCCGCTCTGGCTCATGCCGATCCTGACCTCGGCGATCATCGACATCGTCGTGGCCCGCGGCCCGCTCGACAAGCTGTGGCTGTACGGAGGCATCGCGATCGTCGTGATCGTGCAGAACTATCCGATGCACGTGCTCTGGACTCGCCTGTACAGCGGGTCCGTCCGGCACCTCGGAGCAGACCTCCGCAACGCACTCGCATCGCGGCTCCAGAGCCTGTCGATCGGGTTCCATTCACGGGCGAGCGCATCGGTCATCCAGACGAAAGTCGTCCGTGACGTCGAGAACATCGAGCTGATGCTGCAGCAGTCGGGCCAGCCGGCGCTCTCGGCAGTGTTCGTCCTCATCGGCGCCATCACGACCACCGCGATCCTCGTGCCGCAGTTCATCGTGGTCTTCGCGCTCACCGTCCCCATCTCGGTCGTCCTCTACGCGACCGTCCGACTCCGGGCGAACCGACGCAACGAACGGTTCCGGCTCGAGGTCGAGCAGTTCTCGGCGCGGGTCGGGGAGATGGCGACGCTTATGCCGATCACGCGGGCGCACGGTCTCGAGGGAGTCGCCGAGACGCGTGTCGCGGCTGCGGCGGAGGGCGTGCGGAGCGCGGGCTTCACGCTCGACATGCTCAACGGCCGCTTCGGCTCGGCGACCTGGGTGGCGATGCAGGTCCTGGCGTTCGGCACACTCATCGCCGCCGCTGCGATCTCGATCAGCGGGATCGTCTCGATCACGGCCGGTGAGGTCGTCCTCCTCAGCACCTACTTCACGATCCTCACGGGCGGCATCACGGGACTGCTGCTCCTGCTCCCCGTGATGAGCAAGGGCATCGAGTCCATCCGCTCGATAGCCGAGGTCATGGAGGAGCCGGACCTCGAGCAGAACGAGGGCAAACGAGCGGTCGGTGAGGTCCGCGGCGAGCTGGAGCTGCAGGACGTCCGGTACCGGTTCGAGCCGACGTCGTCGCCAGCTCTCGACGGAGTCGACCTCCACATCAGACCGGGGGAGACCGTCGCCTTCGTCGGCCCGTCCGGTTCCGGGAAGTCGACCCTGCTCAACCTCGTCCTCGGCTTCCTCCGACCCACCGACGGCCGCATCCTCCTCGACGGCGTCGACATGGAGACGCTCGACCTCCGCACGTTCCGCTCCTCGGTCTCCGTCGTGCCGCAGGACTCCGTGCTCTTCGAGGGGACCGTTCGCGACAACGTGACCTATGGACTCACCGATGTGCACGACGACCGTGTGGTGGACGCCCTCCGCGATGCGAACGCACTGGAGATCGTCGACGCGATGGATCAGGGCTGGGACACGATCGTCGGCGAACGCGGAGCGCGCCTGTCCGGAGGGCAGCGTCAACGACTCGCGATCGCCAGGGCGCTCGTCCGCGACCCGCGGGTGCTCCTCCTCGACGAGGCGACCTCGGCGCTCGATGCGGAATCCGAGGCGAAGGTCCGGGAGGCCCTCGCCCGTCTCATGCGGAACCGGACGACGCTCGTCGTCGCGCACCGGCTCTCGACGATTCGCTCAGCCGATCGCATCGTCGTGATCGACCACGGTCGGATCGTCGAGGTCGGCTCGCACGACGAGCTGCTCGCCGCCGATGGGCGGTACGCCGCGTTGCACCGCGCTCAGGCGCTGTAGGGATCGCCGCCGCGTTCGGCTTCGCTCGGTCGCGCCTCGCTGACCTGTTCCGTGGTTCCAGCGCGCCTTCCCGAAGATGGTACTGGAGTATCATGTACTTAGATGGGTACACGCGCAGACTGGGTGCATGAGTCGATCAGTCACCCTTGCGTCCTCTCGAACCACCGCTCCGTCCCGGCGTGATCGTCTCATCGGCGTCGCCGCTCTCGTCATCTGGGTCGCCCTCATCGTCGCGGCCACCATCGGGATCGCGCTCGCGACCGGCGTGAACGGATGGCTCGGGTTCGCCGTCGTCGCCCTCATCGGAGTCCTCGTCGGGACCGTCTGGCTCGGCGGCCTCCGGACCATCGGCATCCTCATCGCCTACCCGTTCGTGGCCAGGACGCAACGCGGGCGTGAGCGGGAACGATCGGCACAGCGCGAACCGATCTCGCAGGCGCACGTCGCGCTCCTGTACTGCACCGCGAACGATTTCGACGCGCAAGCGCTCTCGGCCTCCATGCGCCAGACGCACCCCGGCGTGAGCACCGTCATCCTCGACGACTCGAGCGATCCAGGCAAGCAGGCGGAGATCGACGAGTTCGCGCGCGTCTCCGGCGCACAGGTCGTCCGCCGCGCCGAGCGCACCGGCTACAAGGCCGGTAACCTCAACCACTTCTTCTCGACGAAGCCGACGCACGACGCGTTCGTGATCCTCGACAGCGATGAAGTACTCCAGCCCGACTTCGTCGAGCGCTCGCTCGACCGGCTCTCCCGGGAGAGCGCGACACGGGTGGTCGGGGTCGTGCAGGGCCGTCATCGCACCCACCGCGGCCAGTCGCGGTTCGCCGACGAGTTCGGCCAGATGTTCGAGACGCACGTCCGGGTGACGCAGCTCGTGCGCGCGAACCACGGCTTCTCCTTCTTCATGGGGCGTGGAGCCCTCATCACCGCCGAGTGCGTCGAAGCGGTCGGCGGGTTCCCCGAGATGGTGATGGAGGACCTGGCGTTCAGCCTCGAGCTGCAGCGGGCCGGGTTCGACATCGTCTACGCCCCGGAACTCGTCAGCAGCGAGGACTACCCGGTCGACTACCACGCCTTCACGAAGCAACACGGCAAGTTCATCGAGGGTGCCACCGAGTTCGTCGGCCGGTACACGTCGACGATCCTCCGCTCCCGTCTGAGCGCTGCTCAGAAGATCGATCTCCTGCTCGAGACGGTGATCGCTCCGGCCGGTGCCGCGTTCGCGATCATCATGTTCCTCGGCGGGCTGCTCCCGCTCGGTCCCGACGGTGGCGCCATCATGCCGGGCTGGATGGGCGCGTCCCTCGCGATGTGCGGTGTCGCCCCATTCCTCGGCGAGACCATGCGTCGCATCGGCGCCGGGCATCCCGTCAGCGCGGTGGTCTTCCTCTGTCGTGCGCTCGCGCTCTTCGCGTCCGTCCTCTGGGTCACGATCCGTTCCACAGCAAGGGTCGCCTTCGGCGCGAGGGCCGTCTTCGCGGTCACACCGAAGGGGCGCACCACGAAGGGATGGCGTGCGACCGCAGCACTCGAAGCGGGCGTCGCACTCGTCGCGATCGTGGTCGCCCTGCTCGTGACGCAGTCGGTGGCTCCGGCGATCGCCTTCCTCTGTTGCGCGGCCGCGGCGTGCTCCATCACGGCCTTCAGCGGCCGAGACCGTGCCGCACAGACGTTCGTCCGGACGCTGAGTCCGGGTGCGCATCGTCCTGCGGCGCCCGCGCTCCAGGCGGCGTGACCACCGTGATGACGTGCACCAACCCGCTCGCCCATGTGCTCGGGACGCTGTCCGCGTTCATCATCACCCGACTCCTCCGCCGTCCGCTCCGGAGGAATCACCACTGCTCATCGAAGGACTCGAACAATGACTCAGACTGACCTGCCGAGACGTATCGACGGTCTCCCCACCGTGACGGTCGTGATCCCGGCGTTCAACGAGGAGCGGATCATCGCCAGATGCCTCACTGCGCTGACCACAGCTCCGGACCCAGCCGACGAGATCATCGTCGTCGACAACGGCAGCTCGGACGCGACCGCACAGATCGCGGCGCGGTTCCCCGGCGTCCGCGTCGTCACCGAGCCGAGGAGCGGGGTGACCTACGCGCGCACGGCCGGATTCGACGAGGCTGGCGGCGAGATCATCGCCCGCATCGACGCCGACACGATCGTCACCAGCTGTTGGATGGGACGGATCAGGTCGATCTTCCACCGACGGGCCGCGCTCGACGCGATCGGCGGAGGGGCGACGATCGCGGAACTCTCGCCGGGACGACTGCTGTGGTGCGGTTGGTGGTACCGCGGATTCCGCTGGTGGCACGAACGCAGCATCGGCGTCCGGCCGATGGTCTATGGATTCAACGGGGCCATGCGGCGATCCGCGTGGCGGTCGGCTCGCAGGCTCATCGCGATGGGGGACCACGAGGTGAGCGAGGACGTCGACCTCACGATCGCGCTCCTCCGCACCGGCCATCGCATCGTGTTCGTGCCACGGCTCCTCGTGAAGGCACGGCTGTTCCGCTCGATCGACCGGGAGAAGCTCGCGAGGTACTACCGGACGGACAGCCTGACGCTCACTCGCCACGGCCACGGGAACCCCCGACGGTGGGTGCGACGTGACGAACGTTGACGGGCGCGGGGGAGATGCTGACGGGCACAGGGGAGATGCTGATGGGCACAGGGGAGATGCTGTCGCTCCGACCGCCGCCGGCCCGGTGCCCTGGTACCGCCGTGCCCGGATCTGGATCAGCATCGTCACCTTCGCACTGGTGGCGGCACTCGTCGCCGGGTCCTGGAACCACATCATCGATGCATTCCACAGCCTCGCACGGGTCGACGTGTGGGTCCTGCTGCTCCTGGTCCCCGTGCAACTGCTGAGCTACTGGGTCACGGGCGAGACGATGTTCTCCTTCCTCCGCTCGCGAGGCGAGCTCCGGGGGATGCATCCGCTCACCGCGATGCGCATGTCCTTGGAGTTCAACTTCTCGAACCACATGCTCCCGTCGGCCGGTGCCGCGGGCATCGTCTACACGACCTGGAAACTCGGGCGATTCGGGGTCTCGCTGGAACGAGCCTCCGTCGCGCAACTCGCCCGCTTCGCCGTGACGTTCATCTCCTTCAGCGTGCTGCTCACCGCCGCCACCGTCTCCCTGGTCCTCGCGGGTGAGGGGAGTCCACAGGTCCTCGGGGCCGCAGCGCTCGTCGGTGCCCTCGCGCTCGTGAGCACCACCGTCGGCGTCGTCCTGCTCCGGCGCAGGCGGCTCCTGCATCGCACGGCCGGACTCGTGACCGCACTCGCCAATCGTGTGCTGCGGTTGCTCCGTCGTCCGAACCCACTGAGCAGCGTCCCCGTCGTCCGCTACTTCGACGGCCTGTACCTCGAGGTCAGGGCGCTCGGCGAACGCCCGGCGACGCTCCTCCGCCCGTTCCTCTGGTCAGCCGTCACGAATCTCGCGGACGCGTCACTGTTCTTCATCGCGTTGAGCGCCTTCGGAGTCGTCCCGGATCCACGCCTCGTGCTCGTGGCGTACGGCCTGGCGACACTCGCGAGCATCGTCATCGTGACGCCGAACGGTCTTGGCGCGTACGAGGTCGCGCTCATCGCCGTGCTCGTGTCGGGGGGACTCCCCGAGGGGACGACGATCGCTGCGGTCGTGCTCGCTCGGGTCGTGCTCCTGCTCGGGACGATCGTGTTCGGGTGGGGGTTCTACCAGCAGAGCGTGCTGCGCTCCGGCGCCCCGCCGATTCGCGTGCGCCACCTCGACTCGCGATCCTGAACGCTCCGCTTGTCGGCCTGAGGTGACTGGCCTCACCTCCGCCTGCCTCGTGTCCGTCGGCCTCACGTCCGTCGGAAGCGCGCCTGATACGTCGACGGCGTGACGCCGTGCTCCTGGTGGAAGGCACGACGGAACGCCTCATCGCTCGCGAAACCTGCTGTCCTGGCGGCCTCCGTCACGTTCGCGCCTTGCTCGAGGAGCATGCGCCCGGCCTCCGTCCGTGTCTGTTCGACGAATGTCGCGGGAGAGACGCCCAACTCGGTCTGGAACAGGCGACGGAGATGCCTCGTCGTCAGCGACGCCCTGGCCGCGAGTGATTCGACCGTGTGGCCGCCGGTGCGTCGTCCCGTCGGTTCATCGGTGATCTCGTCGACGAGCCGACGGAGACGCATGTCGGTCGTCTCGGGGACGCGCTGCCGGACGGAGAACTGGGACTGGCCGCCGGGGCGACGCAGGAAGACGACGAGTTCACGGGCGACGTCGCGGGCGAGATCCGGACCGTGGTCGTCCTCGACGAGTGACAGGGTGAGGTCGATGCCCGTGGTGACGCCGGCGCTCGTGGCGAATCGGCCGCTGCGGACGAAGACGGCGTCCGGAGCGACCTCGACGAGGGGGAACCGTCGTCGGAGGGCTTCGGCGTGGCGCCAGTGGGTCGTCGCCCGGTGGCCGTCGAGGTAGCCGGCGCCTGCGAGGAGGAAAGCTCCAGTGCAGATCGACGCGATGCGGGACGCGTCGGTCGTGATGGCGTCGATCCGCTCCCGGACCGCGGTGCCGGACGGCAGCATCGGCAGCTCGTCCGCCCCGCTCACGATGAGCGTGTCGAACGGACGGGCATGGCTGTCCGTGCTCATGGCATCGGCCCGCAACCGCACGTGAGACGACGTGTCCACCTCGAGCGAGTCCCAGCCGAGGATCGAGACGCGGTAGTCGGCGCCGAGTCGGTTCGCCTGATGGAAGACCTCGGTCGGTCCGGTGACGTCGAGGAGCTGCGCGCCGTCGAAGGCGATGATGCCGACGCGGTGGATTCGGCTGTCGTGACTCGCCGTGTGGTGGGCCATCGTGTCCTCGGATCATTTGTGCGGGGTCATGGGGCGTGCTGAGCTAGGGGGTGTGCGGGGCCGCGCGGCGTCAGGCGGTGTCGTGCTCCGCCGGATGCCAGCCGATGTCCGATCGTACGCCTCTTGCGTCTGTTCGGACATAGAGGTCGGCACCCTGCTTCGGCGAGGCTCGACGTACGGCCCGCCATCACAGGGATGAGCGCGGCTCGACGAAGAGGAGAACACCCATGTCGGAGACGATCGCCGGGATCACGATCCCGGACACCCAACTGGTCCGCGACGCGACGGACCTCGTCCGGGCTGCGACGGACGAGCTGCTCTTCAACCACTCGCGACGGGTATTCCTGTTCGGCTCGCTCCAGGGGAAACGCCTCGGTCTGCAGCCGGACCCGGAACTCCTCTACGTCGGTGCGATGTTCCACGACCTCGGACTGACCGACGCATACGGCTCCGGATCGGACGCGGACGGAGCGCTCCGCTTCGAGATCGACGGCGCGCATGCGGCAAAGCGGTTCCTGACCGAGCACGGCCTGAGCGCCGGTGATGCGGAAACGGTGTGGCTCGCGATCGCGCTCCACACGACGCCGGGCGTTCCAGAGCATCTCGCGCCGGAGATCGCCCTCGTCACGGCGGGGGTCGAGACGGACGTGCTCGGCATCGGGTATCGAGACCTCGAGCAGGCGCTCCTCGCGGACGTCACCGCCGCCCACCCGCGGCCGGACTTCAAGCGCCGGATCCTGCAGGCGTTCACCGATGGCAACATGCGGCGCCCGCACACGACGTTCGGTAACGTCAACGCCGACGTCCTCGCGCACGCCGACCCGTCCTTCGTCCGAGACGACTTCGTCGAGATCATCCGGGGAAGCGACTGGGCCGAGTAACGGCGTCCGGCGCACAGGGCAACGGCGAAGGGCGGGACATCCGAGGATGTCCCGCCCTTCGCCGTACAGCAGGCGCCGTCGCTACTTCACGGCGCCGGACGCGAGGCCCGTCTTCCAGAAGCGCTGCAGCGAGATGAAGATGATGATGAGCGGGATGATCGACACGAGCGAACCCGTGATGACCGACTCCTGCAGTGCCGGCACGCGAGCGGTGGAGGCGTTCCAGTTGAACAGACCCAGCGTGATCGGGTACAGGCGGTCGTTCTGCAGCATCACGATCGGAAGGAAGAAGTTGTTCCAGATGCCGACGAACTGGAACAGGAACACCGTCACGAGCGAGGGGACCATCAGCCGGAAGGCGACCTGGAAGAAGATCCTGAACTCCCCGGCGCCGTCGATGCGCGCCGATTCGAGGATCTCGTCCGGAACCGCGCCCGCCGTGAAGATCCGAGCCAGGTAGACGCCGAACGGGCTCACGATGCTCGGGAGGAAGACCGCCCAGTACGTGTTGACGAGCCCGACCTGCGAGAACAGGAGGAAGAGCGGCAACGCGAGTGCGGTCGTCGGCACGAGGACGCCGCCGAGGATCACCCCGAAGAGGCCTTCACGGCCTCGGAAGGAGAACTTCGCGAGCGCGTAGCCGGTCATCGCCGAGATGAGCGTTCCGACGAGGGCGCCACCACCGGCGTAGAGGAGGCTGTTGAGCGCCCACTGCAGGAAGATGCCGTCCTGACGTGCGAAGAGCGTGCCGAGGTTCTCGAACAGGTTGAAGTTGGAGAACCAGAGGCCGGAGGTCGACGCGAGGTCGCCCTGCGGCTTCGTGGCGGCGACGACGAGCCAGTACATCGGGAGCAGGAAGTACACCGCGAGGATGATCATCAAGCTCATGGACGCGATGCGGGAGACCGTGCTCTCCTTGGGGACACGACCCGGCTGCAGCTTCTGCTGGCGGGGGATCGTCTGCCAGCGCTGCGGCTTGGCTGCTGCCTTCGTCGCGGCCTGTGGGGGCGTGGACTGCTGGGGGTTCGGCGTTGTCGTGGTCACAGTGCTGCCTTACGCGAAGTCAATTTCATGAACCCGAAGCTCAGGACGAAGGTCACGATCGCGATCAGGACCGAGACGGCCGCGGCCTGCGGGTAGTTGTTCCCGCCGGCGAGCGAGTACGCGAGCATGTTCGGGGTGAAGGTGCTCGAGATGTTCGAGGAGATCTGCGCGAGTACCGTCGGCTCCGTGTAGAGCTGCAGGGTTCCGATGATCGAGAAGACCGTCGTCATGACGATCGCGGGGGCGATGATCGGGATCTTGATCTTCACGGCGATGGCGAAGTTGCTCGCGCCGTCGAGCTTGGCGGCTTCGTACAGTTCCTGGGGGATGGCCTGCAGCGCCGAGAAGATCACGAGCATATTGTAGCCGGTCCAGAGCCACGTCGAGACGTTGGCGATCGACCAGAGGATCGCGCCGGCGCCGAGGAAGTCGGCCTTGATGCCGATCGAGGCCAGGGCATCGACGATGGGGGAGAGCTGCGGGTGGTAGAGGAACGACCACATGATGGCGGCGATGACGCCCGGGATCGCGTACGGCATGAACGCCGCGATGCGGAAGAAGCCCTTGCCCTTGATGAAGGGGGAGTCGAGCAGGAGCGCGATCACGAGGGCGATCAGCAGCATGAGTGGGACCTGGACGACGCCGAAGAGGCCGATGCGTCCGATGCTGCCCCAGAACTCGGGGTTCTGCAGGACGGCCGCGTACTGGGTGAAGCCGCCGAAGACGGTGGTGCTCGTTCCGAACTGTCCGGACCCGCGCTGCACCACCAGGAAGCTCTGCCACAGGGCGTAGCAGATCGGGACGACGTAGAAGAGGACGAACGGCACGAAGAACGGAAGGAGGAAGAGGACGATCGTCTTCGCCTTCGGTCCAGGCGTGTGCCGTGTACGTCTGGAATCCTGCAGGACGGCCGGCGCCGTCGCGGTGGTGGTCATGGGACGTTCTTTCCAAGCTGGGGGAGTGGGTGATCCGGTGCGGGACGCTGGGTCCCGCACCGGATCGGTTCTGTGGAGCTGGTGGAGCTTGTACTGCTCGTGGAGCTGATGGTGCTGGTGGAGCTGCGCCGCTCGACTACTTGGCGTTGACCGGGATGTCCTGGTCCTTCATCGACGAGATCGCCTTGGCCTGAGCGGCCTTGAGCGCGTCGCTGAGCGAACCGCCGTTGTTGACCGACTTGGCCATCGCGTCCTGGAGGGCGACGTTGACCGTCTTCTGGGTGGGGCCCCAGGTGAAGTCGGGGTTGACGTTGTTCGAGGCGTCCTTGAAGACGTCGAAGATCTTCTGTCCACCGTAGTAGTCGACGCCTGCCGTGAGGGCGGGCAGTTCGAGGCCGGCGTTGGCGGCCGGGTAGAGGCCACCGAGCGAGTTCTCGAGCGCGAGCGCCTCAGGGTCGGTGTTCAGCCAGAGGTTGAACTTGACTGACTCGTAGAGGTGCTTGTTGCCCTTCATGAACGCGACGGTCGAGCCGCCCCAGTTGCCGGAGGCCTTGCTGTCTGCAGCGAAGGTCGGCAGCGGAGCCACGCGCCACTTGCCGGACTGGTCCGGCAGGTTGTCGCGGAGCATGCTGTAGCCCCAGGCTGCGGACACGTTCGTGGCGAGTTCGTCCTTCTCGAAGGCGGCGAACTGCGGGGTCGAGCCGCTCGCGAGGTCGGTGCGGACCGTGCCGTCGGAGATGAGCTTCTGCCAGTAGTCCGCGACCTCGCGGGTCTTGGCGCTGTCGACGTCGACGTTCCACTTGTCGTTGGAGTAGCTGTACATGTTGGCGCCGTTCTGCCACAGCAGACCGTTGAACGCTTCAGCGTTGTTCAGGTCGAACGATGCGATGGAGAGGTTCGGGTCGGCCGCCTTGAGGGCCTTGCCGGCGGCTTCGTACTGCTCCCACGTGGTGGGAACGGCGATGCCGTACTTCTCGAACAGGTCCGCGCGGTAGTACAGCGCCATCGGGCCGGTGTCCTGCGGGATGGCGTAGACGCCTTCGCCGCCGAAGGTCGCCTGCGACCAGGTCCACGGCACGAAGTCGGACTTGGCCTTGACGGCGTCCTCGCACTTGGAGGCGTCGACGAAGCCGTCCTGGAGGCGGAGGTTCGCGAGCTGGTCGTAGCCGACCTGCGCGAGCTCGGGCGCCTGGCCGGCCTTCAGGGAGTTGGAGATGGTGCCGTAGGCGTCATTGGAGATGTTCTTCAGTTCGACCTGGATGTCGGGGTTCTTCTTGTTCCAGAGGTCGACGACCTTGTCCATGCCGGAGACCCAGTTCCAGTACTGGATGGTGACCGGCTTGCCGGCGGGCTCACACGAAGCGGCTGCGCTTCCGGAGTCGGCGGGGCTGGAGCAGGCTGCGGTCGTGGCCACGGCGGCGATGGTCGCTGCGATGGCCAGGCCCCGCATGATGGTGCGTGGTGTGGTGCTCAAGGTGATCCTTTCGGGGGGCAACCCGTCCGCGTCTGCGGGCGAGTCAGGAGGAGTGCAAGAACAGCGCTACTCAGATCCCGTGGATGAGGCCTCGTTACCCACCGTTGGGACTTAAGTAAGGACAATATGACTTTCGTATTTATAGGCCTGGGAACCCCTGAAGTCAAGCGGGTTTCTGGGATGTTTCCGGAAGGCGCTCTCCAGCCTACATCGGTATTTGTCCTCATGTACTGACATGAGCTGAGCGTTCGCTCAGACGTCCGATGGATTGATCCGGTGTTTGCGGGCATCTGGATCACGCGAGTTCCTCCATCGAGTGGATGAACCCCCGCGGAATCCAGGAAGTACGCCGTTTTCGTTCAAGTTCGAACATCAGCTTGACGTGACAAAGGTCGTATGTTTATCCAAGAACCTGTGAACCTGGCGGAAACGAGATTCGCCCAGAAAATTCTGAGCTTCCGTCTCACCTTCGACCTCACGGTTCACCTTCTCGTCGCCCGTCGTCGCACGCCGCGGAGCTCGGCCGCATTGCGCGGTCGGGCCCCTGTCGTCTGTCTGTCTGTCTGCCGTCTACCGGACCAGCCGGACGATGTGCACGTTCCCGAACTGCTCGTCGTTCTTCTCCGCACCGTCCGGCACGAAGCCGTTCCGGGCGTAGAACGCTCTGGCGCGCGGGTTGTCGGCGAGGACCCAGAGCGATGCGGGTCCGCCGTCGAGTGCCGCATCGAGGAGGGCCTGCCCTGCCCCGGATCCGTGGTGCGAGGCAAGGAGGTAGATGGCCCCCAACTCGATGTCCCGCACGGGCGCCTCGTCACGCGGAGCCGACACCGATGCGAACCCGACGACGCTCCCGTCGGCCTCCGCGACCCACAACCGCCCCCAGCCGTTCTCGAGCACCTGACGCCACATCTCCGCTCGGCGTTCGGGCGGGAACGCCTCGATGCTCCCGGCCGGGAACACGTCCGAGTACGTCTCCAGGTGCGTCGCGAAGTGGATCCGCCCGATCGCTTCGACGTCGTCGATCGTCGCATCGCGGACGTGTGGGGCCGGGTTCGTCTGATCTGGCATCCCCACAGTCTGCCGAAGGCCGGGTCGGAACCGCAGCCGGAACCTCCTCCATGGCAGGATGTTTCGCTATGGAACCAACCGACGGTGTTCGGGACGCGATCGAGCTGCGGGTGCGGTTCGCCGTGGATGACGCGGTGTTGACGCGCTTGCACGAGCGTGCATTCGGCGCGTCCGGGCAGCTCGCCGCTGCGCAGGCCGCGGAACCTGTGCCGTGGGCGCACCGCCTCGAGCGGCACAGCGTCGCGTGGATCGGTGCGTTCGAAGCTGGTCGGGCGGGCCACGACGAGCTCGTCGGGTTCGTGCACGCGGTCTGGGACGGCGGTGAGCATGCGTTCCTGCTCGACACGATCGTCGATCCGTCTGTACAGCGCCGCGGCATCGGACGTGCGCTCGTCCTGCGGCTCCGTGAGGTCGTCGCCGAGGCGGGCTGTTCCTGGTTGCACGTCGACTTCGAGCCGCGCCTGTCCGGTTTCTATCGCGAGTGCGGTTTCCGTCCGACCGAGGCGGGTTTGCTCCGCTTGGGGTGAGCGCACTTCGACAGGCTCAGTGACCGGGGCTCAGTGCTCGAGGATCCGTTGGAAGAGCACGTGGTCCTGCCAGGTGCCGTTGATCGACAGGTAGCGAGGCGCGTACCCGATGCGTTCGAAGCCTGCCTTCGCGAGGACGCGCTGCGACCCGGCGTTGTCCGGCAGGGTGCCGGCTTCGATGCGGTGCAAGCCCAGACGATCGCGCGCATCGGCGACGATCGCCTGCACGGTCGCCGAGGCGAGTCCTCGTCCAGCGTGCGATTCGACGACCCAGTAGCCGAGACCGGCGCTCTGGAACGGACCGCGGGAGATGCTCCCGAGCGTGAACCGTCCGACGACTGACGTGTTGCGTGCGATCGTCCCGGGATCGGCGTCCACACGAGATCCACTGCCGCCACGGAGGTCTTCGAGCACGAGCGGGAGCTCCGCCTCCTGGCCGAGCGCTCGTGTCGCGCGGAGGAGTTCCGTCGTCCACCAGCTCTCGGTGAAGTACGCCTCCGGGCGGACGGGTTCCCACGGGGCGAGGTAGGCCCGGTTCTGCGCCAGCGCCGTCGCAATGGCCAGGGCGTCCGTCGTCTGAACCGTGCGCAGCAGGATGTCATCGGCGATCTCGCGTGGCTCGAACATCGGATCAGCCTAGGGGAACCTCGACCAGGGCAGGGCTGACGGCACCGAGACCCCAGAGCTCCATGTCAGCGGTGCGAGCCAGAATGATGGGGTGCAGCAGATCGACACCGGACGACTCGTCCTCGAACCCCTGACGGAAGCCGACCTCTCGGAGATGTTCGCCGTCTACTCCGATCCGCGGACCTGGGCGCATCTGCCGTCGCACCGCCACCGGCATCCCGACGAGACGGCGCGGAACATTGCGAACACCACGAGAAGCCGACACCTCACGGGGCTCGGCATGTGGGCGATGCGGGTCGGACCCGAAGCCGCCGACGATGAGCTCCCGGAGGGCACCTTCATCGGCACGGGCGGCGTGGTCCTCGTGGGACCCGACCTCTGGAACCTGGGCTACCGGCTGTCACCGCGAGCCTGGGGGCGAGGATTCGCGACGGCGGTCTCGCGAGCCGCCACCGAGGCAGCCGCCGAAGTCGCCCCGGACCGAGCCGTCACCGCTCGGGTGCTGTCGAACAATCCCGCCTCTGAACGAGTCGTCCGCAAGGTGGGCCTCTCGCTCGTGTGGGAGGGCGTCTCGTCCGAGACGGAGGCCACCTCGTCTTCTCCGGCTCCTCCCGTCATGCGCCGAGCCTTCGCGGATCGAGAGCTCTCGCCGGATGCCACGGCCTGGCTCATCGCCATGGCCTAGCTGGATGATCTCGCGCCTCGCACACAACAGGGCCCGACCGCACGTCGTGTGCGGCCGGGCCCTGTTGTTCGGTGCTCTGCTGTTCAGCGCTCTGCAGTTCAGCGCTCTGCAGTTCAGCTCACGTCGCTGCCGCTCAGCGCAGGTGCAGCGTCCGGATCTCCCACGGGCCGAGCTCGACCTGGACGGATCCGGCCGCGTCCTCGGATGACAACGGGCGACCCAGCAGGTCGACCGTGCCGACAGACGCGAACGAGCCGGAAACGGTCGCCGTGACGGGGGAAGCGCTGAGGGCGACGAGTCGCACCTCGGTCGCATCGCCGACGCGGCGGAGGGTCGTGACCTGGACGTCAGCACCGTCGACGCGGATGCCGGCCTCCGGAGCCGGAACCGTGCCCCCCGTTCGCTGCGTTCCGCGCGCGACGAGGCCGTCTGCACGGAACTCCTCTGCGAGGGCGACGGCGCCGGCCGGCTGCCAGCCGCCCCGGACGGGAACGACGCCGAACTCTGCCAGCACGTTCGTGCCGAGCTCCTGACCGCCGGGGATCGGGATCTCGGAACCCGCAGGCTCGTCGCGCAGCGGGTGCACGTTGACGCTGATCGAACCGACGGCACGCACGAGCGTGATCGCGAGCTCGGTGCCGTCGCCGACGACCTCGTACTCGCTCGCGTGCTTCAGCAGGACCGTTGCGGGGCCGGCGTTCACGAACGACGTCGCCGGGAAGGTCGGGATCGGGAACTCACCCCAACCGCCCTCGCTCGTGAGGCCTCGCTCGGTGACCGAGAACTGGCCCTCCGAAGCCGACCCGGTGACTGCCTCGGGCAGCGGAACGTGCAGACGCAGACGGTGGTCGGCGATCTGGTTGACGTACTCGACGCTCACGCGCACGAAGCCTTCGCCCGCGCGGACCTCGTAGCGGGTCTCGATCGTCGTGTCGACGGTCTCCGTGGAGCGGACGTCGACATCTTCGGACAGCGACACGGGCAGTGCGTACGTGCGGAGCGCACGGACGACGGCGCGGACATCGCCGACCTCGACGGTTTCGACGACGACCTTCACCGGGGCGTCGATGACCTCACCGGACGAGATCGGACCGAAGTTGTAGCTGTCGCCACGGTCGGCCTCGTCGACGAGACGGCCGACGCCCTCGAGCACGGTGCCGTCGGCTCCCGTGATCGTCGCGGTGCCGTCCGCGGTGATCGTCGCGGAGACGAGACCATTGCCGATCGTCGCACCAGCGCCCTCTTCCGAAGCGGCGATGGGGGAGACGGTCGCCTCGGACTCGCCCTGGGCGATCGTGAACGAGGTGCTGCCTGACGCGAGGACCGGAACGGCGACGAGCACCCGACGACGCGGCTCGGCGAGCGTCAGGACGTGCCACTCGCCCGGGTGCGCCGCAGCGGCCTCGGTGAGCGCGTCGCGCGTGGCCAGCAGGTCGAAGACCGGGGTCTTCGGGATCTCGGCGACGCGGAACGTCAGGCGGTTCGGCTCGATCGTGCACGTGTCGATGTCCTGACCGAACAGCTCACGACGGTGGATGCGACGGATGACGCGGTCCACCTGCGAAGCATCCATGCGCTCGTCGCCGAGGACGGTCTTCGTGCGACCGATCTCCTGGACGTGCAGGACGGTGCCGTCTGCGAGCTTCGCGACGAGCGGCAGCTCTTCGTCCGGCGAGGCCACCTCGACGTCGACGAAGATGGTGCGGTCGCGAGGCAGCGTGTTGACCACGACGTACGCGTCACTCGACACGGGCTTCGCGAGTTCGCGCAGCACGCCGTCCCGGACGGAGCGTGCGGCCTGTGCGGACTCTGCGAGACGTGCGGCGACCTGCTCGACGGTCTCATCGGTGCCGGAGCCGACGACGGAGTCGTGGGCGGTGGACTCGATGATGCCGCGAGAGGCGATGTCGAAGAACGGCTCGTAGTCCTCGTCGGACCAGCGGGCGGCGACGCGCTCGGCCTCGTCGAGGATGCGTTCGGCGTCGGCCATCGCCTCCTTGAGTCCGAGACGGATCGAGATGACACCGGGCAGGATGTTGCCGCGCTGGTGGCTGCGGAGCTCACCGACGACGTCGACGAGCTTCGCGGCGCCCTCGGCGTCAGCCGCGTAGCGCTCGAAGTACTCGGTGAGCGTCTCGACGGCGATCGGGAAGGCCGCCTCGTCGAAGCGACGGACCCAGTTCATGAGCTCCGGATTCGGCGCCATGTGGTCGGTGCCGACCATGCCGAGGATGGGCTCGTCGCCCCAGCGTTCCTTCGTCAGACGGTGGTAGTCGCGGAGGGCGCGCGGGATCTCGTCCGGGACGAGGAGGAAGTCGAGGGCATTGTCGTAGCCGTCGAACAGGTACTCGGAGCGCACACTCGAGCCGTCGGGGGCGACCCAGCGGAACTGGTGGCCGTCGACGGTTCCGGGGACGCCGCGCCAGAAGGCTGACGTCGTGATGCCTGCGCGGTTCAGGATCTGCGGCATCTGCGCGACGTGACCGAACATGTCGGGGAGGTAGCCCACGGGCATCGCTCCACCGAGACGCTCGGCGCCGGACCAGCCGAGCTGCAGGTTGCGGATGATCGTCTCGCCCGTGCAGAGGAACTCGTCGAGGAGGATCAGCCACGGGCCGAGGGCGAGCTGGCCGCTGCGCACGATGGCCTTGATGCGCTCGGTGTTCTCCGGACGGATCTCGAGGTAGTCCTCGACGGCCGCGGTCTGCCCGTCGAGCGTGAACCGGAACTGCGGGTCGCGCTCGGCGGTCTCGAGGACCTGGTCGAGGGCTTCGACGAGCCGGAAGCGGAAGACCTGGAACGGTTCGTACCATTCGCGGTCCCAGTGGGTGTGGGGGACGAAGACGATGCCGGACGGGTGTCCGTCGGTGCCGTTCGCCGCGTCGCCTGCTGGTGCCTGGGTGGTGTCGGTCACGCCTGTGCCGCCTCTCCGCCGATCGTGATGCCCTGCGCGGTCGCGAGGGCGCGAGCCATCCGCAGTGCCGTGATGAGGTCCTCGCGACCGTGGCTGATGCCGGTGGGCGCAGCGACGCCCTCCGTCACGAGGGTGTGGAACGCTGCGAGTTCGGTCTCGAACGCTTCGGAGACCTCACGCGTGACGGTCTTCGTCTCTCCGCCGACGCCGGCGCGCGCGACGACGCGCAGCTCGGTCGGCGCGTTCAGCAGGTACGGGACCTGGAACTCGACCTCGAGCGTGCCGGTCGTGTGGTGGATCCGGACCGTCTCGTGGTACGCCGGGTAGTCGGCGAGGTAGTGCCAGTGCAGGTGCACGCGCGCACCTGCCGAGATCGTGCCGCCGAATTCGAGCGATCCCGCGCTGTCGACGTTGCCCCACTGGCTCGCGCTGTCGACGCTCGTGATGGACCCGAGGAGTGAACGCAGCACGGAGATGTCGTGGATGAGGCTGCCCGCGATGACGTCCGTGTAGAGCGAACGGAACACCGCGGGGGTGCCTGCTCCGATGGCCTGGTCGATCGCGACGCCGTCGCGCTGCTTGAAGCCGGCGATGACGGACGGGTCGATGTCGCGTGCCGGCGGCTGCAGGTTCGCGTACGCGAGCTGCGAGCCGGGGCTCGGGTGCAGGACCTCGACGTCGACGTAGCGGATGTCCTCCGCTGCGGGGAGGAGTTCGCGCAGGCCCTGGACGGCCGCGTCGTACTCCTTCATGTACGCGAGGAGCAGCAACGGGCGACCGGCTGCTGCCTCGGCCGCGGCCAGGGCGTCGACCTCTTCGAGGGAGAACGCGAGGGGCTTCTCGCAGAACACGGCGACGCCGGCCTGGATGGCTTCGAGCGCCGGTCCGCCGTGCGAGCCGGAGGTCAGCAGCACGACGCCGTCGAGTGCTTCCGCGGCGAGCATCGTGGTGAGGCTGTCGTGGCGGTTCGCGGCCGCGATGCCGAATTGGTCGCCGACGCTCGCGAGGAGCGTGGGGGACAGGTCGGCGACGGCGACGAGCTCGAAGAGGTCCCAGCGGCGCTGGATGAGGGGCAGATGCACGGACTGGGCGACGGCGCCCAGGCCGACGACGCCGATGCGGATCTTCTTGGTCATGGCAACCACTTTCTGAGGGCTTCTCGGTTGATTCTCTGGTTGGCGATCGCACGATCGATCGTGTCGCCAGGCCGGGGGATGACGTCCTGCTCGATCACGAGCCAGCCGTCGAAGCCGGTGCTCGTGAGGTGTTCCATGACCGCTTCGAGATCGAGATCGCCCGCTCCGAGGGCGACGAACGCCTCACCGGACCAGACTTCGCGCATGCCCCCGCCCGCGGCGAGGATCTCGCGCAGACGGTCGGTGCGTGCGTCCTTCAAGTGGACGTGGTTGATGCGGTCGGACCAGCGCGTGAGGCCTTCGATCGGGTCGCCGCCGCCGATGATGAGGTGCCCGGTGTCGAGCGTCAGGCCGACATCGGTGCGGGCCAGGAACTCGTCGATCTCCGCCGGGGTCTCGACGTAGGTGCTCGTGTGGTGGTGGAACGTCGGCTCGAGTCCGCGCTCGCGCACGAGCGCTGCTGCGCGCTGCACGTTCGCCGCGAACGTCGTCCAGCCCGCCTCGTCGAGGCTCAGACCGTCGCCGCCGCCCGGTCGCGCCTGGCGGTCCGGCGTCGCGCTGGCGGCGAGCGTCGGAAGCGGGAGGTGCTGCGGATCGACTGCGGCTCCCTCGATGAAGTTGTCGAGTGCTTCGGCGAGCGCGGGGAGGCTCGCTGCGAAGGCCGCGTCATCGTGGAACGGGAGGTCGACCCACCCGCCGACGAGGCTGAGCTCGTACCGACGGAGCCGGTCCTGGAGCTCGGCGCCGCGGCCGAGGAAGCCGACGGGTCCGAGGTCGATGCCTCGGTACCCGGTGTCGTGGAGGGCTGCAGCGATGTCGTCGGGTCCCGGAAGTACGGCACCCTCCTCCGGCTCCAGCTCGAAGACACCGAAACTGACGGGTGCGCCTGCGATCCGCACGGGCACTCCTTTCGGGGGATGTGGTCGGGGAAGTGAGGGTGCTCGCTCGCACGCCGTGGGGCGGACGACTTGAGCGATTGAGAGCATTACATAGAATGTCCTTACAAACATTCACTCTAGCGAGTGTACCCACGACTCCGCCGCTCGATGCGTGGTGGTTCACATCGGACGATCAGCGTTCCGCAACCGTTCACACCCGCAGGGCCGGCCGCAGCAGACATCAGCAGACACCGCACATCCGCAGGACACAGCAAGGGAGCAGTGACACGTGAGCACGCACGAACTCCGGTACGACCGGCCCGCCGCGACGTGGCTCGAGGCGTTGCCGCTCGGCAACGGCAGGCTCGGCGCCATGGTCTTCGGCACGCCCGGTCGTGAACGCTTCCAGCTCAACGACGGCACAGCGTGGTCCGGAAGCCCACGGAGTGAGGCGGAATTCGGTCTCGTGAACGCCGAGGTGGCGGCCGACGCCCTCGCTGCATCCCGTTCCGCGCTCGACCTGGACGACCACGCGAGCGCGATCAGCGAGCTGCAGCGGCTCCAGGGCCGCTACTCGCAGAGCTACCTGCCGTTCGCCGACCTGTTCGTGGACGCTCGACCGAGGGGATCCAACGCCGGCGACGTCCGCTCGTTCTCGCGTCATCTCGACCTCCGGACGGCGGAACACGTGGTGGATTACGTGCTCGCGGGTCGCGGGTCCACCGGCTCGGCCACCGGCACCCGCCTGGTGTGGCGCTCCTCGATCTCTCACCCGGACGGCGTCCTGCTCGTGACGCTCGAAGCCGATGCGCCCGTCGATCTCACGGTGTCCCTCACCTCCCCGCTCCGCGTCATCGGCTCGCAGAGCGATGAACGAGGGTGCGGCATCGATCTCCTCCTCCCGTGCGACGTCCCTCCGCCGCACGAACCGGCAGAGCCGGTCCGCTACTCCACGGCGCCGGGTGATTCGCTCCGCGGCGCCGTGGTCCTCTCCTGGGAGCACGACGGCACGGACGCCGGTCTCGCCGACGGGGCCGATGCGGGCTCCCGCAGCGCCGCCGGTGTGACGCGCGCGACGATCGTCCTCGCGACCGAGACGACGTTCGACGGCATCGGACGGGCTCCATCCGGTGACGAGCACGATGCGCGTGCGCGCGCCGCTGCCCGCGTCGGCGCGGCGCTCTCCTTCGGTGCCGACGCAGTGCGCGCCCGCCAGCGCGCGGACCACGGCGCGCTCTACGACCGCACGGAGCTCCACCTCGCGGCTCCACCCTCGTCCGAGCCCACGGACGGCGCTCGCTCCTCGGACCAGCGCTTGGCGCACGCCGTCGAAGCGCCGGGCGGCGCCATGGCAGCAGACCCCCAGCTCGCAGCCCTGCTCTTCCACTATGGCCGCTACCTGCTGATCTCCGCCTCTCGTCAGGGAGGTGTCGCGGCGACGCTCCAAGGACTCTGGAACGACGAACTGCGCGCACCCTGGAGCTCCAACTACACGGTCAACATCAACACGGAGATGAACTACTGGCCCGCCGAGACGGCGAATCTCAGCGAGTGCCTCGTGCCGTACGTCGACCTCGTGCGCGGCGTGAGCATCGCGGGTCGGGAGACGGCCGAGCGGCTCTACGGCGCTCCGGGGTGGGTCGCCCACCACAACACCGACGTGTGGGCGTACACCTCACCGGTCGGCATCGGCCGCGCGGATCCGTCGTGGGCGTTCTGGCCGCTCGCCGCGACCTGGCTGACCCAGGGCCTGTTCGAGCACGTGCGCTTCGGTGCCGACGACGCCTTCGTCCGTGAGGAAGCGTGGCCGATCATGCGATCCGCGGCGGAGTTCGCGCTCTCCTGGCTCATCGAACGACCGGACGGCACGCTCGGCACCTCGCCATCGACGTCTCCCGAAAATCACTTCGCGACGCCGGCCGGCGGCGAGTCCGCGGTCGGAGTGTCCTCCACGATGGACCTCCGCCTCATCTCGTGGTTGTTCGATGCGGTCATCGGGTTGTCGGATCGCCTCGACCTCGGCGACGATGCGGTCGTGCAGGCCGCACGCGCCGCACTGCCGCGCATCCCCGGCTTGTCCGTCGGACGCGACGGCATGATCGTCGAGTGGCTCGCCGACCATCCGCAGGTGGAGCCGACGCATCGTCACCTCGGCCACCTGGTGAGCGTGTTCCCGGGCGATGAGCGCCTGACGTCGAACCTCCGGGAGGGAGTGCTCCGCAGTCTGGAAGGCCGCGGCGACGACTCGACCGGCTGGTCCCTCGCCTGGAAGCTCGCGCTCCGGGCCCGGCTCGGCCAGCGAGACAAGGTCTCCGACCTCCTCCGGCTCGTCTTCCGACCTGCTCCCGCGGGAACGGACGTCCAGCAGGGCGGGCTCTACCCGAACTACTTCGGCGCCCACCCGCCGTTCCAGATTGACGGCAACTTCGGGTACGTCGCCGGCATCGCCGAGTCCCTGCTCCAGAGCCACACGGGCGAGCTCGTCCTCCTGCCAGCGGTCCCGCTGGAATGGCGCGACGGCTCGGTTCGCGGCCTCGTCGCACGACCCGGCATCGAAGTCGACGTGCGGTGGACGGCGGAGCACGGCATCGGCGGCATTGACGGCGCCGACGGCATCAGCGGCGTCGCACAGCGGCCGAACCTCGTGGAAGCGACGTTCCGCGCGATCCGTCCGTCCGGCCGAACGGGCCTCGACGTCCTCCTCGGCGACGCACGCGTGACGATCGATCTCACGGCGGGCGAAACGGTTCGGCTCACCGCGGCCGACTTCGCCGCCGTCACCGCGTAGCGCCGCTCCGCTGCAACCCACCCGCTGCAACCCACCTGCTGCAATCCAGAACCCGACTCAGAACCCCTCGACCTCCCACCGTCGTTATGAAAGGCTGAATGGTGACCACCACCTTCGAGACCATCCGTCCACCCCGTGGAGCTTCCCCCGCCAGAGCCAGGGTGGAGACCGATGCGGCGAGCCTCAGCCTCGACGGCACCTGGAAGTTCGCGCTGTCGCCGACCGCGGCGACTCCCGCGGATCCCACCGAGCGCGGCGACGACTGGGGCACGATCGAAGTCCCCGGCCACTGGCAGCTCCAGGGCCACGGCTCGCCCATCTACACGAACCAGCAGTACCCGTTCCCCGTCGACCCGCCCTTCGTCCCCGATGCGAACCCGACGGGGGAGTACCGCACCGTCTTCGTGAAGCCAGAGTGGGACGGCGGACGAACGCTCCTCCGCTTCGACGGCGTCGACTCGTGGTTCGAGCTGTGGGTCAACGGGCAGTCGATCGGCGACTCGTCCGGAAGCCGGCTCGCCGTCGAGTTCGACGTGACCGACGCGCTCGTCGACGGCGAGAACCTCGTGGCGCTCCGCGTGCACCAGTGGAGTTTCGCGAGCTACGTCGAGGACCAGGACCAGTGGTGGTTGTCCGGCATCTTCCGTTCCGTCGCGCTCCTGCACCGCCCGGCAGGCGGCATCGACGACGTCTTCGTGCACGCCGGATACGACGCCGCGACGGGTGCGGGCACCCTGCAGGTGGAGGTCGCGATCAGCACCGCCGACGCCGTCTCGATCGAGTTCCCGGAGCTGGACGCCTCGTTCACGCCCGACGAGCTCGTGATCCTCGAGGGGATCGAGCCGTGGTCTGCAGAGGTCCCGCGCCTCTACGAACTCGTCGTCTCGACGCCGGCGGAGCGCATCACGCTCCACATCGGCTTCCGGACGATCTCGATCGACGGACCGGTGCTCCTCCTGAACGGCGAGCCGATCACGTTCCGCGGCGTCAACCGCCACGACTTCGATCCGCGCTCGGGCCGTGCCGTGAGCCGCGAGACGATGGAGGACGACGTCCGCCTCATGAAGCGCCACAACATGAACGCCGTGCGCACGAGCCACTACCCGCCGGACCCGTACTTCCTCGACCTGTGCGACCGCTACGGCCTCTACGTCATCGACGAGTGCGATCTCGAGACGCACGGGTTCTCACTCGTCGACTGGCGGGGGAACCCGTCGGGCGATCCGCAGTGGGCGGACGTCTACCTCGACCGGATGCGCCGGACCGTCGAGCGCGACAAGAACCACACGAGCGTCGTCATCTGGTCGCTCGGCAACGAGGCCGGTTGGGGCGAGAACCTCGCGAAGAACGCCGAGTGGACCCGTGACCGGGACCCCGAGCGCCCCATCCACTACGAGCAGGACGCCGAGTGCGAGGGCGTCGACATCTACAGCCGGATGTACGCGACCTTCGACGAGCTCGACGAGATCGGACGCCAGGCGGAACCGCGCCTCGCGAACGCGGAGCTCGACGCGGCCCGTCGCGACATGCCGATGATCCAGTGCGAGTACGCGCACGCCATGGGCAACGGGCCAGGGGGCCTGGAGGACTACGAGCGCATCTTCGACGCCTACCCGCGGCTCGCCGGCGGTTTCGTCTGGGAGTGGTTCGACCACGGTATCGAGGTCGTCGCGGAGGACGGGTCGATCGGGTACGCGTACGGCGGCGACTTCGGCGAACGGATCCACGACGGCTCGTTCGTCGTCGACGGCCTGCTGCTGCCGGATCGCACGCCGTCGCCAGGACTCATCGAGTACGCGGCGGTCATCGCACCGTTCCGTTTCCTGCTCGACGACGACGGCACGGCGATCGACGCGACGACGGCCGGCGGCACGGCGAGCGATGCGGCAGCGCCTGCCGCTGCCGTCTCGATCGAGAACCGGTTGAGCTTCCAGACGACGGACAGCGCTCGCTTCAGCTGGGTGGTCGAGGCCGACGGCGTCGAGCTCGCGAGCGGTGACCTCGACGTGCCCACGATCGCCCCGCGCAGCATCGGCGCGGTCGCTCTGCCGGAAGCCGTGCGCACGGCACTTGCGGGAGCTGTGGGCGAGCGCTTCCTCACGTTCCGTGCCGTGACGGCCGATGACGCAGTGTGGGCCGATGCCGGGCACGTCCTGGCGATCGGGCAGCACGACTTCGGTGTCGGCATCGAACGGGAGACGGTTCCCG
This sequence comes from Plantibacter lichenum, assembly GCF_050587525.1. Lineage (NCBI taxonomy): Bacteria > Bacillati > Actinomycetota > Actinomycetes > Micrococcales > Microbacteriaceae > Plantibacter > Plantibacter lichenum. Next base: position 197,757 of record NZ_JBOBFT010000004.1, on the reverse strand, counting down.
CTCGGGCCACCGCGATCGGACGGACGGCGGACGGCGGCTACGCGATAGCCGACGCCGTGTTCGACAGGCGTGGCGTGCTCATCCGCCTCGCGGGCGCGGAGGTCCTGACGGCCGCGCTCGACGCGTGGCGCGCACCGACCGAGAACGACCGCTATCCGGGGCTCGAGGAGGAACCGCCCGCCGTCGAGACCTGGCGGATCGACGGACTCGACCGTCTGGAGGAGCGCGGGGTCTCGCTCGAGGTGGTCCGCGACGCCGACGGCGCCGAAGAACTCGTGCGCCGCACGCGCGTCGCCGGTGCGAACACCGACGTCGCGTTCGACGCGGTCTACCGCTGGCGAGCCGTGAACGGTGCCCTCTCGCTCGAACTGACCGCGGAACGCGTGGGCGAGTGGCGGAACCCGCTCCCACGCCTCGGTCTCACGATCGGGCTCGCTCAGGAGGACGCCGCATCGGTGCCCGTCAGCTGGTTCGGCCAGGGGCCCGCCGAGAACTACCCGGACTCGCAGGTCGCTGCGCGTGTCGGCCGGTTCGGCGCGTCGGTCGCGGAGCTGCAGACGAACTACGTCGTGCCGCAGGACAACGGGTACCGCATGGACACCCGCACGGTCGAACTCGGTCTCACCGGAGGCGCCCTGCGCATCGACGGCCACACGCCGTTCGACCTGGCCGTCCGTCCGTGGTCGATCGCCGAGCTCGAGCGCGCGACACACGCGAACGAGCTGCACGCCGGATCCGTCCTCTGGCTGCACCTCGATGCGGGGATCAACGGCGTCGGATCGGCGACCTGCGGGCCGTCGGTCCGTCTGCCGGAACGCTTGATCGTCTCGGGCGCATCGCTCGGGTTCACCTTCACGGTGCTCGGCGTGTAGCGAACCGATTCGAACGGGCCTCGGCCGCGCATTCCCTGCGCGGTCCGAGGCCCTTCGTGTTGCGCCCGTTCGTTCGGGAAGCCCGGCAAAACACGACAACATGTGACGGGTTGTCTATATGTCAGGACAAAGTAGCTTGAGCTGTGTATTCTGGAAGCAACGGCCGGGTCGAGACACTTCGACCGGCGATGCCGACCCCACTCCGACACCCGATGCCGGAGCCGCACTGTTTGTGAAGGACGTGAGATGAGCGCATCACCCGATGACGCCACCCGGTTCGACCTCCTGGCCATGGGCCGGGTCGGAGTCGACCTCTACCCACTGGAATCCGGGGTCACCCTCGATCGGGTGAGCACCTTCGGTCGCTTCCTCGGCGGCACCGCCGGCAACGTGACCGTCGCCGCCGCGCGTCACGGTGTGCGGGCCGCGCTCATCTCGCGGACCGGTGAGGATCCCTTCGGGCGCTTCATCCACACCGAGTTGCAGCGCCTCGGCGTCGACGACCGCTACGTGTCCTCGGTACCGGGTCTGAACACGCCCATCACCTTCTGCGAGTTGTTCCCGCCGGACGACTTCCCGCTCTACTTCTACCGCCAGCCGCAGGCGCCCGACCTCGTCATCAACGCCGACGAACTCGACCTCGACGCCATCGCGAACGCCCGGATCTTCTGGTCCACCGTCACGGGCCTGTCGAGCGAACCGAGCCGATCCGCCCACCACGCCGCGTGGGAGGCCCGCGCTCGTCGGCCACTCACGATCCTCGACCTCGACTACCGTCCCATGTTCTGGGAGGACGCAGACGACGCCCGCCGAGAGGTCGGTGCCGCGCTCGAACACGTCACGGTCGCCATCGGCAACAAGGAGGAGTGCGAGATCGCCGTCGGCGAGACCGAGCCGGAGCGCGCGGCGGACGCCCTCCTCGAGCGCGGCATCGAACTCGCGATCGTCAAGCAGGGACCGCTCGGCGTCCTCGCGAAGACGCGCGAGGAATCGATCGTCGTCCCCGTCCACGCCGTCGAGGTCGTCAACGGCCTCGGCGCGGGCGACAGCTTCGGGGGAGCACTGGCCCACGGCCTGCTCTCCGGCTGGTCGCTCGAACGCACCATCCGATTCGCCAATGTCGCAGGTGCGATCGTCGCGTCCCGACTCGAGTGCTCGACGGCCATGCCGACGACCTCCGAAGTCCTGAGTGCTCTCGAAGGAGCCGCTGATGTCTGAACTCTCATTCGATGACCTGCAGGCGGCCCGCGCGAGCCACCCGGAGCGCATCGCCGAACTCCAGTCGTCGCGTCGTCGTCGCCCGCTGCTCCGCGAGGACGGCAAGCTCTTCATCATCGCCGTCGACCACCCGGCACGCGGCGCCCTCGGCATCCGCCAGGACCCCCTTGCGATGGCGAACCGCTACGACCTGCTCAGCCGCATCGTCACCGCCCTCAGCGTCCCCGGCGTCGACGGTGTGCTCGGCACGCCGGACATCCTCGAGGACCTCCTGCTGCTCGGTGCGCTCGACGACAAGATCGCCGTCGGTTCGATGAACCGTGGCGGCCTCCGCAGAGCGAGCTTCGAGATGGACGACCGGTTCACGGCGTACACCGCGGCGAGCATCGTCCGCGCCCGCTTCGACTTCGCCAAGCTCCTGCTGCGCGTCGACCTGAACGACGCTGGGAGCGCAGCGACGCTCGAAGCGTCCGCCCGCGCCGTGTCGGAAGCCGCTGACCTGCAGCTGCCGATCATGCTCGAACCGTTCATGAGCACCCGGACCGCTTCCGGCATCGTCAACGATCTCAGCACGGAAGCCGTCATCAACTCCGTCAGCATCGCGAGCGGCCTCGGCACCTCGTCCGCGTACTCGTGGCTGAAGCTCCCCGTCGTCCCCGAGATGGAACGGGTCATGGAGGCCACGACGCTTCCGACGCTGCTCCTCGGCGGCGAGCCGGGCGAGGACCAGGACGCCAACTACGAGAACTGGTCGAATGCGCTCGCGCTGCCGGGCGTCCGCGGCCTCGTCGTCGGGCGTGCGCTGCTGTACCCGGCCTCCGGCAACGTCGTCGACGCGGTCTCGACGGCCGCATCGCTCGTCCACGGCGGCGTCCTCGCCGCCGCCCGTTGAGCTCGCCGGTTCCCCGACAGACCGTTCCCCGACAAGCGACTCCCCAGCAGTCGACTCCCCAACAGCACTGAATCACCGAAGGAGCATCTCCACATGACATCATCCGTTCCGGTCGTCGAGCACTGGCTCGACGGAGCGTCGTTCGTCGGCGAGTCGACCCGCACCTCGCCCGTCTACAACCCCGCAGAGGGCATCGTCACCAAGGAGGTCCGCCTCGCGACCCCCGCCGACGTCGATGCGGCGGTCGCGTCCGCCAAGGCGGCGTTCCCGGCGTGGGCTGACACGTCGCTCGCGAAGCGTCAGCGCATCATGTTCCGATTCCGCGAGTTGCTCAACGAGCGCAAGCAGGAGGCCGCCGAGATCATCACCTCGGAGCACGGCAAGGTTGTCTCCGACGCACTCGGCGAGATCGCCCGCGGCCTCGAGGTCGTCGAGTTCGCCACGTCGATGCCGCACCTGCAGAAGGGCGAGTACTCGCAGAACGTGTCGACGGGCGTCGACGTGTACTCGACCAACGAGCCGCTCGGCGTCGTCGGCATCATCACGCCCTTCAACTTCCCGGCCATGGTCCCGCTGTGGTTCTTCCCCATCGCGATCGCGGCCGGCAACGCGGTCGTCCTGAAACCGAGCGAGAAGGACCCGTCGACCGCCATCTGGCTCGCGGAGCTCCTCAAGGAGGCCGGTCTCCCCGATGGCGTCTTCACGGTCCTGCACGGTGACAAGGTCGCCGTCGACGGACTCCTCGAGCACCCCGACGTCGCCGCGATCTCCTTCGTCGGCTCGACGCCGATCGCGAAGTACGTCTACGAGACGGGCACGGCGCACGGCAAGCGCGTCCAGGCCCTCGGCGGCGCGAAGAACCACATGCTCGTGCTCCCTGACGCCGACCTCGACCTCGTCGCCGACTCCGCCATCAACGCGGGCTTCGGCTCCGCGGGCGAGCGCTGCATGGCCGTGAGCGTCGTCGTCGCCGTCGAATCGATCGCCGATGCGCTCATCGCGAAGATCACGGAACGGATGGCCACCCTGACGGTGGGCGACGGACGCCGCAACTGCGACATGGGCCCGCTCGTGACGAAGCAGCACCGCGACAAGGTCGCCGGCTACCTCGACATCGCGGTGGAGGACGGTGCGAAGCTCGTCGTCGACGGACGTGACATCCAGGTCGACGGCGCCGCGGACGGCTTCTGGCTCGGCCCGACCCTCGTCGACCAGGTGCCGACCGACTCGCGCGTGTACACGGACGAGATCTTCGGCCCCGTCCTCTCCGTCGTGCGCGTCCCGAGCTACGACGAGGGCATCGCGCTCGTCAACTCGAGCCAGTACGGCAACGGAACGGCGATCTTCACGAACGACGGCGGCGCCGCGCGTCGCTTCCAGCGTGAGGCGCAGGTCGGCATGATCGGCATCAACGTGCCGATCCCCGTCCCCGTCGGCTACTACTCCTTCGGCGGCTGGAAGGATTCGCTGTTCGGCGACACCAAGGCGTACGGCGCCGAGGGCGTGCACTTCTACACGCGCTCCAAGGCGATCACGAGCCGGTGGCTCGACCCGTCGCACGGCGGCATCAACCTGGGCTTCCCGCAGAACTAGCGGCCCGCCCGGAACGACCGCTGCCGCCCGTCCTGAGACCTCGCTCGGACGGGCGGCAGCGCTAGCAGCAGCTCAGTGCTCGTCAGATCACGTCTCGACGAGGGTGATCTCGAACGAATAGCTCTCCGGAGGATACGAATGGACGCCGTACTCGACCGCGCGACCTCCGTCGTCGTAGAGGGTTCGGGACATCGTGAGGACGGGCGATCCGACGGGGCGCGCGAAGAGCGTGCCCTCCTCCTCGGTCGCGGCACGGGCGCCGATGCGCTGTTTCGCGACACGCATCGTCGTCCCGCGCGCACGCAGGATCTGATAGAGCCCCTGGCGTTCGAGCTGTTCGGCCGTGATGTCCGACAGTTCGGCCGGCAGGTAGTTCTCGAGGAGTGCGAGCGGGTCGCCGTCGGCGCGACGCAGCCGCTTGATGTGCAGGATCGGCTCGGGCGAGCTCAGGTCCAACGCCTCCATGACGTCACCGGACGGCGTGACGAGCTCGTGGACGAGGAGCGTCGTCGTCGGGACCTTGTGGTCCCTCGAGAGGTCGTCGAAGAGGCTGCTGAGTTCGACCTTGCGGGTGATCTTGCCGTGCACGACCTGCGTGCCGATGCCGCGTCGGCGCACGAGCAGACCGTTGCCCACGAGCTCCTGGATGGCACGGCGGATCGTCGGGCGGGACAGCTTGAGGTCGTCGGCGAGCTTGAGTTCGTTCTCGAGCTTCGTGCCGGCGGGCAGCATCCCGCTCTCGATGGCGCCTTCGATCCGTCTCGCGACCTGGAAGTAGAGGGGCAGCGGACCGGAGCGGTCCAGGTCGTCGAAGAGCGCTGTGAACGAATCCATAGGCGAGGTCTCATCTCTGTCGAGGCGGGGACGGTGTGCCGCGGGAGTGCGGCGGTGCGGTCTCCTGGGGTCAGCCTAGTGAAGGCCGGCAGTCGTACGTAATGTTAAACTATTGTCAGGACAAACGCATGATGGGTTATCCATGAAGTATTACCACCCGGCAGGAAGCCGAGCAAACGGTGGCGTCACCGTCGACATCGATCCCGAGACGATCGGCGGGGCCGAGCATTCCGGTGCCGCCGCGTCCGAGCACACCGGCTGGCAGTACACCGGTCTCACCGTGCTCGAACTCGGTGCAGGGGAGTCCCACGCCGTCTCGCTCGACGGTCGTGAGGCGGTCGTCGTCCCGCTGAGCGGCTCCGTCGATGCGGAGGTCCGCACCGACGACGGCACAGAGAGGCACCACCTCATCGGACGGGAGACGCCCTGGGGTGTCACGGACGTGGTCTACGCACCCGTCGGATCCCGGCTCGAGCTCCGAGCCGCCGCGCCCGTCCGTGTGGCGATCACGTGGGCGGTCGCCGAACGCGCCTTCCCGATCCAGTACATTCCGGCGTCGAGCGTTCCATCCGAGCTCCGCGGCGCCGGCATCTGCTCGCGGCAGGTCAACAACTTCGGCATCCCCGGCGTCCTCGACGCCGACCGCATCATCGTGTGCGAGGTCATGACGCCGGGCGGCAACTGGTCCTCCTACCCGCCGCACAAGCACGATGTCGCAGGGGAGACCGAGACGGTCCTCGAGGAGATCTACTACTACGAGGTCGCTCCGTCGCCCGTCGGCACGCCCGGCTTCGGGTTGCAGCGGGTCTACGCGTCGGAAGCGGGCGAGATCGACGTGACGGTCGAGGTGCACACGGGCGACGTCGTCCTCATCCCGCACGGGTACCACGGTCCGAGCGTGGCCGCGCCCGGTCACGACCTCTACTACCTCAACGTCATGGCGGGCCCCGCCGACCCTGCACGCGCCGATCGGCAATGGCTCATCAGCGACGACCCCCAGCACACGTGGATCCGCGAGAGCTGGGCCACCGAGACCATCGACCCGCGTCTGCCCTTCGGCGGCGCACAGCAGCAGGCACGCCAGAGCGCCCGCGTCAGTGAGGACAGCGAATGACCACCACCCCGAGCAACCAGCCCGCCGCCACGACGAGGTCCGAGACCGTCCGCCTGACCGTCAGCCAGGCGATCGTGCGCTTCCTCTCGCAGCAGTTCACGCTGCGGGACGGCGTCGAGCACCGCGTCATCGAGGGCGTGTTCGGCATCTTCGGCCACGGGAACGTCGCCGGTCTGGGCCAGGCGCTCCTCGAAGCTGAACTCGACGACCCGACGACGATGCCCTACTACCTGGCTCGCAACGAGCAGGGTGCCGTGCACGCCGCATCCGGTTTCGCGAAGCAGCGCAACCGTCTGTCGACGCTCGCCGTGACGACGTCGGTCGGTCCAGGCGCGACCAACATGATCACGGGTGCAGCTCTGGCGACCGTGAACCGGATCCCCGTACTCCTCCTTCCCGCCGATACCTTCGCGTCGCGCGCACCGGACCCCGTCCTGCAGCAGCTGGAGCGCAGCGAGTCGCAGGACGTGACCGTGAACGATGCGTTCCGTCCCGTCTCCGCGTTCTTCGACCGCGTGTGGCGGGCAGAGCAGCTGCCGCTCTCGCTCCTCAACGCGATGCGGGTGCTCACGGATCCGGCGCAGACCGGCGCCGTCACGATCGCCCTGCCCGAGGACGTCCAGGCGGAAGCGCACGACTGGCCCGTCGAGTTCTTCCGCAAGCGCGTCTGGACGGTCGCGCGGACCCGAGCCGACATCGACTCCGTGCGGGCCGCCGCCGACCTCATCGCCCAGGCGAAGCGCCCCTTCATCGTCGCGGGCGGCGGCGTCCAGTACTCGGAGGCCAACGCGGCTCTGGCGGAGCTGAGCGAGCGATGGGGGATCCCCGTCGGGCAGACGCACGCCGGCAAGGGCTCCCTCCCGGCCGGTCACCCGATGGACCTCGGCGGCGTCGGCTCCACCGGCACCATCGCGGCGAACGCCCTCGCGTCCACGGCCGACCTCGTGATCGGCATCGGCACGCGCTACTCCGACTTCACGACCTCCTCGAAGGCGCTCTTCCAGCGCGACGACGTCCGTTTCCTGAACCTCAACGTCGCGGGCCTCGACGCGATCAAGCTCGCGGGCCACGCGGTCGTCGGTGACGCACGCGAGAGCCTCGTCGAACTCGGCGCGCTGCTCGCCGGGCACACGACGGGCGACGCCTACCTGGCCGAGATCACCGCGGCGCGCGAGGCCTGGGAGGCGACGCGCGCAGCCGCCATCGCAGCGGCCGCACCCGCCGCGTCGCCGGACGGGATCAGCCTGCCCGCGCAGATCGGCCTCCTCGGCATCCTCAACGAGGAACTCGCCGACGAGGACGTCATCGTGAACGCCGCCGGCTCCGCCCCAGGCGATCTGCACCGCCTCTGGCAGCCGCGCTCCGCGAAGCAGTACCACGTGGAGTACGGCTTCTCAACGATGGGCTACGAGATCGCCGGCGCCCTCGGCGTCAAGATGGCGGCGCCGGAGCGCCAGGTCGTTGCGCTCGTCGGCGACGGTTCGTACCTCATGCTCTCCCAGGAGATCGTGACCGCGGTAGCCGAGCGCACGAAGCTCGTCATCGTGCTCATCGACAACCAGGGCTTCGCCTCGATCGGCAACCTCTCCGAGTCGGTCGGTTCGCAGAGATTCGGGACGAAGTACCGGTACCGGAACGTCGACACCTCGCGGCTCGACGGCGGAATCCTGCCCGTGGACCTCGCGGCGAACGTCCGGAGCCTGGGCGCGCACGTCATCGAGGCGAACGGGCTCGACGAGTTCCGCTCCGCTGTTCGGGAGGCCCTGGCCGCGGAGGAGACGACGGCCGTGTACGTGCGCTCGGATCCGACTGCTCCCGGTGTTGACGGAGGGTGGTGGTGGGACGTCCCGGTCGCCGAGGTGTCGCAGATCGAGAGCACCGCTGCGGCGAGGGCCCAGTACGAGATCGACCGCCTGGCGCAGCGCCCGCACCTGTGAGCTCACCGGTCATGGGTGCTGATGCCGCTGCTGATGCTGATGCCGCTGCCGCTGCCGCTGCCGTGACGGTCGTCGACGTGACGTGGTTCGGAGCCGACCCGGACGGCGATGCGGACTCCGCACCCGCCGTCCGCGCGGCGCTCGCCCATGCGCGGACGATCGACGGCCCCGTCGTCATCGACTTCCCCGCGGGCGAGTACCACCTGTGGCCGGAGCACGCCGTCAGGCGTGAGCTGTACGTGTCCAACACGGTCGGGGACGACGAACGGCACCGGGTCAAGACGATCGGCATCCTGGTCGAGGGGGTCAGCGATCTCACGATCGAGGGCAACGGTTCTCGGTTCGTCTCCCACGGGCTGCAAACCACGTTCGCGGTCATCGACAGCGAGCGTGTGCGGTTCCGTGGTGTCACGCTGGATGTCGCGGCCGCGACGGTCGTTGACGCGTCCGTCGTCGAGGCCGGACGTGCTCCGGACGGCGCCGCATACCGGGTGATCGAGGTCCCGGGGACGAATCCCTACCGGGTCGACGGGCGAACCGTGCACTGGCTCGGCGAGACCAGTCCCGCCACGGGCGAACCGTACTGGTCCGCGACGGATGCGCTCGAGTACACGCAGATCCACGATCCGGCTGCCGCGCGAACCGTGCGCGGCGACAACCCGCTGTTCGTGGGCGTCGACCGTGCGACGGATCTCGGCGGCGGTCGGATCCGGTTGGATTACGTGCGTCCCAGTGCCGCGCCCCGCGACATCGGTCTCGTGTACCAGATGCGACGGACCACACGTGATCACCCCGGGATGCTGCTCCTCCAGAGCACCGACGTCACCCTCGAGGACCTGCGCGTGAACTATCTCCACGGGTTCGGGGTCGTGGCGCAATTGAGTCGGGACGTGACGGTCGAGCGCGTCGTCTTCCAGACGCCGGACGGCTCCGGACGGAGTACTGCCGGGTTCGCGGACTTCCTGCAGTTCTCCGGCGTGGCGGGTGACGTCATCGTGCGCGACTGCGTGTTCGACGGTCCGCACGACGACCCGATCAACGTCCACGGGACGTACCTGCGCGTCGTCGACCGTCCAGACGATCGCACTCTCGTGCTCGAGTACGCCCACCCGGAGTCGGCCGGGTTCCTCGCCTGTTTCGCGGGAGACCGGGTCGAGATCGTCGACGTCGCGAGGCTCGTCGCCGTCGGTGGCCCTGGGGCCTCCGCGCTCGTCGTCGCATCGGTCGACGGACCGAGCGGACGGGACCACGCTCGTGACCTCCGACGGATGACCGTCGTGTTCACCACGGACCTTCCCGCGGAGGTGACGATCGAGGCGGTCCGTGCCGGTGCGTTCGTGGTCGAGAACATCACCTACACGCCGCGGGTCACCATCACCGGATGCACGTTCCGGAACACGCCGACGCGAGCCATCCTCGTGACGACTCGCCGACCCGTCCGCATCGAGCGCAATCGGTTCGAGCGGCTCTCGATGGCGAGCATCTCGATCTCCGCGGACGCCCACCAGTGGTTCGAGTCCGGTCCCGTGACCGATGTGGTGATCCGCGACAACGTCTTCGTCGACGGTGCGAGCCCGATCATCTCGATCGAGCCGACCAACGTCTTCGTCCACGCGTCGGTCCCCGTGCATCGTGGCATCGTGATCGAGGGCAACGAGTTCGTCGTCGGTGAGGTGACGCTCGTGGAGGCGAAGAGCGTTCAGGGGCTCCGCTTCTCCGGGAACCGGGTGACGAGGGTCGGCGCTGCGCAGGTCGGAAGTGGTGCTCGCGATGCCCTGCCGACGTTCCGTTTCCTCGCGTCGACCGACATCGTCATCGAGGGGAACGACTTCGGAGCGGGTGTTGTGCCGGTCGTCGAGGACGTCGTCGTGTGTGGTGCGAAGACGGGTGGCGGTGTGGCGATGGTTGATGGCGCGGCGATGGTTGATGGTGCGGCGATGGTTGATGGTGCAGCGACGGTCGGTGGCGCAGCGATGAACGGCGACGCGGCCGGATCGGCATCGGAAGGGCTTCGTAGACTGGCGGCATGGTGACGCCGATGCAGGATGCTGCTCCCTCCGAGCCGGAAGGTGCGGCGCGGATCGAGCGCGGTGCCGACGGGACGAACGGATCAGACTGGAACCCCTCCCAATACCTTCGGTTCGCCGATGAACGCACGCGTCCGTTCCGGGATCTGCTCGCGCAGGTGCACCTGTCGTCGGCATCGCGGATCGTCGACCTCGGCTGCGGTCCGGGCAACGGGACGCCCGCGCTGCGTGAGCGGTGGCCGGAAGCGTGGATCGAGGGTATCGATTCCAGTCCGGAGATGATCGGTCGCGCGACCGCGGACAACACCGATGCGCGGGTGTCCTATCGTGTCGGTGATCTCGTGGAGTGGCGCGCTGTCGGTGTCGCTGTCGGTGCTGGTGCTGGTGCGGGTGCTGGTGCGGGTGCTCGTGCTGGTGCCCCCGGTACCGTCGCGGGTCCGGAGTCCGTGCCCGTCGATCTCCTCGTGAGAAACGCGACGCTGCAGTGGGTCCCTACTCATCGTGCGGTCCTTCCCGTGCTCGCCGATCAGGTGGGTCCTGGCGGTGCCTTCGCGTTCCAGGTGCCCGGCAACTTCCGAGCTCCTGCTCACGTGCTGCTCGCCGAACTCGCCACGTCCGGTCCCTATGCGGAGTTCACGCCATCGACGACCGACCGTGTGTCCTTCGACCCTGCCGTCTACCTCGAGGACCTCTCGCGGCCGGGGTGGTCCGTCGATGCCTGGGAGACCACGTACTCCCATGTTCTGACGGGTGAGGACCCCGTGTTCGAGTTCATCGCGGGGACGCACGCTCGTCCCGTGATCGATGCGCTTCCCGATGGCCTGCGCGAGCGTTTCGTGGGGGAGTATCGAGCGTTGTTGCGCGATGCGTTCCCGATCAGTGCTCAGGGAACGACGATCATGCCGTTCCGTCGTGTCTTCGTCGTCGCTTCCCGCGTCTGACGTCGCTGGGCGCGTGAGAGGTCGTGAGCCCTCGCTCCGCCCTGCACCGGGCCCGGTCGCTGAGCCTGTCGAAGTGTTCTCCCGGTCACTGAGCTTGTCGAAGTGTTCTCCCGGTCGCTGAGCTTGTCGAAGTGCGTTGCCCTCACAATTCTGCCGCGCCTCTCACTCCCGGTCACTGAGCTTGTCGAAGTGTGGGGTCCAGTCGCGCAGCACCAGTTCTCCACAGATTCGTTCGAACCCCTGTTCTAGAACACGGGCCCTTGGTATTCTTGATGAGTGGACATACCTTCGACTCCGGACGCGAACGCCGCTCGTCTCACGAGCCTGGGCGAGCAGATCGTCGCGGAAGACGTCTGTATCGCGGCAGCTGAAGCACGCAAGGCCACTCTGTTCGCTGAGACCGCCCGCCTGTCCGATCTCACCGCGTTGACGCTCGCTCCACCCGGCACGACCCCGGCCCGGGCGAAGTACCTCGCCCGTCTCTCCCTGCACCTGGAGCTCTCGGCGATGACGCGGGTTCCGGAGCGCACGATCCAACATCGCATCGCCGAGTCCGAAGTCCTCGTGGACCAGCTCCCTGCCACGCTTGCCGCGCTCTCCGGGGGTTCGATCTCGGTCGGGCATGCTCGGGTGATCGTGGAGCAGCTCGCGGATGTCGACCCTGCGGATCGTGCCGAGTTCGAGACCCGGATCCTGCCCCTCGCACAGACCTGCACCGCGGCACAGCTGAAGCAGCTGGCCCGGCAGCTGCGGGAGAAGCTCCACCCGGAAACCATCGGTACCCGTCACCACCGGGCCAGGCAGGACCGCCACGTGACCTTGTCCCCGGCACCGGATGGCATGTCGTGGCTGTCGATCCTCACCACCGCGACCATCGCGACCGCCGCCTACAACCGCCTGTCCGACCTCACTGCGGCCACCCAACGCCGGGGTGACCCGCGGACGCGTGCGCGGTTGATGGTCGACAACGCCCAGAGCCTGCTCCTCTACGGTGTCACGGCGTCCTCCGGCCCTGCGGTCGCGGTCGCGGCACCCGAAACCACTCACTCCAGGGTCGAGGACGATGAAGTCCCGACCTGGGCGGCACGGTCAGCACCAGCCCGTGGAGCCGCATCCATGGACGACAGGGCAACCACACCGAGACAGAGCATGGGCGGTCTGGCCCGTCGCACCCAGCCCATCCAGCCGACCCAGCCAGTTCAGGCGACTGAGCCGGTTCAGATGAGCGGGCCGGTTCAGGTGACCGAGTCGGCCCGGACGACCGTGCCCGTCCAAACGGCTGGGCCGCTGCGGAGCGCTGGCTCTGTTCAGGGAGCCGGGTCGTCCCCGGGCATCGAGCCCCACCCCATCACCGGACTGTTGCCGAGCATCGAGGACATCACCGATGGCATCATCCCCACCGTCCACGTGACGGTCCCGGTGATGACGATCCTTGGTCACGAGCACCAACCAGGTTCCCTCGAAGGCTACGGTCCCATCGACCCGGAGACCGCGGTCCGGCTGAGCGTGCAAGCGAAGTCCTTCACCCGGATCCTCACCCACCCTGAGACCGGGGCGGTCCTCTCGGTGAGTCGAGAACGATACGTGCCACCCGCGGACATGAAACGAGCCCTCGCGATCCGAGACACCCACTGCCGAGCACCGGGCTGCAACCGCCTCGCGAAGGGATGCGAACTGGACCACACGGTCCCGTGGTCGGAGGGAGGTGAAACGAACGTGGGCAACCTTGCGCACCTGTGTCCGAAGCATCATCACCTCAAGCACGACACCAACTGGTCCCTGGAGCCGGGATCGGATGGTGCGCTCACCTGGATCAGTCCGAGCGGTCAGGTATTCAGCACGGAACCGGATCCTCCGGACTGGTACCCCCTCGAACCCCTTCCGGAACCTGACGGCGACGCACACGGTCCCTGAGCACGTTCACCCGGTCCCTGAGTCTCACTGACCAGACCGCCCCGGTCACTGAGCTTGTCGAAGTGCGGACGGCCCTGATCCGTGGGCTCAACCCTTCGACAAGCTTAGGGAGCGGCATGCACCCGGAACAGACCCGGTCACTGAGCCTGTCGAAGTGGAGACGCTTCGAATCCCCGAACCCAACCCTTCGACAAGCTCAGGGACCGGTGTCTCCGGAAACGGAATCCCACCCGGACGTTCATTGATCCACCCTGGTTCTCGGATCGCATCGGGTCGACAATGGGACCAGTCGCACCACGGCAACCCAGCAACCCAGCAACACCGAAACACCGAAACACCGCACGGCAGCAACACAGCACCACCACCACACCAGCCGAACGACGATTCGTCGGACAGGCGCAATGGAAGGACGATCATGACGAGCAACCTCAACCCCTACCTCAACTTCCGCACTACTGCGAAAGAAGCGATGGCGTTCTACCAGACGGTGTTCGGAGGAGAACTCACCTCGAGCACGTTCGCGGACTTCAACATGGAGGTCGAACCGTCCGAGAAGGACTTGATCATGCATTCCCAGCTCACGACGCCCGCAGGCTTCGTGCTGATGGGCTCTGATACGCCGAGCCACATGGACTTCACGCCCGGAACCAACTTCTCGGTCTCCATCAGTGGCGACGACGAGACCGAGATCCACGGCTACTGGGACAAGCTCGCCGAAGGCGCCACCGTCACCCAGCCGCTCGAGAAGGCTCCGTGGGGAGACAGCTTCGGGATGCTCAACGACCGCTTCGGTGTCAGCTGGCTCGTCAACATCGGCGGAACGCCTCAGACGGACGCCTGAGTACTCGGAAGGTGAGCCATTGCACCATCACAACGCGCTCGACTGGGAAGAGTTTTCCGGCCGAGCGCGTTGCCGTCAGTGCAGGACCACGTCGAGTGCGTCCGTACCGCAGTGGAACCTCGCTCATCGAAAGGCTCGGATGACCATCTCGGGACTGCACCTGAACGCAGCACGACAAACAAGCCCAGCACTGCACGCGAACTCAGACCCGCACGCGAACTCAGACCCGCACGCGAACTCAGACCCGCACGAGAATCCAGACCTGCACGCACATCCAGAACTGCACACGGTGCCGGCCGGAGCACCGACCAGCGCAACCGACGTCTGCGATCGCGAAGAGACGACAGTCGCGTTCGTGCGGGAGATGTTCACCCGTCTCGGCGAGAAGTGGACGATGCCCGTCCTCGACCGGCTGATGGACGGCCCACTGCGCTTCACTGCGATCATGGCCGCAGTGCCCGGTATCTCGCATCGTGTCCTGACGGTAACCCTCAGAACCCTCGAGAACGACGGCATGATCACCCGCACCTCGTATCCGGAATCTCCACCGCGTGTCGAGTACGAGGTCACGGCACTGGGTGGGCGGTTCATGGCTGCCGCACTGCAGATGGTCGTGTGGGCACAGGACAACCGAACCGACGTCCTCGCGAGCCGGGAGCGTGCCCTGCGCTGAGTGCTCTGACGGGCCCGCGCACTTCGACGGGCTCAGCGACCGGTAGAGATCACTGAGCCCGTCGAGGGTGACGAGTCGCGCGGCGCGGACGCTACGCGCCGACGGACACCGGAGCGTGCAGCGGAGCGAGCGCAGCCGACCAGGCCTCGAGCTGGTCGAAGAGCGCAGTGGCGCTGTCGGCGTGCTGCGGGCCGGGTGCGAAGGCGCTGAAGTTCTCGAAGTCGGTGAAGAGCGAGAACGCGACCTGGGCGCGAACCGTCGCGATCTGCAGTTCGGCTGCGATGAGACGGAGGTGCTCGACGGCACGAGTGCCACCGAGGCTGCCGTAGCTGACGAAGCCGGCCGCCTTGTTGTTCCACTCGGCGGACAGGTAGTCGATCGCATTCTTCAGGACACCGGACGTCGAGTGGTTGTACTCGGGTGTGACGAAGATGAACCCGTCGAACTCGGCGATCTTCGCAGCCCACTGCTTGGTGTGCTCGTTCGCGTACTGGCCGTAGGCGGCGGGCAGTGCCTCGTCGAGGTGGGGGAGCGGGAAGTCGGCCAGGTCGACGAGCTCATAGGTGGCACCGGTGCGGGTCGAAGCCTGCTCGAGCACCCAGTGGGCGACGGCTTCACCGTTGCGGCCCGGACGGGTGCTGCCGATGATGATGGCGATGTTGGTCACGTAGATCTCCAGATGGGGTCGGCCAGGCCTGATTGGCCTGTACTGCCTCGATCCGGAACGTGGTCCGCCGGTCCCGTAATCCCGCTCGGGATCCCGCACTTTGACGTGCGTCACGTCCTTCCAGGGAAGAAATGCGGAACCGGGCGGAACTGTGTGCAAGCGATCTAGGACGTGGTCGCTCCGGCAGCTGCAGCTCCAGCTCCAGCTCCAGTGGCACGTGCTCGCGCAGCCGCCTGGGCTTCGAGGCGGAGCGCGGGCGTCACCGTGACGCCGGAGGGCTCGACCCGTCGGCCGTCGGCCGTCACGAAGGCGACATCGAGCGCCTCTCCCGTGATCGCGTCCGTGTAGACGGGTCCTGTGCTGTCCTCCCGAGGACGGTTGTCCTCACCCCAGCGGGAGAGTCCCGCGATGACGAAGTGCAGGTCCGCGCCCGCATCGGTCAAGACGTACTCGTGACGCTCCCGGCTGCCCTCGTCACGGTACGGCCGACGCTCGAACACGCCGTCGTCGACGAGCTTCGTCAAGCGCGCCGTGAGGATGTCGGGAGCGATGCCGAGTTCGTCGCGGAACTGCGAGAACTGCGTGCTACCCCAGAACGCCTCGCGCACGATGAGGAGCGTCCATTTGTCGCCGAGGAGGTCGACCGCGCGAGCGATCGCACACCGAGCCTCTTTGCCGAGTGACTTGACCATGAAGACATCGTATCACCTGGGTATGAAAAACCTATCCATATGCTAGCTTGGAATCTCCAAGTCAGAGGGTGGCGAGTGTCACCACGTCGGAGAGGGACAAGATATGCGCACACTGAGCGACCGGGCGAGCTTCCGGGTATCGGCGATGGTGGTGGGCCTCGCCCTGTGGGCCAGTGCCGCCCCGTCGATGAGCTACCCGCTCTATGCGGCCGCATGGGGGCTCACTCCTGCCCTCACGACGATGGTCTTCGCCGTCTACCCGATCGCCCTCGTCGTTGTGCTGCTGCTCTTCGGCAACCTCTCCGACTACATCGGCAGACGTGCGTCGATGCTGCTCGGCCTCACCTCGCTGCTGGTCGGAGCCCTCCTGTTCGCGGCGGCATCGGACGTCTGGTGGCTCTTCGTCGGCCGCGCATTCATGGGTATCGGCGTCGGGCTCTCGGTGAGTCCGGGCAGCGCGGCGATGATCGAGTTCAGCTCTCCGGAGAAGCGGCGGCTGACGAGCGCCATCAACACCGCGGCGACCGCGTTCGGCGTGGTCCTCGCGCTCTTCGTCGGTGGAGCGCTCGTGCAGTTCGCACCGCTGCCCCTGCACCTCGACTACCTCGTGCTCGCAGCCGTGATCATCGCAGTCCTCGCCCTCACCTGGTTCCTGCCGCGCCGGACCGGCTCCGAGGCCGCGGGGCGATGGAGGCCGCAGGGCATCGCCGTTCCGCGGGGCCTGCGACTCGTCCTCATCACGGCTGCTGCAGCGATCACCTGCGCCTACGCCGTCGGCGCGCTGCTCCTGTCGCTCGGTGGCCAGATCGCTCACGACCTCGTCGGTTCGAACAACGCATTCGTGACGGGCGCCCTGATGTCGCTGTTCGGGATCGCCGTCGGCATCGTCGCGATCGCGTGCTCCCGTCTGGCGCCGCGGCTCAACATCGGCATCGGCGCCGTCGTCTCGCTCCTCGGCGTCGCGCTGCTCGTCGAAGCCGGAGTGACCCACAACCTGTGGATCTTCCTCGCGTCGTCGGTCGTGAACGGAGCCGGCTACAGCCTGACGTTCCTCGGTGGTGTCTCGCTCATCGGGGCCACTGCGCCGGCCCATCATCGCGCAGGGATGTTCTCCGCCGCATACCTCGTCGGGTACGTCGGTCAGGGGATCACGGCCGTCGTGCTCGGCGTCGTCGCGACGAATACGGGGATCGGTTCCGCGCTCGACGACGGCGCCGTCGCCCTCGGGGTGCTCTTCCTCGTCGCGCTCACGCTCGCCTGGACGACGCGGGTGCGCAAGCGCGCAGGGATGAATGCTGCCGCGACGGGTGCGATCCCGACGGCGGACGCGGCGTGATCGCTAGTGCTGTTCCGGGCGCATGAGGACGGTCGTCGGGATGACGAATGCGAGCGTCGCCGCGAGGATGCCGCAGAAGAACATGAGCGCCTCGACGCCGTGCATCTCGGCGGCCGTTCCCATCAGGTAGAGCCCGCCGAGGAATAGCACGAACGACGCGATGAGCGTCACTCCCGTGACGCCGCTCCCGGGGCCTTCGATGTCGCCGGTCGGGTCGACCGGGCGCCTGGAGCGGGGTCCATGACTGGTGTCGGTCGGGGTGTGTGAACGGTTCTGGTTCTGTGAACGGTTCTGGTTGCTGCTGCTCATGTTCGTCCTTCGGTTGACTGCGCGGGTCCGGTGGTTCGGGTAGGCGGCCTGGGTGACCAACGGCCGGCGCCTGGCTCACGAACGAGCACGGTCGCGGAACCGTTGGGCACCTCGTCCGGCTCGATGCCGATGAGCGCGTTCATGATGCTGCGCGCTACGACCAGGTGGCAGACGAGGATGAGGTCCTCACTCGGATACACCTGGAGGACGCGCCGGAGACCCGTGCTCACGCGGGCGTCGACGTCGCGGCGCCGCTCGCCCTCCGGGGAGTCGCCCGAGGGCCAGGTGAGGAAGGCGTCCTTCGCGGGAGTGCCCTCGGCGACGCCGAAGGACTGCTCGGTGAACTCGGGGACGATCAACGGCTCATCGAGTCCGAGGTGCTCGGCGATGATGCGCGCCGTCGTCGAGGCGCGTCGGAGGGGGGATGCGATGACGCGCGCCCATGAGGTGGGTGGACGGGGGATCGCGGGCTCTGGGAAGGGCGCTCGGGGCGCCGTCGGCCCCGCGAGCTCCATGGCGGCCAACAGTGCCTGGGCTTCCCCTGTCGCGTTCAGCGGTTGATCGACGCGCCCTTGGAGGAGCCCTTGGCGGTTCCAATCGGTCTCGCCGTGTCGAATGACCGCGAGGCGTCTCGGGGAAGCGATTGGGTCGCCGGCCACGGGAAGACGTCCGTCAACTGCTTCATGCACAAATCAATAGTGCACGAACTAATTGAGGAAGGCAAAACACGAGACGGACGCGCGCATGGGCGCTCTCACGCTCACGCACACACGGCCGACGACCGTCGCCGGTCAGTCGCTGCTGTCTCCCGACGGCTCGGCGCTCGCGTCTCCGCGGTCGTCAGAGCCGACATCGCCTCCGTCTTCGTCACGTGCGTCGCCCGTGGAGGAACCGACCCGCGTCGTCGGCGACGGTTCGAGGTCGGCTGCGGGCGCGGACTCCTCACCGTGCGCGCGAAGGTAGTCGGTCTCCTCGTCGGCAGCACCCTCGGATTCCTGCGGGACGTTGTTCTCGGTGCCGAAGCTGTCGCTCATCGTGCGGTCCTTCCGGAAGGTGTTCGGGTGGTCACGTGCTCGAGTGCTCGCGTAGTCGCGTGTCCGACGCTAGTCCTGCTGACGCTGCCGTCCGACGGGTTGACGGGCGCACAGCAGGCGAGTACGCGGCATTTGTCGCGATCGTGTCGACGCAGCGTGGAGTACCGTTGGGGGATGGTTGATCTGATGTGGGATGCGGTGCGCCGATCGGTCGACCGGGTGGGGGATCAGCGTGTCTGATCGGTTCTCGGCGGCTGCGGAGGCGCTCTACAAGCTGCAGGACGACGCGCACCTCACGCGCCCCGTGCTCGACGTCGTCCCCGTCACCGGCGCATCGATCTCCACGATCGGCGAGTTCCTCGGTCCGGAGACGATCTCTTCGAGCGACTCGGTCGCAGCCAGGCTCGATGAACTCCAATTCGACCTCGGTGAAGGCCCGTGCTGGGATGCTCTGAGTTCCGCCGGACCGGTGCTCGTGCCCGACATCCGCGACATCGAAGCAGGCCTCTGGCCGGCGTTCACACGCGCCATCAGCAGCGAGGGCGTCGGCGCCATCTTCGCCTTCCCGCTCGCCATCGGCCCGCTTCGGATCGGAGCGATGGACCTCTACTCGGCTGAGCCGGGTGAACTCAGCAGCGAATACGCCGAACAGTCGATGCTGCTCGCCGACATCGTCAGTCGCCGGGTCCTCAGGAGGTCGCTGCGTCTCGCAGGCGCCCCCGAGTACGCGGAGGACAACAGCCGACACTCCAGGCGCTCCATCCATCAGGCCGTCGGTTTCGTGATCGCCCAACTCGGCATCTCTCCCGAGGACGCACAGCTCCTCATCCAAGGGCACGCGTTCGGCGAAGGGCGTTCGATGCGCGAGGTCGCCGAGGACATCCTCGAACGGCGGCTCACCTTCACGGCGTCCGCCAGCACGATCGGAGACGTCCGATGACAGAGGTGAACCGAGACGCCAGGCTCTTCGAAGTCTTCGCGACACTCGCGGACACCCTCGTCGACGACTACGACGTCTTCGACCTCCTGCAGACGCTCGTCGAAGCCTGTCAGGAGCTGTTCGACGTCTCGTCCGCGGGGCTTCTGCTCGCCGACGAGCAGCACGGCGTCCTCGACGTCGTCGCTTCGACGAGTGAGGAGAGTCGACTCGTCGAGACGATGCAGCTCGGTGCGGAGGCCGGTCCGTGCATCCGCTGCTTCGAGACCTCCACGATCGTCTCCCTGCCCGACATCTCGCAGGCGCCGCCTGAGTGGTCCGCGTTCCGGGACAGTGCTCTGGCGCAGGGCTATTCCTCCGTCTATGCGCTCCCGCTCCGCCTCCGCGACACGACGATCGGGGCACTGAACCTCTTCCGACAGAGCGTCGGGGAGCTGAACGAGACCGATGTCCGTGCGGCGCAGGCCCTCGCGGACGTCGCGACGATCGGCATCCTCCACGAACGCACGCTGCGCGCCACGGATGCGGTGCGGGACCAGCTGCAGCACGCGCTGACCACGCGTGTCACGATCGAGCAGGCGAAGGGCGTCCTCGCGTACACGCACGACGTGACGATGGACGAGGCGTTCGCCATGCTGCGGAGCCACGCCCGGAGCAATCGACTCGCGCTGGCGGAAGTCGCCCGTCAGCTGGTCGACCGGACCCTGATCTTCTAACGGAGACCCGTCACGGCCGACCAGCGGCCGTTCGCGCGGTTCACTCGGATCGGGTAGTCGAATGCGGCTGAGATGTTGTCCGTCGTCAGGACGTCGTCGGCCGGCCCCTGCGCGATGATGCGGCCGTCACGGACGAGCGCTGCGTGCGTCGTCGTGCTCGGCAGCTCTTCCAGGTGGTGCGTGATCGTCACGGTCGCGAGCTTCGGATGCTGCTGCACGAGGCCACGGATCCGATCGAGTAGGTGCTCGCGCGCGGCGACGTCGAGCCCGGTCGAGGGTTCGTCGAGGAGCAGGAGTTCCGGATCCGTCATGAGCGCACGGGCGATGAGCGCACGGCCGCGTTCGCCCTGCGACAGGGTGGTCCACGGCTCGTTCCGGATGTGCGCGATGCCGAGGAGGTCGAGGAGCGCATCGGCTCGATCGAGCTGTTCCTCGGTGGGATTCCACCGCATCTGCCGTTCGATGGTCGCGGTCACGCCCGTGAGGACGACGTCGACCGCGCGGAGCGGGGAGGTGAGCGGGTGCCGCGGCTGCACGAAACCGATATCGTGGCGCAGCTCGTTGAGATCGGTCCGCCCGATGCGACGCCCCAGGACCCAGGCTTGCCCGCGCGTGGGGTGCGTGACGGCTGCGCAGAGGATCATGAGCGTCGTCTTGCCCGCGCCGTTCGGACCGATGATCGTCCAGTGCTCGCCCTCGTGCACCTCGAGGTCGACGTCTTCGAGAAGCGTTCTGCCGTTGCGGACGAACGCGACATCGGTGAAGTGCAGGACGGTGCGGGTGGTCTCGGCGTTGGCTCGGGTGCCGATGGTGGCGCGGGTGGTTCGGCGAGTACTGGTGTCGCTCACGCGAGCTCCTCGTGGGTGTATCGGTCCCGCCCGGCGAGGAGCGCGAAGATGAACTGGGTCGCTGCGATGCAGACGACGAGGACGATGGGGGCCATCCACCAGCCGCTCGCATCGATGAGGAGGCCGGCGCCGATCGGGCCGAACGCCGCGAGCAGGTAGCCGACGCCCTGGACCATCCCGGAGAGGCGCGTGGCGTCGGAGGCTGAACGGGATCGGAGGGCGACGAGGCTCAGCGCGACCACGAGACTGCTCCCGGAGCTGATGCCGGCGATGACGACCCACAGGATGATGAGGTCTGGCATGAACAGCAGGCCGAGCATCGCCGCGAGCATGCCGGCGCTCACCGCTGCACCGACGGCGCGCTGGTCGGCTCGTCGACCCATGAGCAACGTCACGCCGAGCCCGCCGGCGATGCCGACGATCTGGAAGGTGAAGAGGTGCCAACCGGCCGCGGCGATGGCGGTACCGCCGTGCGCCTCGATCGCGGGAAGCCACGTGATGAGGAGGTAGAAGCTCGTGGACTGCAGGCCCATGAAGCACGTGACCTGCCAGGCGACGGTCGACGTCCACATCGAACGACGGGCGGGACGCGGGTGCGGCGTCGTCGGTTCGGCGGGCAGGGCACTGAACGGCGCTGATGCGCGGCGGGGGAGGCGGAGCGTCCAGACGGCGGCCGAGACGATGCTCAGGAGCGCCCAGACGCCAATGCCGAGCCGCCAGCCGCCCCACTCGCTGAGGGGGACTGCGATGCCGGAGGCGAGTGCCGCGAACGCACTGATGACCGCGGAGTACGCGCCCGTCATGAGGGCGATGCGTCGGGGGAAGTCGCGCTTGACGATCGACGGGACGAGGACGTTGCAGACGGCGATCGCCGCACCGAGCACGGCGGTGCCGATCCACAGGTTCGCCTCGAAGCCCGGCAGGGATCGGATGACGGTCCCCATGATCAGAACCAGGAGCGCGAGGAACACGGCGCGTTCCGTGCCGAGGCGGGTGCTGATGAGGTGCACGAACGGTGACACGACCGCGAAGGCGAGGAGCGGGACCGCTCCGAGCAGGCCGAGTGACGCGGTCGCGAGCCCCGTGTCGTCGGCGATGTGCCCGATGACGGCGCCGACGGCCGTGATCGACGGTCGCAGGTTCGCTGCGACGACGAGGACCGTGAGCGCGAGCAGGGCGTTCGGCAGGATGCGATGTGTTCCGGAGGTGAGGGCTTGCCCCTGAGGAGCAGCGGGAATCGGAGCGGCGGGAATCGGAGCAGCGGGAATCGAAGCGGTCGTCACGAGGCAGGACCGCCGATGGCGCTCAGGAAGGTCACGTCGTCGATCAGTTCGGTCGCGATGCGCTCCGCGGCGTCCGGCTCGTGGTCGGCGATCGCCTGGCGGAGCTGCCGGTGCGACCGCTCGATGATGGGGTCCTCCGGGAGGACCGCCGTCTGGCTGATGGTCTCGGTCATCGTCTGCGCGATGGCGTCGTAGAGGCGGACGAGGAGCGGATTGCCGCTGGCCTCGATGACGCCTCGGTGGAACCGGATGTCCGCCGCCACGTAGGCGTCCCGGTCTCCTCGGTCGTGGGCTTCCTGTCGTGCGGCGAGCGCTTCGTCGAGTGCTGCGACGTGCTCGGGGGTCGCGTGTTGGGCGGCACGACGGGCCGCGGCCGTTTCGAGGACGGACCGGACGTCGAGCGCGTGCGCGAGATCGGTGACGACCTGGTCGCGCGTGAGGATCGCGGTGAGTTCGTCCGTTGCGCGCACGTAGGTGCCGTCGCCGACCCGCGGGTCGAGCAGCCCGGAGAGGCTGAGGGCCCGCAGGGCCTCGCGGACGGTCCCTCGGCTCACGCCCAGATCGGTGGCGAGTTGGTTCTCGCCGGGGATCTTCGAGCCGACGGGCCAGGTCCCGTCCTTGAGCAGCGCGGTGAACTGCTCGGCGACCTGGGTGACGAGCGGAGCCTGACGGACGGGTGTCGCGATCGATGCCACGTGTAAACCTCCTACATTTACATCGAGGCTATCAGGTCAGACCCAGAACGCGTCCTCGGCGGCCTGATCCTCGCTCATGAGCCAGACCTCGACGATTCGGTCGTCCTGCACTCGGAAGACGTCCACGCCGTGCTGGTGCAGCGGTGCACGGCCCTCGCGCGTTCCCGTGAAGGTGACGGTGGCGGCGACGAGGTCTCCGCCGACGATCGAGGCGTCCGTCGCGACGACGAGCGACCCGGCGCTGCGCTCCATCATTCCTCCGAGGAGGGCAAGGACTGCGGCGGGGCCGACGTGGTCGCCGGAGAGCGGGTGCGTGCCCGGCTGGTGCCAGACGACGTCCGGGTGCAGGGTCGAGGCGAGTGCTGTCATGTCGCCCGCGGCGAGGCTCGCGAGGTAGCGGTCGAAAGTGGATGTCGCGGTCATGGCGGTGTCCGATCTGTGAGGTGAGGTGCGGTGAGGTGCGTGCAGCTGCGCTGCGCAGCGCGCTGGTTCATTTATCCTTGACCGGTCCCGGTTACTTCATCGTTACCTCCTCGGACGCTCGCCCACCCATCGACTCACGCAGCATCATCGCGACTCACGCATCATCGCGACTCACGCAGCATCATCGGACAGGAGCACGACCGTGGCGCCACGCTGGAACGTGTTCTCGAAGACCTGTCCGTCGAGGACGTCGCTCGCACGCATCGCGAATAAGTGGACGGCCATGATCGTCATCTCGCTCGCCGAACGGCCCCACCGATTCGGTGAGCTGCACACACGGCTCGAGGGCATCAGCAAGAAGGTCTTGAGCGACACCCTCCAAGCACTCGAACGCGACGGGATGGTCGAGCGTGCCGAGTTCGACCCGGGATCGGGCTCGGGTTCCGTCCCCGGCTACGCCCTGACACCGCTCGGTAGAACGCTCGAGGAGCCGTTGCTCGCGCTCCAGCGGTGGTCGGAGTCGCACATCGAGCAGGTCCTCGAGTCGCGCGATCGCTGGGACGAGGCCGCGGACGACGCGGTCCTCGGAGGCGCCGTCGAGGGCGTGCAGGACACGTAGGGCACTCAGAGTCGGCACGGCTCATCGGGTGAGCGCAGTCGACCGACGTTCAGGGTCTGAGTCGCTGGGCGACGAACAGCGCCGCTCGATCGACCGCGAGATCGGCTTCGTCCAGTCGTCCGGCCCAAGCCTGGAACACGTGCGGGACATCGGCCGTCACATCGAGGATGACATCGACGCCGGCTTCCCGCGCGCGGTCGGCGAGCCGAACGGAATCGTCCAGCAGGAGCTCGTTCGTGCCGAGCTGCAGCAGGATCGGAGGGAGGCCGGAGAGGTCGGCGAGCACTGCCGGAGCCAGGAGTGGTTGCTGCGGATCCTGGCCGGCGAGGTACAGCTCACCCGTGCGAGCCATGCCGTCGACGGTGAAGAACGGATCGACGCCCTCCTTCGAGTGCATCGAGGTACCCGTCCGGGTGTGGTCGAGCCCCGGGGAGAACGCCACGAGTCCCGCCGGGAGCGGGAGGCCTGCATCTCGGGCCGCGAGGGCCGTCGTGACGGTGAGGCCGCCGCCCGCTGAGTCGCCGGCGAATACGACGGATTCCGGATCGAGCCCGCCGTCCAGCAGCTCGCGATAGGCGTCGAGGCAGTCGTTGATCGCCGCCGGGAACGGATGCTCGGGAGCGAGCCGGTAGTCGAGCGAGATCGCTCTGACACCGGTGCGGATGACGAGATGCGTCGTCACGGCCATGGCCGTCTGCGGAGATCCGAGCGAGAACGATCCGCCATGGAAGTACAGGATCGTTCCGGGTCGTGGCGCTGCATCGGGCCTTGCGTCCGCCTCGACGAGCACGGCCGGGCGACCGCCGAGGCGTGTCGGCGTCCGATGCGCGCCGACCGGAACGGCAAAGGAGCCCATGAATGCGGCGAATCCCGCCCGCATCTGCTCGATGGGGACCGGCCCGGACGGTTGTGGCGCTCGGCGGAGTTCTGCGTCCAGCGCCCGACGCTGCGACCTGCTCACGATGCCGCGCTCACGATGTTCTGCTCGCGATGCCGTGCTCACGATGCTCTGCTCGCGATGCTGTGCTCGCGATGCTGTGCTCGCGATGCTGTGCTCATCCTGCTGTCCATGATGCTCCCGCCCGTCGTGGACAGTGTGGCACGCCCCGCCGACAGGGACGGCCCCGCTGATGAGGGAAGGCATGCGGTGACGACCAGGCCGCCACCAGAACGGGCTTCGAGGAGGAGCGTCCCACCGTGGACCTCGACGATGTTGGCGACGAGCGCGAGACCGAGGCCGTGCGTCTCCGGCATGGCACCACGCGCATTCGGCGGCGTGGTGACCCGCCCGCGAGCCCGGTAGAACGGCTCCGAGAGGAGGGCGAGCTGCTTTGACGAGACCTCCGGGCCGGTGTTCTCGATGGTGAGTGACGCGGGTCGGTCCGCGCCCTCGATCGTCACGGTCGCGAGACCTCGCTCGTCGTTGTGGCGCACGGCGTTGGTCAGCAGGTTGCCGACGAGCTGCCCGAGGAGGACCGGATCGCCGAGGGGTGTGGTCGCGCCGGCCTCCGGACGCCGTTCGTGCACGTCGAACGTGACGCCCGCCGCGACGGCCTCGTGATCGATCGCGGCAAGCTCGGCGTCGACGATCGCACGCAGATCGACCGGCTCCACCGTGATCTCCGTCCTGGCCGTGTCCGAGAGGTCGAGCATCGCCTCCACGATCCGCAGGCTCCGGTCGTTGGTCTCCGACAGTCGCTCGATGAGGAGTGGCAGTCTGCGCGGATCCGGCTCGTCACGACCGACGTCCAGCAGCGCCTTCGTCGTGACGAGCGGAGTGCGCAGTTCGTGCGAGGCGTTGGCGGCGAAACGCTCGTGCGCCGTGAAAGAGCGCTCCAGCCGGTCG
The DNA here is from genome assembly GCF_050587525.1 of Plantibacter lichenum. Lineage (NCBI taxonomy): Bacteria > Bacillati > Actinomycetota > Actinomycetes > Micrococcales > Microbacteriaceae > Plantibacter > Plantibacter lichenum. The sequence goes on along the minus strand of NZ_JBOBFT010000004.1, from coordinate 171,496 downwards.
AGCATGTCGTCGAAGGTCTTCGAGAGGCGGGTGAACTCGTCGTCGGGCCCTGTGAGTGCGACGCGATGGCTGAGCGACCCGCCCGACGCGCGCTCGGCGGCGCGGGTGAGCGCGCCGAGCGGCCGCAGCATGCGACCCGCGATGATCCAGCTGAGGAAGGCGCCGAATGCGCCGATCACGAGGAGGGCGAGCGAGCTGACGATGAAGAGCGTGTTGAGGACGTCGCCGACGTCCGAGATGACGATGCCGGTCCCGGAGGCGATGCCGGTCCCGGAGGCGGTGGCGGGGGTGGCGTCGACCGGGGTGGAGCCGGTCGGCGCGAACGAGGACGGCGTCAGTGTCGACGGCGTCAGTGTCGACGGTGTCAGGAGCGGAGGCCCCGCCGCCGTGAAGTTGTACGTCGGCACATAGCGCATGACGACCGAGACGACGACGAGCATGAGGATGCCGACGAGCAGGATGAGCAGCGAGCAGGCGAGGGCGAACCGTGCCCGTGCTGACAGGCGCCCGACCAGGCGGGCGGCGAGCTCAGGCATCGGCCCCGCCCATCCGGTAGCCGACGCCGGAGACGGTCTGGATGATCCACGGTTCACCGAGTTTCTTGCGAAGCGCCGAGATCGTGACGCGGATGGCGTTCGTGAACGGATTCGCGTGCTCGTCCCACGCCTGCTCGAGCAGTTGCTCGGCGCTCACGACCCCGCCGTTCGCCCGCATGAGGACGTGCAGGACGGCGAACTCTTTGCGGGAGAGCCGGGTGTAGCGACCGGCGCGGAAGACCTCGAATCGGAAAGCGTTCAGCGTGATGTCGCCGAACTGCAGCGTCGTCGGAGCCGCCTTTCCCGAGCGCCGTTCGAGCGCACGGAGTCGCACCACGAGCTCCGGGAACTCGAACGGTTTCGCGAGGTAGTCGTCCGCTCCCAGCTCGAATCCGCTCACGGTGTCGTTCAGGCGTCGTGCGGCCGTCAGCATGAGGATCCGGGTGTCGAGTTCCGAAGCGCTGATGCGGCGGCAGACCTCGTCGCCGTGGAGGCCGGGCAGGTCGCGATCGAGGACGACGACGTCGTAGTCCGTGATCGTGACGGCCTCCATCGCGGCGAGCCCGTCGTGGACGACATCGGCCGCGATCGCCTGCCGGGTCAGCGCCGTGCGGATCGCGTCCGCCAGGTAGGGCTCGTCTTCGACGATCAGTACACGCATGCGTCCTCCGGGTGCGGTGCTCGGCGTGCTGTGCGCGCCGGAGTCGGGATCACCGCCCGAATGATTAGAACAGATGTCGTATAAGGAAAACGTAGGGACGAATCCTGACGATGTCGCGACGCCGGGTTCGGTGGACTGGATGCACGACCGATCGACGGTCGGAGTCAAGGCCGGGACACCCGGTGAAGGAGCAACGATGTCATTCAGTACTGCAGTCAAGCGTCGGATCATCGGTGGGGCGGCGGCCGCTGCACTCACCCTCGGCGCCGTCGGCGTCGGTGTGGCCATGGCCGGAGCCGCCTCCGCGTCGACGCCGGACGAGTCCGCGAAGGCGACCTCGCTGACCGGGGTCACCGGTGCGAACACGACGGCGCCGTCGGACCACCCGATGGAGCTGCCGAAGGATGTGAAGCCGGGAACGTTCGTCGAGGTCGGCCCGATTTCCCAGGCGACGATCGATGCGATCAAGAGCGGTTCGACGTCCACGCTCACCGAGGCTGTTCCGGCCAAGTAGGCGCCCCTCGCAAATGGTCAGCACACGCTGTATAGTCAGCGTGTGCTGACCATTACTTCACGCCTCGATGTGCTCAACCGACTCGGCCGAGCGATGGCGGATCCAACCCGTTCCCGTATCCTGCTCAGCCTTCTGGAAGGACCGGGACACCCCGCGCAACTCGCGGCCGACCTCGACCTCACCAGATCGAACGTGTCCAACCACCTCGCCTGCCTCCGGGGCTGCGGCATCGTCGTCGCCGTGCCGGAGGGTCGTCGGACGCGGTACGAGATCGCCGACCCGCACCTGACGAAGGCGATGGCCGAGCTCGTGGACGTCGTGCTCGCGGTCGACGACGGGGTTCCGTGCGCCGACGACACGTGCGACGTACCCCTCTGCTGCGGGCCGGGCGCGTGAGCGCCGCCTGCTGCGGACCTGTCGACGAGACGGGCGACGTGAGGGAGGACGTTCCCGGCGTCGAGCAGCGCGAGGCGCCTGAACCGCTTGAGAGCGCTGTTCCGCTTGAGGGCGCTGTTCCGTGGTGGCGGGACCGGGGCGTCCTCACCCCGATCCTGTCCGGCGTCCTGCTCGCCGTCGGGTACGGACTGGCGTGGACCGGGGGCGGCAGCGGCCTCGAAACGCGCGCGCTCGCCACGGCCGCGACGATCGTCCTCGCGGCGAGTCTCCTCGTGGGCGCCTCGACCTTCGTCCCCGGCGCGATCCGGAACCTCGTGCGCGGACGCCTCGGCGTCGGGCTCCTCATGACGATCGCCGCCGTCGGTGCGGTTCTCCTCGGTCACGTCGGCGAAGCAGCTGCGCTCGCCTTCCTCTTCTCGATCGCGGAAGCCCTCGAGGATCGCGCGATGGACCGCGCCAGAGACGGCCTCCGCGCATTGCTCGACGTCCTTCCGGAGACCGCGCGACTGTCGAAGCTCTCCGGCGACGTCATCGTCCCGGCCGCCGACGTGCGCGAGTTCGACATCCTCGAAGTCCGAGCGGGAGAGCGCATCGCGACCGACGGCGTCGTCGTATCGGGGCACAGCAGCCTCGACACGTCCGCCGTCACCGGCGAGTCGATCCCCGTCGACGTCGGACCCGGCGATGTCGCGCCGGCCGGATCGATCAACGGCGGCGGGGTCATCCAGATCGAGGCGACGGCAGACGGTCTCGACAACTCGCTCACCACGATCGTCCGCCTCGTCGAGGAAGCGCACACGCGGAAGGGCGCGAGGGCCCGTCTCGCGGACCGGATCGCTCGTCCGCTCGTCCCGATCGTGCTCGTCGTTGCGGCAGTCGTCGTCCTGTTCGGTTTCCTCGTCGGTGATCCGGCGCTCTGGACCGAGCGCGCACTCGTGGTCCTGGTCGCCGCATCCCCGTGCGCCCTCGCGATCGCCGTCCCCGTCACCGTCATCTCGGCCATCGGATCGGCGAGCCGCTTCGGCGTGGTGATCACCTCCGGCCTCGCCTTCGAGCAACTCGGCGCCGTTCGCAGGATCGCCTTCGACAAGACGGGCACGCTCACCAGGAACGCTCCGGAGGTCGTCGCTGTCGTGGTGGGGTCCGGGGCGAGGGGGTCAGGACTGTCAGAGGCACGAGTGCTCGCTCTGGCCGCGGCGGTGGAGGCACGGAGCACCCATCCCCTCGCCGCAGCACTCGCGACCGCGGTGGACCGGGGCCGGTCGGCCGGATCCCTGCACGCGAGCGACGTCGTCGAGTCTCCGGGACGGGGCGTCACCGGCGTCGTGGACGGAACGGTCGTGCGCGTCGGCAGCACGCGCTGGATCGATCCTGTGGGCCTCGCGGACGCGGCGATGCGCTTCGAGGAGGATGGCATGACCGTGGTCGTCGTGGAGACGGACGGCGAGGCGGCCGGCGTCATCGGCATCCGGGATGAACTGCACCCGGAAGCGGCCGAGGCCGTGCGACGGATCCGTGCCGCGGGCATCGACGTCATGATGCTCACGGGCGACAACGCGCGCACGGCGTCCGCCATCGCCGTGCAGGCCGGCATCGACGAGGTCCGTGCGGAATGCACCCCTGCCGACAAGGCCCAGACGGTCGAGGCGGCCTCCCGTCAGGCGACGACCGCCATGATCGGCGACGGCGTGAACGACGCTCCGGCCCTCGCCGCAGCGAGCGTCGGCATCGCGATGGGGGCGACCGGATCGGCGGCGGCGGTCGAGTCCGCCGAAATCGTCTTCACCGGCACCGACCTCCGTCTCCTACCCGACGCCCTCCTGCACGCGCGGCGGGGCCGCCGCATCATGACGGGCAACATCGTGCTCGCGCTGCTCATCATCGCGGCGCTGTTCCCGCTCGCGCTCTTCGGGGTCCTCGGCCTGGCAGGAGTCGTGCTCGTCCACGAGATCGCTGAGGTCGTCGTGATCCTCAACGGGGTGCGCGCCGCCAGACGGAAGCCCGGATCTCGGGTCGGCTAGAGCAGTGCGCCCTCGGTCGTGTGCGGCACGAGGTCGGGATGGAACGCGCGCCCCGGAGCCCCGAGCGGGATCACGAGCGGGGTGCCGGCGATCGGGTCGGTGAGGATGTGCGCAGGGAGGCCGAAGACGTCGTGGACGAGCTCGGCCGTGATGACGTCCGACGGGGCGCCCTCCGCGACCACCGCACCATCCGCCATCGCGATGATGTGGGTCGCGTAGCGGCAGGCGTGGTTGAGGTCGTGCAGGACGGCGACGAGTGTTCGACCGCCGTCGACGTTGAGTCCGCGCAGCAGTTCGAGGAGCTCGATCTGGTGCGCGATGTCGAGGAAGGTCGTCGGCTCGTCGAGGAGGAGCAGCTCGGTCTCCTGGGCGAGGACCATCGCGACCCACACGCGCTGTCGCTGACCGCCGGAGAGTTCATCGACGAGTCGACCGGAGAGGTCCGTGATGCCCGTCGCTTCGAGGGCCGCCGTGACCGCGAGTTCGTCCTCCACCGACCATTGGCGGAGCATCTTCTGGTGCGGGTGGCGACCGCGCGAGACGAGGTCTGCGACGGTGATGCCGTCGGGGGCGATCGACGTCTGGGGGAGCAGGCCGAGGGTCTGGGCGACCTCTCTGGTCTTGAAGTCGTGGATGTTGCGGCCGTCGAGGAGCACCTGGCCGGCCGACGGCTTGAGGAGTCGGGAGAGCCCTCGGAGGAGCGTCGACTTGCCGCAGCCGTTGGGGCCGACGATCACGGTGAAGGAGCCGTCGGGGATCTTCAACGACAGGTGTTCTGCGATGACGCGTTTCTCGTACGCGAGCGTCGCGTCGGCGACGGCGAGTCTGGTCTCGGTCATGGACGTCTGGCCTCTCTGATCAGCAACCAGACGAAGTAGCCGCCGCCGAGGACGACGGTGACGACTCCGACCGGCAATTCGGACTCGCCCAGGGCGTGCTGAGCCACCCAGTCTGAGGCGAGGAGGAGCACACAGCCCACGGCTGCTGCTGCGGCGAGCGAGATGCCCGCGGAACCTGCGAGTCGTCTGCCGATCTGGGGAGCGGCGAGCGCGACGAAGGCGATGGGGCCGGCGAGGGCGGTCACGGTGGCCGACAGGCCGACGCCGACGATGACGAGCGCGAGTCGCGTGCGCTCGGCGCTCACCCCGAGCTGCCTCGCCGAGTCGTCGCCGAGCTCGAGCATCCGGAGCGGCTTGCTGAGGAGGGCGGCGGCGGGCATGAGGATCGCGAAGGCGATGATCGCCGGCACGAACTGCTCCCACCCGGCTCCGTTCAGCGATCCGGCGCCCCAGAAGGACGCGCTCATCGCGTCGCGGAGTGATGCCTGCAGGATGAGCCAGGTGTTGAAGGAGCCGAGCATGGCGGTCACGCCGATGCCGACGATGATGAGGCGGAAGCCCTGAACGCCGCGCCGGTACGCCAACAGATAGACGACCGCCGCGGTGATGAGGCCTCCCGCGAGGGCGCCGCCCGTCGTGGCGAAGGATCCGCCCTGGACGATGAGCATCACGATGAGCGCACCGCTGTACGCGCCGGCGTCGAATCCGATGATGTCCGGGCTGCCGAGCGGGTTCCTGGTGAGCGATTGGAAGATGCCGCCCGCGAGGCCGAGAGCGATGCCGAAGATCCCGGCGAGCAGGACGCGGGGGAGTCGCCACTCGAGGACGATCGTCTGCACGATGCCCGTCGATCGGCCGGTGAGCGCTTCGACGACTTCGGGAATGCTCAGTTGGTAGGCCCCACTGGCGAGCGAGACGAGGGCGATGAGCACGGCGGCGATCGCGGCGATGACGCACACGACCACGGTTCTGCGCTGGACGCGCCAGGACACGCGGTGTCCACGGCTGCGGCCGGAGAGCTGCGGCCCGCCGAAGTCGATCGCTGGTGCTGCGCCCGGTGTTGGTGCTGCGCCCGGCGCTGGTGCTGCGTCGACGCGGCTCACAGGGCACTCGCCTTCGAACGCCGCGCGAGCCAGATCAGGACGGGTGCGCCGACGAAGGCCGTCACGATGCCGACGGGCAGCTCGGACGGGCGGAGCACGATCCGGCCGAGGACGTCGGAGCCGATGAGGAGGATCGGTGCGAAGGTGATGCTGAGGGCGATGATCCACCGCTGGTCCGGGCCGACGATCCAGCGGGCGACGTGGGGGACCATGAGTCCGACGAAGCCGATCGGGCCGGCCGCAGCGGTTGCAGCGCCGACGAGGAGCGTCACGCTGATGAGCACGAGGATGCGAGTGCGCACCACGCGCGTGCCGAGGGAGGCGGCGAGGTCGTCGCCGAGCCCGATCGCGTTGAGCTCGCGCGCTGCGATGAGGGCGACGATGATCCCGATCACGACGAACGGTGCGATCGTCGCGGAGATGTCGAGCGGACGACCGCTGATCGAGCCGGCGTTCCAACCGCGCATGCTGTCGAAGGCCTTGGGGTTCAGGAAGGTGATGCCGGTCGTGAGACCTGCGAGGACCGCTCCGATGCCGACGCCCGCGAGGGTCAAACGGATCGGTGTCGCGCCTCCCCGACCGATCGACCCGATCGCGTACACGGCGAGGGTGACGAGGATCGCACCGGCGAACGCGAACCACAGGTACTGGTTGATGCTCGTGAGGCCGAAGAAGCCGACGGCGATGACGACGAAGAAGGATGCTCCCGCGTTGACTCCGAGGATGCCGGGGTCGGCGAGCGGGTTCCGGGTGAGCGCCTGGATGAGAGCCCCGGCGACGCCCAGGGCGATTCCCGCGAGGACGCCGAGGACCGTCCGCGGCACTCGGAGGTCGCGGATGATGAGGACCTGGTCCGAGTTCGACGGGTGGAAGAGCGCGCCGACGACCGTCCCGAGCGGGATGTCCTTCGAGCCGATCGCGAGGCTCGCGAGGATGACGAGGACGAGGGCGACGGCCGAGGCGATCCACCAGATCGTGCGGACGCCGTTGGTGTGGACGAGTCCGGAACCTCGGGCGGCTTCGATCGACGACGCCGCGGCTGCTCGTGCGGCCGGGCCGGCGGTCGTTCGCTCGGCGAGGGCCGGTCGTGCGTCGTGCCCCACCGAAGCGTCCGCCTGCACAGGCGTGGACGAGCGGTTCGGGGACATGGGTTCTTCGTTCCGTTCTCAGCGACGACGAGTGCGTCGGGCGGGTGCAGCCCACATCCTCGGGGACGCGCTCTGCAAGCAGGTGTGAGGTAAGCCTAACCTGAGAGCCGTAGATCAGCGTAACGTCGGCCCGGTCGAATGCCCTGTCGAGAACCTGCCGAACGGTGTCGCGAACCGGACATGATCGCTCAGACGGTGAGGGTCTCGACAGCCGTTGGGTGGTCGTCTTCGAGATGAGCGAAGTACGCGCCCGGCGTCTGTCCCGTCACGCTGCGGAAGGAGGCGATGAAGGCGCTGGCGGACGAGTACCCGACCCGACTCGCCGCCTGGCTCACGGAATCGCCCTCGGCGAGGTGGGCGAGCGCGCTCCTGAGGCGGAGCAGCGTGCGCCACCGGGTGAAACCCATGCCGGTCTCGGCGGCGAAGATCCGGGACAGCGTCCTCGACGAAGCACCGACCGTGCGTCCCCAGGCGGCGAGATCACGAGCATCGGTAGGATCCGCCACGAGTGCATCGACGAGATTCCGCGCGCGGGAGTCCTGCGGCATCGGGAGGTCGATCGTCAGCGTGTTCACGGGGCGGAGCAGATCCGGCACGAGTGCTTCGGCCCGGGTCCGTTCCTCGACGCTCAACTCCGTGCACAGGTGGTCGACGAGCTCGCGGAGGAGAGCGCTGACGGTCACGACCGTCGGGACGGTCGGCTGCTCCCGACCGGTCGTCGGTTCGAGGTAGATGCCCTGCATGGTTCCCGCGCGGATCGAGGTGGTGCTGTGCCAGGTGCCCGCGGGGATCCAGAGGGCGAGCGTCGGTGGCAGCATCCAGTGTCGACCGTCGATCGTGACCATCAGGACGCCTGTGCGCACCCAGGCGAGCTGATGTTCGCGGTGCACGTGATCCTCGAATCCCTCACCCTCCTCGAGCGCGAACGAGTCGAGGGCGATGGCGGTCTGCCGCGCGATCGGGACTCCGTGCGGAATCCTGAGTTGGCGGGGAGTCGACATGATCCGTCACCGTACCCCAGTCGCGCCAGCCCCGCATGCGACTATTTCTCGGACAACTGTCCGAGAAGTGGTACACTGGAAGGAATGGCGCGACAATCAGGACCTTCCGACCCCGAGACTGCTCCGGGGCGGACGACAACCGATCCCCGAGCAGAGCGCACCAGGCAGACCATCTTCTCCGCCGTCGGCACGCTCATGGCCGAACGATCCGAGAGCGTCTCCGTCGGCGACATCGTCCGAACCGCGGGTATCAGCCGCAGCTCGTTCTACGCGCACTTCTCGAGCCTCGACGAGCTCACGACCGACTTCCTGCGCCTGCAGTTCTCCGAGATCGGCACGGCCGGCGTCGAGGTCCACCGCGACGAACTCGGTGGCGATCTCGACACGGGACTCGCGGCGGCGCGCATCGGCTATCGACGCCTCATCGCGCATCTCATCGAACACTTCCCGCTGTATTCGAGCGTCCTCGATCTGCCTGTCGCCCGCGACACCTACGACGACATCGTCACGGCCTACACCAACCGGATGCTCGCCTCCCTCATCGACACCGTCACTGTGCCGCCCGGAGTGAAGCCGGAAGTCGTCACCACCTACGTCGCGGGTGGAACACTCGCCCTCATCGACGTCTGGATGCGCGGACGGATCGATGTCTCCGACGACCAGTTGGTCGACGAACTCATCGACCTGTTACCGCCCTGGCTGCTCGCCTCCGGCACCGAGTAGCCCGGGATGACGCAGTTCACGCCCCGAAGCTCGACCCCATAGCCCGTCCGATCACCGGACCCACACCTGTTCGACCTCTGCCGGCTCCAGCCAGTCGGCGCACGCAACCTGAGAAGAGAAGAGACACACTGCCATGAAGTTCACTGTTGGGGAAACGCTCGTCTACCCGCACCACGGCGCCGTCACCATCACCGAGCTGTCGACCCTCACCATCAAGGGTGAGGAACAGCAGGTCATGACCCTCCGCGTGCACACGAGCGATCTGACGATCAAGCTCCCGATCGCGAACGCCGACCTCGTCGGCGTCCGCGACGTCATCGACAACGAAGGCGTCCAGGCCGTGTACACGGTCCTCCGCGAGCCCTTCGTCGAGGAGCCGGGCAACTGGTCGCGCCGGTACAAGGCCAACCAGGAGAAGATGGCGAGCGGCAACGTCCACCGCGTCGGCGAGGTCGTCCGCGACCTGTGGCGCCGCGACCAGGACAGCGGCGTTTCGGCCGGCGAGAAGCGCATGCTGCAGAAGGCGCGCCAGGTCCTCGTCTCCGAGCTCGCACTCGCCCAGGGTCTCGACGACGACGGCGCCTCCGTCCTCCTCGACGAGGTCCTCGCGCAGACGCTCGCGGACCCGGAGACGCTCACGGCTGCCGCCAAGTAGCAGGGCAGGGCAGCGTCCGGACGCCCCGGAAGCATCGTTGGAAGCGCGGGTCCTCTCGGACCCGCGCTTTCGTCGTTCCTGGACCTGCCGTGACGTACGGGGGTTCCTCACGCCTCCGGAGGGAGCGCCTCGTGGTGCCTCGCGCCGTGGGTTCGGCGGTCCTCCTCGTTCCTGGACCTGCCGTGACGCCCGGGGTTCCTCACGCCTCCGGAGGGAGCGCCTCGTGGTGCTTCGCGCCGTGGGTTCGGCGGTCCTCCTTCATCTCCGCTTCGAAGAGGTGTCGACGCCCGCCCACGAGCTCGTCACGGGCGGTGCGCTCAACAGCCTTGAACGCGTCGTAGTAGCCGTCGTCGTAGTCCTCGACGATCTGGAACGTCCACCGTCCCTCGATGACGTTCCGCCCGACGAGGTCGTGATCGATCCGATCGGCGAGCTCGCCGTGCCCGGCGTCCCGAAGGAGCCCCGCCGCCTCGCCCAGGGCCAAGTCCGCCGAACCGGTCAGGCGGTGGAAGGCGTAGAGCGCACCGCGCGCGTGCTCGACCGTCTCCAATGCCTCGGAGAGCTTTCCGAGCGCCTCGACCGTCGCGTCATCGACTCCTGCCGGGCGGCGGTGCGCTTCGTCCGGGCCGGTCGCGCGTGCACGATGCGGGTGTTCTGGGGGCGTCGATGCTGAGCTCATGCACAGCAGTCTCGCCGTCCCCGTACCAGCGCGGCTAGGGGTTGCATCCCGGCCTGGTCGCTGTGTGACGAGCGCTCGCTCAGCGACCGTTCGTCGTGAGGATCGCGATGATGCCGACGGCGGCGATCGCGACGAGCGGACCGAAGGAGAGGAGTCGCCTCGTCATGACCCACGTGGGATTCTCCGGCGGAGCCGCCGTGATCTGCGCGACGGGGGACTTCCCGTCGGTCGCGGCGACGGTCTCGCCGTTCTCCAAGTGGAGGACCCGAGAGCCGGTCCATCCCGCGCCGTCGAATTCGACCTGGGTGTCGTCGTCGTCGGGGTGCGGGTACCAGCCGGCGGCCTCGGTGAGGACGGGCTTGTTCCGTTCGAAACGGAGGACTCGCGACTCGCCCCATTCGGTGCCGTCGAAGCGGAGCTCCTTCGTGGGGTCGTCCGGGTGCGGATACCAGCCAGCCATCGTTCCCATCCCTCCAGTATGCCAGCGTCAGGCTGACGATTCGTCCATATACGGCCCGCGCGGTCGGCGTCGATCTTCGACCCGCTGAGGTGTGCGACCGACTACCATGACGACGTGGGCGGCGAGCAGCGGGACCACGGGCCGATGGAGGTCCGACGGGCGGGATCGATCATCGACGCTGCCCGGGCGGCGATTCGGCTCGCGGCGGAGGACAATCCGCGAGAGGTCGACAAGGCCCTCGGCCTGCTCGACGAGGCGGACGAGATCGCGAAGTCGCTCGATGCCGGAGCCGAGTTCCGAGCCGATCGTGACGCGCTTCTGGAACAGACGTGTCGAGTCCGCCTGTCGCTCTTCGGCCTCGTCCGGGGCGACGCGCAGGCCGCGCAGCGTGCGATCACCGCGCTCGTCGCATCGCTCGCCACGCCGAATCCCGTGCTCGAGACGGAGCTCCGTGCCGAACAGTTCGCCCTCGCCGGCGAGCACGGCCGAGCGTTCCCGTTGCTGCGCGACCTGGCGCTCGAGGTCCGTCCGGGCACCTGGATGGAGTCGGACGCCGCGTACCTGGGGATCCTCGGACTGCGGGGCGAGCGCTCCGAGGCCCTCGCCGTGTTCCGCCGAGCGGCGCGCGCACGACTCGCGCAACGGCGCATCGCGGTCGACTCGCTCATCGAGCTCGGAGCCGCCGTCGTCACGACGGAACTGCTGTCCGGTCGACCGACGCGTGCCGCGCTCCTCGTCACGAGCGGAAGCGCCCTCCTTCGCGCCACCCCCGCGCCCCTCGAACGCCGGGTGGGTGCACTGTCCTTCGCCTCCGGGATGATCGATGTCGCATCGGGCCGGTGGAGCGGGGCGACGGACCGTTTCGAACACGCCATCGCCTCGATGCCGACCGGCGACGTCCTCGACGGGCACGCGCAGGCGTCCGCGTACCTCTCGTATTCCGCGAGCGTCCAGGGCGATGCATCGGCCGCCTCCGTGCTGCGAGAACGGGCGATCGGATCCCTCGGGGCGGGCAACCGGACGTACGCCGGGTACACGAGATACCTCTGCGCACTGTCCGCGCTGTGGTCGAAGCTCGACGACGTGGCTGCAGAGGACGCCGCGGACCTCCGGGCCGAAGCGGAACGCGAGGACCTCCCGCTCCTCGAGGTCTACGCCATCCACCTGCTCTCGATGTCCGGGGAGTCGACGCCGTCGCTCGCCCGCCGTGCCGCTGATCTGGTCGATCGGTGCGACGCTCCCGTCGCGGAGCCGCTGCTCTACCAGATCGAGTCCGGCCGGAACGCGCCGAGCACACGAGCCCTCAGCCGTCATGGCTTGTGGATACCGGCCCACGGAGCCTCCCTCGCCGACCTGAGCACCCGTGAACGCGAGATCGCGTTCCTGGCGGCGCTCGGCTTCTCGACCGCGGAGATCGCGACCCGACTGTACATCTCCGGACGGACCGTCGACACGCACCTCGGCAAGGTCTTCACGAAGACCGGCACGCGCAGTCGCGAAGAGCTCGCCAAACTGCTCCACGACGTCGAGTACTGAACGCTCTCGCGCTGGGTCGTGCTCGCCGGATGCACTCGGACGATTGGCCAGACCGGGTGACACGCAGTACCGTCGGAACGGTGATCGATGCCGACACGCTCGTCACGGTGTTCACGCCGATGTTCGCGGCGTGCCGTCCCTCGCACGCCTCATCGCCAGCTCCACCACCCATCAGTTGTTCCACCCATCCGTGACACCACACGGTCCCAGGACTGCGACGCCCTGAAGACGGCCTGCTCACCCTGAAGGACGCACCATGAACACCACGCCACTCGCCCCGCCGGCGCCGGACGAGCGCTGGGCGCGCGAGCCCGCGACTCGGTATGAACCCTCGATGACCGAACGGTACGTGCAGGACGTCATCCGTCGGCTGCCCGCACGGCAGCGGAGCACGGTCGACACCGAGCTCCGGGGCGGGATCGCGGAAGCGGTCGAAGCGCTCACCGACGCCGGAACATCGCCGGCCTCGGCGGAGCGGCAGGTCCTCACGGAGCTCGGCGATCCGGCACGCCTGGCCGCCTCTTACACCGATCGACCGTTGCACCTCATCGGATCCGAGCTCTACCGCGACTACCTCCGACTCGTGACCATCCTCCTGTCCACGGTCCCGCCGCTCCTGTTCGTCCTGCTCGCCGGCATCCGGATCCTGACCGGGAGCGGAGTGGGCGCAGCGCTCGGCGCCGGCTTCTGGACGGTCCTGGTCGTCGGCATGCACATACTCTTCTGGACCACGGCGGTGTACGCCCTCATCGAGCGCATCACCCCGCGCCGATGGTCCAGCCGGCGGCGGTGGACCCCTGACGCGCTCCAGGACGGTCCCGGGAAACCGATCGACTTCACCGTGCTCGTGTGGGGAGCCGCCGTCACCATCTTCCTCGCTGGGCTCCTCGTCCTGTCGCAGACCGTCAGCCCCGTCGTCGACGCCACGGGACGCCCGATCGGTGCGCTCGCTCCAGACCTCTGGTCCTCCGGCGTGCTCCTCGTCATCGTCTGCATCGCCGTCGTCCGCATCGGCTTCGACCTCCTGGCGTACTACGCCGGATGGGGTCTCCCTCAGGCACTCGCCAACACCGCCCTGGCTGTGCTCTTCGTCGGTCCGATCGTGTTCGTCGCAGCTCAGGGCGCACTCCTGAACCCGGCGTTCTTCGATGCGATCGGATGGCCGGGAGGCGCGGCTCCCGGTGGCGGTCTCACGGTCACCATCCTCGTCGTCGTCATCGTGCTGAGCGTCGCTGACGTCGTCGTTGGCTTCGTCCGGGCGTTCGCCCGCATCCCGGGAGTCGAGCGTCCGCGAGTGGACGCCGATGGGACCATCCCGCCTGTCGCAAGATAGCCGTCCGCCTCTCGCAAGATGACCGTTTCTGACCATCTCCGGCTCTGACGGGGTGACAATGGTTGCACCCATGAATGCGAACCAGACTCCAGACCAGGTCCCCACAGGCGCAGCACCAGCAGCAGTTCGAACACCAGCACCGGTTCCCGCACGGCCGCCCAGGCCGCAGACGATCCTCGAGGTGCAGCAGAGCACCTGGCTCACTCCGCACCTCGTGCGGTTGACCCTCGGCGGCGACGGGTTCGCCGACTTCCGACGGAACGACGCGACCGACGCGTACGTCAAGATCTTCTTCGCGAAGCCGGAACTCGGTCTCGAACCGCCGTACGACGTCCTCGCGCTCCGCGAGACGCTGAGCCCGGAAGACCTCCCGGTGACCCGCACGTACACGGTTCGTCGGGTGGACGAGACGGCGCGAACGGTCGACATCGATTTCGTCGTCCACGGCGACGAAGGACTCGCCGGCCCCTGGGCTGCTGTCGCGAAGCCGGGCGACCGCGTCGTGTTCGCCGGTCCAGGCGGCGCCTACCGGCCGGACCCGGAAGCGGACTGGCACCTGTTCGCCGGCGACGAATCCGCGATCCCCGCCATCGCAGCCGCCTTCGAAGCGCTCCCCGCCGACGCCGTCGGCCTCGCCTTCATCGAGATCGGCGGGAAGGACGACGTCCTCGAACTCCCGGCTCCATCAGGCGTCCAGGTCATCTGGGTCGGCCGTGGAGAACGCGGGGAGGGGACGCCGTCGCTCCTCGCCTCGGCCGTGACCTCGTACCCGTGGCCGACCGGTCGGGTCCAGGTCTTCGCGCACGGTGAGCGGGAATCGATGAAAGCGCTCCGCGACGTCTTCCTCGGTCAGCGTGGCCTCGATCGCAAACAGCTCTCGCTCTCCGGCTACTGGGCTGCCGGCCGGACCGAGGACCGGTTCCAGGCCGAGAAGCGGGAACCCATCGGCGTCGTCCTTCCGGCGTGATGACCATGAGCACACCGAAACGCGCGCTCGTCGTCATCGACGTCCAGTACGAGTACGTCACCGGGGCGCTCCCCATCCAGTACCCGCCGCTCGACGTCAGTCTGCCGAACATCGCCTCCGCGATGGATGCGGCCACGGCCGAAGGCGTCCCGATCGTCGTCGTGCGCCAGACCGCGCCGGAGGACGCGCCGATCTTCGCTCGCGGCAGCATCGGCGGCGGACTCCTGGAGCAGGTCGCGGAGCGTCCGTGGGACCACTTCATCGAGAAGTCGCTGCCGTCGGCGTTCACCGGGACGGATCTGGCCGAGTGGCTCGCGGAGCGGAGTGTGGACACGATCTCGATTGTCGGCTACATGACGCAGAACTGCGATCAGTCGACGGCCGTCGACGGCCTTCACCGCGGGTTGCAGGTGGAGTTCCTGTCCGACGCGACGGGCACGCTCAACCTCGAGAACGAGGCCGGTCGGGTCACGGCGGAGGAGCTTCACCGCTCCGTGCTCGTGACGATGCAATCGCGGTTCGCGGCGGTGACGGAGACGGCGGACTGGATCGACGCGGTGCGCGACGGTTCCGGACTCGCGCGATCGAACATCGCTGCCAGCGCCGGAGTGGTCAGACGCCGCTCAGCGATGTAGCGGGCGTCGGGGCTGCAGGCCGGGAGCCGCCGCCGGGGAGCTGTGCTCAGTGGGACGGGTCGGCGCTCAGTGGGACGGGTCGGCGCTCAGTGGGACGGGTCGGCGCTCAGTGGGACGGGTCGGCGCTCAGTGGGACGGGTCGGCGGACTTCGCGCGGGCCCGCCGAACCCGCGACGGGCGCTCGACCTGGGCGCGGATGTCCGGCGGGACGAGCTCGAGCAGCTGGTCGCGACGGAGGGGCAGGTCGAGCAGGCTCAGCTTCAGTCTGCCCTTCCGCGAGTGGCGGCTCGGGTCGAGGCGGACGACGTTCGCCGCATCCTTGACGAGTCGTACCGTCAGGATCGCTCCACTGCCGACGTCGGCGAGGACCCGGCCGTCGATCTCGACGGCGGCGGACTTCGTCGCCGACCCGATCGTGAACTGGAGACGTTCCGCCGGTCCGAGGATGATGGAGCGGTCGATGCCGGACATGGGGGCGACCGGCGTCACGACCGTCGCGGTGACGGCGGGGGAGAGCACGGGGCCGCCGGCGGCGTAGTTGTACGCGGTGGAGCCGGTCGGGGTGGCGATGACGATGGCGTCGGCCTTGAAGTAGCCGTACGCGGTCCCGTCGACGGCGAGATCGGCGAGGACGACGCCGGTGCCTGGGCGCCGAGCGATCGACACGTCGTTGAACGCGAGCAGGTGGTTGACCGATCCCTCGCTCGAGATCGTGACCTCGAGGCCGTGGTGCGGCTCGATCGAGAAGTCCTTCGCCTGTACCCGCTCGAGCGCCTTCGGAAGGCCGGCCGGTTCCACCTCGACGAGGAAGCCGACGTTGCCGTAGTTGACCCCGAGCACGGGAGCGGATCGTCCGGCGAGCGTACGCATCGCGCCGAGCATTGTCCCGTCGCCGCCCATCGCGACCGCCACGTCCACCTGCGCCGCGAAATCGTCCTCGGCGAGAAGCTCGACGTCGTCGCCGAGCCGCCCGGCTTCGGTCTCGAGGCCGACGAGCCTGGCGCCGTTCTCCCGCTGCCAGGCGCGCAGGATGCGCACCGAGTCGTCGATGTTCTTGGTGGGGTGGGTGATGAGTCCGATGGTGGTCACCGGTGAAGCCTACTGGCCGACCCTGACACCCGCCTCTGATGCCGCCCGACGGCCCGCGAGGGGCCGCGAATGGGGAGAACCGGGCAGAATGGTGGGATGGCGAAGACACACGGGAACCGCAGGGAAGTCGTCCGGACCACCGGATTCGTCGCGCTCGTCGCATTCGTGGTCGTGATCATCTGCTTCGTCGTGTGGACGCAGGCCGTGATGCAGGGCACGCGCGCAGCGGCTCTCGCGGTCTGGGAGAACGACGCGGTCCAGATCACGGAGGTCGACGGGTCCATCGTGATGACCCCGACGGACGCTGCGGCGGAACCTGCCTCAGGCGACGGCCTCGTCTTCATCCCCGGCGCCAAAGTCGATCCATACGCCTACCTCGCTGTGCTCGCCGGAGCGGTCGAGGACGACGGGCTCACGGTCGTCATCACGAAGCCCACCCTCAATCTGGCCTTCTTCGACACGCGTCCGCTCTCCGCGTTCACCGCGGCAGCTCCCGGCGTCGACCGCTGGTACGTCGGCGGCCACTCGCTCGGCGGCGTCCGCGCCTGCCAGCTGGCGGACGATCCCGCCGTCTCCGGACTCGTGCTGTTCGGCAGCTACTGCGCCAACGACCTCTCGGGAACGGACCTCGCCGTTCTGAGCCTCTCCGGCAGCGATGACGGACTCAGCACTCCCGAGAAGATCGCCGACGCGCGCCACCTCCTGCCGTCGGACACGACGTTCGTGGAGATCGACGGGGCCAATCACGCGAGCTTCGGCGACTACGGAGTGCAGCCGGGCGACGGCACCGCGACGATCGACCACGCGAAGGCGCACCGCGAGATCACCCGGGCGCTCAGCACGTTCCTGCGGTAGGGACCGCAGTGGTGGTGGTGCTCCATGTCGTATCCCTCAAAAGGGGGACATCGGCCGCGGATTTTCGCTAGGATCGGGGCGTCCACTTCGACTGCACATGTTGGGAAAGCAATGCCAGAGCAGCACCCCTCCAGGTCCGACCGATCCCGGCGCGCGCTCGGGGATCGAGTCAAGGCGCTCCTCGCGGGCGGGGCGATCCTCGCGGCTGGAGCGGCGGTGACGCTCGCTGCTTGGACGACCGGTGCTTCCGTCGCGACGCCCCAACTGAGCGCGGGCGAGTTCGGCGTCGAGCTCTCCGTCGACGCTGGCACGACGTGGAAGACGGCCACCGGCACGGGCGCGGGCAACGCGCAGACCCTCAGCTTCACGGGCAGCTCGCAGACGCTGAAACCCGGCATCGACCTGTACTCGACGTTCCTCGTCCGCACGACGGCCGGGTCCTGGGAGGCGAACAGCGTGCTCTCCGCCGCCGGCGTGCTCGACGGCAGCGATCCCGAACTGCTCGACGGCCTCGGCTACCAGCTCTACGAGGTGTCGTCAGCCGCGAAGTGCGCTGCGGGCAGTGCGGAGCTCGCCGCGGACCGCCTCCTCCTCGGGAAGTCTGCGAAGGGCACCGTGAGCGACGCCGCTCCCACCGTCACGGCCGGTCGAGAGGTCGTCCTCGCGCGTGCTGGCGCCTCGACCCCCGGAGACGTCTCGACCGTGTGCCTCAAGCTCTCGATGGCCGATTCCGCCTACAACAACCGACCCGTGCTCATGAACACCACGGGAGGGTTCGTCTACAACATCGTCGCGAACGAGATCGTCGACTGAGGTGACGTCGGACCCGACCGAGTCGACCGGTGCGCGAAGCCGGAGTGCCGCCCGCGCGCGTCCGGCGTGGCTCCTGACGGCGGCCGCGGTCGTCGGCGCCCTCAGCATCCTCCTGTTCCTCGCGTCGCTGCTCTTCGGGGTGCGCGTGTACGCCTTCGCGTCCGGATCGATGGAACCGACGATCCCGCGTGGATCGCTCGGACTCACGCTCGAGCGGTCGGTCGACCTCGTCGAGCCCGGTGACGTCGTGACCGTCGTCCGAGCGGATCAACTCCCCGTCACCCACCGCATCGTGGACATCGAACGCGGCGATGCCGGTGCGCCCGCGACGCTCACACTGCAGGGCGACGCGAACCCGGATCCCGATGCGACGCTGTACTCCGCGACGGCGGTGCAGGTGCTCGTCGGAAGCGTTCCCGGACTCGGCTACGTCGTCGGCGCCGCTCTCGGGCAACCATGGCTCATCGGGACGCTCACGATCCTGCTCGCCGCGGGGGTCACCTGGTATTGGTGGCCTGGATCCGGACGACGCCGTGCCGGAGCACCCCCGGCATGAAGCATCGCCTCGCCGTCCTCGTCGCCGTCACGAGCGTGCTCGCGCTCGCGACCGGCGGCGGTGCGGCGTGGGCGGGCTGGTCCGCGGGTGGGACGGTCGCGGACTCCGGCGTGACGACGGGGACGTTCAGCCCCGAGTCGAAACAGGCCGGTGGTGCCTGGACGCCCTGGGAGCAGCTCCCCGACGCGTGGGGCGCCGGGACGCAGCTGCCCGTCGTGGACGACGCATCCGTTGTACCTGGGGCGACCGTCTTCACCGAGCTCGAACTGCGCAATCGGGGGAGTCTCGACGGATCCGCATCGATCGGCGCGGCGGCCGTGCAGTGGGCTGCCGCATCGGAACTGACCGTCGTCCAGGTCGCCGCGGGTGTCAGGCACGCCCTCATCCTGACGGCCGACGGCACCGTGTACGCGTTCGGTTCTGGGGCGGACGGCCAGCTCGGCACCGGCCTGTTCTCGGGGTCGAGCGTGCCCGTGCAGGTGCGTGCCGGAGCGCAGCCCGGTGGTTCGATGCTGTCGGGCATCGCGCAGATCGCCGCCGGCGACAACACCTCGCTCGCGGTCACGACCGATGGAGCCGTGTACGCGTGGGGCTCCGGGTACTGGGGCAGCCTCGGCGACGGCACGAGCGGTGATGGACGACGGCAGTCGGTTCCTGTTCGCGTCGGCGGCGGGGAGCAGGGCGCCGGGCCGCTTTCGGGGATCGCCGAGGTGTCGATCGACACCTGGCGGGGCACGGTGCTCGCCCGGACGACCGATGGCGCGGTGTACGGCTGGGGCTCCGGCAACTCCGTCCTCAACGAGGCCAGGACCGCTGCACCGAAACGACTCCTGGCGGGTGACCAGGGCGGCGCCTATCTCACCGGGATCCGCAAGGTGAGCGTCGACACCGGCTTCGCGATCGCGCTCACCGCCGACGGGTACGCGCTCGTGTGGGGCAACCACGACGGCAACAACGGCGAGATGGGCAACGGGACGATCGGCTCCACCGCAGGCTCCTCGTCGAGCGTCCCGAAGTGGGTGCCGGGCGGCGCGCAGGGCGGTCAGTGGTTGCAGGGGCTCGTCGACGTGTCCGCGGGGGCGTACCTCTCGGTCGTCGACGGTTCGGGCCGTGCCTACGTGTGGGGCGGCGGCAAGGTCTGGGCGGAGGCGGTCGTCGTCCCTCCCGTCCGCATGGTCCGCACGGGTCAGAGTTCCCCGGCCCTGTTCACCACGACCGACGGCAGGCTCTTCGCCGCCGGCGCGGCCCCGCAGACCGGGGCGGGAGGCGCCTCCGTCTCCGCGTCCGTCACCGCTCCCGTGCAGGTGTCTGCCGGGATGCAGGGGTCGGGAGGGCTCACCGGCGTCCGCCAGGCCTCGGGCGGTTCCGGCTTCGGGCTCGCCGTGACCGACGACGGCGCCGTCTACTCGTGGGGTGCGAACGCCCTGGGGCAGCTCGGGGTCGGCGGACGGGTCGAGCAGCTCATCGGCGAGGGGCGCATCTCCCGGGACGCGACGACCTCGAACGTCACCCTGACCACGACCATGAACGTCCAACGATCAGCCGATGCGAGTGCCGGCCTCGCCGTCCGCGACGACGGCGCGAACCGCCTCCAGGCCACGTTCCGAGCGATCGACGACGGCCGCATCGACCTCGTCGCGACCGTCGGCGGGGTCGATCGCGTCCTGTATTCGAGCGTCGGCGAGGTGGGCGCGGAGGTGGTCGGGCTCTCGCTCACCGCGATCGGCTCGACCGTCACCCTGCTCCGCGACGGCGCCAAGATCTTCGAAGGGACGTTGACCGATGCCGAACGGGCGGCGCTCACGTCGACCCGCGTGTCGCTCCTCGTGAACGGTGCGTCCGTCTCGCAGACCGGCATCACCGCCCCCGCCGTCTGGCCGACGCTCGGCGAGTGGAGCGAGCGCGGCATGGGTGGTGGCGAGGCGTACGGTGGCGCGTTCACGCAGATCCGCTTCACCTTCAACACCGGTCGGGACATCCCAGGCAGCGACTACCGGAAGCCCGTGCTGACGTGGTCGAACGCGAACGGAGCGCATCGGCTCGAGATCCCGATCTCGAGCTGGACGCCGTCAGGCGGCGCGAGCGTCGAGGGGGCTGGAACCGCGGGGGAAGTGGGCCATCTGCCGGTTCCCGGGGCGCAGTTGCTCTCCCCGCTCATCCAGGTCGATGCGCCGACGACGTGGACGCTCACCTTCGAGACCGCGATGACGGCCGATTCGCCGAAGGACGCCCTCTACACCGGCTTCAACGGCGGGAGCAGCTACTTCGGTCCGGACGGGCTCGGGGTGCCGAACAACGCGAACTGGCTTGGCAACGGCTACGCGGCTCCGGTTCCGACCGAGCGCGTCATCCTGGCCGAAGGATGGGAGGACCTGCGGAACTGGACGACCGACCATGGCGCGACACGGGTGACGACCTCTGATTCCTCCGGTGGCGTCCTCGGCGACCAGTTCTCGCCGGTCCGGGTCAGGCGTGCACCGGTGCTGCTCTACTCGGCGTACCTCAACCCGCCGACGTGCAGTGCGACGGGCGTTTCCGCCGCGACGCGCATCGTCGACCGGTGGGACATCCGAATCGCTCCGGGCAAGGTCGTCGGGCTCGATGCGGGCGCCGACGGCGGCCAACGACTCTGCCTGCAGCTGAGCACCGACCTCGCCGGTGTCCTGGGCGTCACGTGGCCGTTGACGGCCGAGATCACGAAGGAGCGTTCCGGTCCCTGAACGTGTCGAAGGGTGTTACGCCTTCGGAACCGGAGGCCCGACGACGAGCAGCACCGTGAACACGACGACGACACCGACGACGAAGATCGCACCGAACGCGACGGGGTGGCGGAGCAGCCACCGCAGCAGTCGATCGAACCAACGCGCATCCCTCGGGTCGTCGGTCGTCTCGCGGCGCCAGGGGCCGTCGAGCTTCCCGCGTCGGTCCGCCCAGACGTCGAACGGGATCGTCGCGTACGGGACCACGGCGCTCACGACGCCCACCGCGATCGTTCCGAACCTCCACCGCTGATTCACTCCGACCACGACGACGGACGCCGCGTAGACGAGGAAGACGAACCCGTGGATGGACCCACCGATGCGGACGCCCAGGTCACCGGCCTGGACCATGTACTTGAGGATCAGTCCGATGATCAGGAGGGTCCAGGTGATCGCCTCGGCGATCGCGACGGCACGGAAGAACAAGCGGGGTGACACAGTGGTACTCCAGATGATCGGCGGTCCACCCATGGTCGCAAAGATCGGGGAGAGCCGCGAATCGTGCGCGCCTGCTCACCCCGGCATCGACCGCAATTCGACCACTTTCGCGCTCCACGGGCAGTAGTACTCGGAGGTGACGGTTCCGTCCTCGACGTATCGGGGGAGTCCGTCGCACACTTCGATCGCGACGTCGGCGAACTCGAGCGTCTTCGGATCAATGTGCCATGTCCATGGCGCGTTGACGCCACCGTCGCCCGGTTCGACCTTGCCGACCGGGATGCGACCCTCCTCGGAACCGTTCATGAGTTCGACGGCGTGGCCGACCTGTTCGTCGGTCGTCAGCTCGATCGAGTACGTGCCCTGCCCCGCGACCTCGAAGGTGACGACGGCCGGGGCGGTCGGGATGGCGCCGGTGCGGTCGGGGGTGCAGCCGGCGAGTCCCGTCGCCGTGAGCAGGCCGATCAGTGCGGCTGCGGCCGCGAGGCGGGTGCGGCGACTCCGGAACGGCTCCATGGCCCCATGCTGGCACGCTGCGGGGGTCGCCGGAAGGGCCGGTTGCGCGCGTCGTGGCGAGTCGCGCAGTGTTGCGCTGTGCGTCTCCACTCGCGCGAGCTGTCGGGCGTCCGGGTACCGTGGACGGTGGAGCGCCATCGTCCGCTCCGGGAAGGCGTCGACGATGATCGGAACGAACCGGCTGGCCGGAACGAACGGGCTGGCCGGAACGAACGGGCTGAGCCGACCGGCGTCGCTGTGGGACGCATGGGATGCGCTGAGCGCCGATGAGCTCCGCAGGCGGCAGACCCGGAAATGGTCGGTCGATTCACCGGCACGGCCCGATGCGATCGGCGCCTGGGTTGCGGAGATGGACTTCGGGACGGCCCCCGCCGTGCTCGACGCCCTCGACGACGCCGCAGCACGGTTCCGATTCGGGTACGCGCCGCCCAGCATCGTCCGCGACCTCTCCGAGGCGACGGCCGAATGGTACGGCGCGCAGACGGGCTGGGTGATCGACCCGGACGACATCGCCCCGATCGCCGATGTCATCGCAGGCCTGGAACTCGCGATCGAGCACTTCTCGAAGCCCGGGGCACCCGTCATCGTGCCCACGCCTGCGTACATGCCCTTCCTCTTCGTTCCACCGGCTCTCGGCCGCGAGGTCATCGAGGTGCCGATGCTGCGCGACGAGCACGGCGGATTCTCACTCGACCTCGAAGCCATCGATCGGCATCTCGCGGCCGGCGCCGACCTCGTCGTCCTCGCGAACCCCGGCAATCCGACGGGCAAGGTCTACCGTCGAGACGAACTCGTCGCCCTCGGCGAGGTCGTCGATCGTTTCGGCGCTCGTGTCTTCAGTGATGAGATCCACGCCCCGCTCACCCTCTTCGGCTGTCGTCACATCCCGTTCGCGAGCGTCTCCGAGGCCGCTGCCCGTGCAGCCCTCACCTCGATCTCGGCATCGAAGGCCTGGAACGTCGCCGGCCTCAAGTGCGCACAGCTCATCGTGAGCTCCGACACCGACCGCGCCGTCTGGAAAGGGCTGCGTCGCATCGAATCGCACGGTGCGAGTACGACCGGCATCCTCGCCAACACCGCTGCCTACCGATCCGGCGGCGCCTGGCTCTCCGAGGTCACGGCGTACCTGGAGCGGAACATCGCGGCGTTCGACCTGGCACTGGGCGAAACGTTGCCGCTCGCTCGGCGAGCTCCCATCGAAGGCACCTATCTGGCCTGGGTGGACCTCAGCGCCTACGGGGTCGGTGCGGATCCCGCCGCGTTCCTCTTCGATCGGACGGGTGTCCTCACCAACAGCGGACCCACATTCGGTGCGGTCGGCGCCGGGCACGTCAGGCTGAATCTGGCGACGCCGTTGCCGATCCTCCACGAGATCATCGAGCGGTTCGGATCTGCGCTGGAGCCTGTGGGGTAGTTCGGTCCCGGCTCGCCCGGCTGCTCGCAGCGCGCCGCCGGGAATGCGCGGCATCCCAGCAGCGTTCCCGGTACTCATGCAAATGCATACGATTGGGCGTGCTCGCAGTCGCGCGATCGAGAACGGCGTGCTCGCAATCGCGCGAGCAGGAATACGGGAAGCAGGACTGGCAGATGACTCAGGTCGAATTCGGCATCGACACCTTCGGGGACGTGACGGTGGACGCGAACGGAGCGATGCTGTCGCACGCGCAGGTGCTGCGGAACCTCGTCGAGCAGGGCGTGAAGGCGGACGAGGTCGGACTCGACTTCATCGGCATCGGTGAGCACCATCGTGAGGACTTCGCCGTCTCGGCTCCGGAGGTCGTGCTCGCAGCGATCGCCAGTCGGACGGAGCACATCCACCTGGGCTCCGCCGTCACCGTGCTGAGCTCGGATGATCCCGTACGGGTCTTCCAGCGGTTCTCGACCCTCGACGGCATCTCCAACGGTCGCGCCGAGGTCATCCTCGGACGAGGCTCCTTCACCGAGTCGTTCCCGCTCTTCGGACTCGACCTCGCCAGGTACGAGGAACTGTTCGACGAGAAGCTCGACCTCTTCGCCGAGCTGCTCAAGCAGGAGCCCGTCACCTGGTCCGGCAACACCCGCCCGGGGCTGACCGAGCAGTCGGTCTTCCCGCGCGTCGAATCGGGCACTTTGAAGACCTGGGTCGGCGTCGGAGGGAGCCCGGAATCGGTGGTCCGTGCTGCGCGGTACGGGTTCCCGCTCATGCTCGCGGTCATCGGCGGCGGTCCGCTCCGGTTCGCTCCGTTCGTGGACCTCTACCACCGTGCAACGGCTCAGTTCGGGGTGGGGGAGCAGCCCGTCGGGATGCACTCGCCCGGTCACATCGCGGAGACGGACGAGGCCGCTCTCGAGCAGCTGTGGCCGCACTATTCGGTCATGGTCGACCGCATCGGTCGTGAACGTGGATGGGGGCCGATGTCGTACGAGCGGTTTGTCGACGAGTCCGGTCCGGATGGTGCGCTCTTCGTCGGGTCGCCGGAGACGGTCGCTGCGAAGATCGCGACTGCCGTCCGTGGGCTCGGGCTGTCTCGCGTCGATCTCAAGGTCAGCAACGGGACGCTCCCGCACGAGCTCCTCATGCGGAGCATCGAGCTCTACGGAACCGAGGTCGTTCCTCGCGTTCGGAAGCTCCTCGAGGACTGAGCGTCCGGTCCCGGTCACTGAGCCTCCGGCGCCGGTCGCTGAGCCTCCGGCGCCGGTCGCTGAGCCTCCGGCGCCGGTCGCTGAGCCTGTCGAAGTGCTGAACCCGGACCACCGTTAGCAGGCTCAGCGGGATGACACCAGGCCTTGCCGCTCGCACCGGGTGGGCGAAGGGTGGAGGGATGGAGATCAACGACATCACCTTCAGCACAGCCATCGTGACGGGATCGGATTCAGGCATCGGACGGGCGACGGCGATCGCGCTCGCGCAGAAGGGCTTCGACGTCGGAGTGACCTGGCACAGCGATGAAGACGGCGCGAACGAAACCGCGGCCATCGTGCGCGCTCTCGGCCGGAACGCTGTCGTGGCGCAACTCGACACGACCGAACTCGAGCATTGCGGAGCGGTCATCGACGGACTCGCCGACGAGCTCGGGGGAGTCGACGTGTTCGTCAACAACGCAGGCATGGGCGGGCGAACCATGTTCCTCGACCTGTCGCTCGAGGACTGGCGTGAAACGGTGGCCGCCGACCTCGACGGTGCATTCGTGTGCCTGCAACACGCGGCGAAACGGATGGTCGCTGCGGGTCGAGGTGGACGCCTCATCGCCGTCACGAGCGTCCATGAAACGCAACCACGAGTCGGTGCGAGCCCCTACGTCGCCGCGAAACACGGTCTCGGGGGTCTCATCAAGACGATCGCCCTCGAACTCGGTCGTCATGGCATCACGGCGAACGCCGTCGCTCCGGGCGAGATCTCGACGCCCATGAACGATGCCGAGGACGAGAACGCCCTCGAACAGGACCGTCCGGGCATCCCGACCGGTCGACCAGGCGACCCCCGTGAGGTCGCAGCCGTCATCGCGTTCCTCGCATCGGAGGAGTCGTCGTACGTGACGGGTGCGTCCTGGGCGGTCGACGGAGGGATGCTCCAGATGGGGCCGCAGGCCGGATCGCACCTGCTGAGTGATGACTGGCGGACCCAGTTCTGAACGGACGGGTGTTGCGGCACGACCTCTCGTCGTGCCGGCTCGGCCAGGCTCAGTCCGGGTTCTGGATGAACGGACCGGGCTCGTCCGCGGCCGACGACGGGATCGATGCCACGAGCTGGTCCAATGCCGCGTCGTCGAGCTGGATCCCCTGATCGGTCAGGCGATCTCGCAGGGACGCGCGCGCATCCAGTTCGGGGTTGAGCGACACGTCAGCCGACACCTGGGACAGGATGCCCTGCAGGCGATCGTCACTGCTCGCCTCGTGCACGTCCTCCCGGGTTCCGTTCTCGTCGTTGTTCCCAGTCCCAGTGCTCGTGCCAGTGCCGTGATCGGACATCGGTCGTCTCCTTCGTCGGGTCGCCTCGGTGGACCCTGCCTCCGACCGTAGGTGCAGAGGCGGACTTCGCGACAGGCATTGACGCCCGTCCGTCGGCCGGGTAGACCCGCAGGCTCCACCCGCCCGGTACGATTGCAGGACCGCACGAAAGGTGACACCCATGGTCGACGTCCTGCTCTACAGCTTCCTCGGATTCATCTCCATCGTGGGAGGCATCGGACTCATCGCCTCGATGATCGCGCTCGCGAAGTCCGGTTACCACCACTGAGCTGAATTCACGCGCTGAGCTGCACCGCGGCTCTGCACACACGTACTGAGCTGCACCACACCGGGATTCCGTCCCGGATGAACGGGCGCGTCGGATCACATCCGATGCGCCCGTTGTGGTGTGAGCCCCGCGTGACACGCCCGAGTTGCACAGCACGTGTCGATCGTCAGCAGACGACCAGACGTGCAGCGGAGGCCAACCCGGACGACGGCGAAACGTATCGCAGGATTCGGGCGACCGCCGCAAACCCCGCTCATCTCACGGGTTGGTCGAAGTACCGGTGGTGGGACTCGAACCCACACGCCCTCTCAGGCAAAGCATTTTGAGTGCTCCGCGTCTGCCATTCCGCCACACCGGCGCACAACAACCTGCACCAGAGTACCGTAGGATTTGATGGTGACCGAGCAAGAGACCCCAATCGTAGCCCCGCGGCGAGTCGTCGTCGCCGAGGACGAATCCCTCATCCGCCTCGACATCGTCGAGATCCTCCGCGACAACGGATTCGAAGTCGTCGGAGAGGCGGGCGACGGCGAGACGGCTGTCGCGCTTGCCACCGAGCTTCGGCCTGACCTCGTCATCATGGACGTGAAGATGCCTCAGCTCGACGGCATCTCCGCGGCGGAACGCATCGGCAAGGCGCACATCGCTCCTGTTGTGCTCCTCACCGCGTTCAGCCAGAAGGAGCTGGTGGAGCGCGCGAGCGAAGCCGGCGCACTCGCCTACGTCGTGAAGCCGTTCACCCCGAACGATCTGCTCCCCGCCATCGAGATCGCCCTGTCGCGCTACCAGCAGATCATCACGCTGGAAGCCGAAGTCGCCGACATGGTGGAGCGTTTCGAGACCCGCAAGCTCGTCGACCGCGCCAAGGGCCTCCTCAACGAGAAGATGGGCCTCAGCGAACCGGAGGCGTTCCGCTGGATCCAGAAGGCGTCCATGGACCGCCGTCTCACCATGCACGACGTGGCCCAGGCCATCATCGAGCAGCTCAGCGCCAAGAAGTAGCACCGCTCCACACCAGGGCGCACACACTCAGACGTCACGAACGGGCTCTCCCTCGGGAGGGCTCGTTCTGCGTTCGTGATCGACCGTGACGCGTAGCCGGCGAGGCAGACCGGCTCGGTCTGCGAGCAGCGTCAGATCGTGCCGGGGGCGTCCTTGATGAGGTTCGTGATGCGGATGGTCGAACAGCGCCGGCCCTGCTCGTCGGTCACGGCGATCTCGTGGACCGTCAGACTGCGTCCGAGGTGGATGGGCGTGCAGACGCCGGTCACGACGCCGCTCGTCGCGGAGCGCGTGTGGGTCGCGTTGATGTCGATGCCGACTGCGAGACGACCGCGTCCGGCGTACAGGTTCGCGGCCATCGATCCGAGGGACTCGCCGAGGACGACGTACGCACCGCCGTGGAGGAGCATCGCCGGCTGCGTGTTGCCCTCGACGGGCATCGTGGCGACCGAACGTTCGACCGAGAATTCGGTGAACTCGATGCCCATCTTCTCCGCGAGGGCGCCCATTCCGCGGGCTGTGAGGTACTCGAGGGCGTCGGCCCGGTCGTCGGTCGTGTCGTTCGTCATGTCCACCTTCGGATCGGGCCGGTCCCGTGTCGGACGTGGCTTGTAGGCTGGGTCCGTGTCGGATTCAGAAAAGCCTACCCTCCTCGTCATCGACGGCCACTCGCTCGCGTTCCGGGCGTTCTACGCCCTGCCGGTGGACAGTTTCCAGACCAGGGACGGGCAGCACACCAACGCCATCCACGGCTTCATCGCGATGCTCATCAACCTCCTGAAGAACGAGAATCCGACGCACATCGCCGTCGCGTTCGACATCTCCCGCCGGTCGTTCCGTACCCGCGAGTACCCCGAGTACAAGGGGACGCGCGGAGAGACGCCTGCGGAGTTCATGGGGCAGGTGCCGCTCCTCGAAGAGGCGCTCAAGGCCATGAACATCACGACCATCAGCAAAGAGGACTACGAAGCGGACGACATCCTCGCCACGCTCGCGTACCAGGGCTCCCACGAGGGCTTCCGGGTCCTCGTCGTCTCCGGCGACCGCGACACGATCCAGCTCGTGAACGACGACGTCACGCTGCTGTACCCGTCGACGCAGGGCGTGTCCGCACTCACGCGCTACGACCCGGCCAAAGTCTTCGACCGCTACGGCATCCGACCCGAGCAGTACCCGGAGATCGCGGCGCTCGTCGGCGAGACGAGCGACAACCTGCCCGGCATTCCCAAGGTCGGTGAGAAGACGGCGGTGAAGTGGCTGAACCAGTTCGGCAGCCTCGACGCGATCCTCGAGCGTGCGGACGAGATCACCGGCAAGGTCGGCGAGAGCCTTCGCGAGCACAAGGAGAACGCGGTCAGGAACCGCAGACTCAACCGACTCCTGACCGACGTCGAACTCCCGGTCGGCCCCAAGGACCTGACCCGTCTGCCCCTCGACGTCGACGAGGTGACGGCGATCTTCGGCCGACTCGAATTCCGCACGCTCCTCGACCGCGTCTTGAAGCTCGAGGGCAAGGAATCGTCCACGAGCGAACCGGCGGCCACGGCGCAGATCGGCGAGTCGATGCCGGCGCAGAAGGAACTGCTCGACGAGGAGCTGGCGGCCTGGCTGACCCGCACGACCGCTGCGAACCCCGACGGCATCGGTGTGCACATCGAACTCCACGAAGGCCTGCCCGTCTCGTGCGGTCTCGCGACGTCGACGGAGATCGTGACACTCGCCTGGAAGCCGGGCGAAGCGGACTACGAGCCGCTCGAAGCCTGGCTCCGCGGTGATGCCCCGAAGATCATGCACGATGCGAAGCCTCAGGTGAAAGCGGCGGCACGGGCCGGCATCGCGATCGACGGCCTCGCCTATGACACCGTCGTCGCCGGTTGGCTCCTGCGTCCGAGCGGTGGGGACAAGTCCATCGCCGACCTCGTGGCCAGGTACCTCGACGAGACGCTCCCCATCGCCGACCCGAATCAGCTCGTCCCGGACCAGGACCCGGTGTCCGCCGGAGGAACCGCCTGGTACACGCTTCGTGTTGCGGCAGCGACGAGGACGGCCCTCGACCCGGGGTCCCTGAAGGTCCTGCTGGAGATGGAGCTGCCGGTCCTCCGGGTGCTCGCCCACATGGAACTCAACGGCGTCACGGTCGACCACGGGATCCTGAGCGGCCTGTCGGCCGAGCTCGGCACGAAGAGTGCGGAGCTCGCATCGCAGGCGTTCGCAGAGATCGGCCGCGAAGTGAACCTCGGTTCGCCCAAGCAGCTGCAGGAGGTCCTCTTCGACCAGCTGGGCATGCCGAAGACACGAGCCAACAAGACGGGCTACTCCACGGACGCCGGCGCTCTCGCCGACCTGCAGGAGAAGAACCCGCATCCCTTCCTCGGACTGCTCCTCGAGCACCGTGACGCCACGAAGCTCCGTCAGATCGTCGAGACGCTCGACAAGGCGATCACGCCGGACGGACGCATCCACACGACGTACGTGCAGATCGGCACGAGCACGGGTCGCATCTCGTCGACGGACCCGAACCTGCAGAACATCCCGGTCCGCACCGAGGAAGGCCGCCGCATCCGCGCCTCCTTCCAGGCCGGGACCGACTACGAGACGCTGCTCACCGCCGACTATTCGCAGATCGAGATGCGGATCATGGCGCACCTCTCGGGCGATGGAGCGCTCATCGAAGCGTTCAACGCCGGAGAGGACCTCCACCGCTTCGTCGGTGCACGGATCTTCGGCGTGCCGGCAGAAGACGTCACCTCGCTCATGCGCACGAAAGTCAAGGCGATGTCCTACGGCCTCGCGTACGGGCTCAGCGCGTTCGGACTCTCCAAGCAGCTTCGCATCTCGAGCGCCGAGGCGAAGCAGCTCATGTCCGACTACTTCGAGCGCTTCGGAGCGGTCCGCGATTACCTCCGTCACGTCGTCGAGCAGGCGAAGATGGACGGCTACACGGAGACGATCTTCGGTCGCCGTCGTCTCTTCCCCGAGCTCTCGAGCCCCAACCGGCTGGTCCGCGAGAACGCGGAACGAGCAGCGCTCAACGCCCCCATCCAGGGTTCGGCGGCAGACATCATGAAGATCGCCATGATCGGGATCGAACAGGACATGGCCGCAGAAGGCCTGACCTCGCGCATGCTCCTCCAGGTGCACGACGAATTGATCTTCGAGACGGCTGCGGGGGAGTGGGATGCGCTCGAGCGCATCGTGCGTGCCCGGATGTCAGGCGCAGCGGATCTCCGCGTTCCGCTCGACGTCCAGGTGGGCCGCGGACACGACTGGGACTCCGCAGCGCACTGAGCCGTCGGCCGGAGCGAAGCGGTCGGTGGAGTCGGGTCGGTGCAGTCGGGTCGGTCGTCCCATACGGGGCGGCCGACACCCGTTCGGCTTGGCGGGTCGAGCCGGATCGTCCTAGGCTCGATGCATGGCCAACGACGACGCACGCCCCACCACGCCCATCGACGCGATCGCTGAACGGTGGGTCGACACCCTCGTCGAGCTGCAGCCGGTCCTCGGCACGTACATCGGCCGGAACGAGGTGAACGACCGTTACGGCGACTACTCGCCGGCGGGGCACGAGGCGTACATCGACGCTGCGAAGCGGACACTCGGCGAACTCCGTTCGGCGACGCCGGTCGATGCGGTCGACGAGGTCACGAAGACCGACCTCGGCAACGAGCTCGAACTCGACGTGGAGAGCTCGGACGCAGGCCTGCAGTATCGCGACCTCAACGTCATCGCGTCGCCCGCTCAGGAGCTGCGTGAGGTGTACGACCTCATGCCCACGGCGTCGGTCGACGACTGGGAGACGATCTCAACCAGGCTCGGCAACCTCCCCGAAGCGGTCCACGGCTACATCCAGACGCTCCGCGAGGGCATCGACAAGGGGATCACTCCGGCGAAGCGACAGGTCGCCGAGGTGTTCGAGCAGGTGAACCGGTACGCGGCCGAGGACGGTTTCTTCGTCGAACTCGCCGCCAACGGAGGACCGGACGAGGGTCAGCTCCCCGCTTCGCTCGCGAGCCAGCTCGGCGCCAACGCGGGCGCGGCCGCCGTCGCGTACGGCGAACTCGCCGACTTCCTGGCCCAGCAGCTCCTGCCCGTCGCAACGGAACGCGATGCGATCGGCCGTGACCTCTACGCGTTGCAGTCTCGTCGATTCCTCGGCGCGACCATCGACCTCGACGAGAGCTACGAGTGGGGCATCGAGGAACTCGCCCGGATGGTCGCCGAGCAGGAGTCGATCGCGAACGAGATCCTGGCCGGCGCCTCCGTCGAGGAGGCCGTCGCCTTCCTGGAACGTGACGACAGCCGCAAACTGCACGGCACGGAAGCACTGCAGCGCTGGATGCAGGAGACGAGCGATCGGGCCGTCGAAGAGCTCGGTCGGACCCACTTCGACATCCCGCAGGAGATCCGTGCGCTCGAGTGCATGATCGCACCCACGCAGGAGGGCGGCATCTACTACACGGGGCCGACGGACGACTTCTCCCGTCCCGGTCGCATGTGGTGGTCCGTTCCCGAGGGCGTCACCGAGTTCGACACCTGGCGTGAGCTGACGACCGTGTACCACGAGGGCGTTCCCGGTCACCACCTGCAGATCGGCCAGGCCGTCGTCAACCGAGGCAAGCTCAACACGTGGCGCCGACAGCTCGCGGGCACGTCAGGGCACGCCGAGGGGTGGGCGCTCTACGCGGAGCGCCTCATGGAGCAGCTCGGCTACCTCGCCGACCCGGCGGACCGCCTCGGCATGCTCGACGGACAGCGGATGCGAGCGGCTCGCGTCGTCCTCGACATCGGCGTGCACCTCGAGAAGCAGCTTCCCGACGGCAGCGGACCGTGGACGGCCGAGTACGCGTTCGACTTCATGGGCCGGAACGTCAACATGTCGCCCGAGTTCGTGAAGTTCGAGGTGAACCGCTACCTCGGCTGGCCGGGACAGGCGCCTTCGTACAAGATCGGGCAGCGGATCTGGGAGCAGCTGCGCGACGAGGTCCACCGCCGCGAGGGGGACGCGTTCAGCATCAAGGAGTTCCACCGCCGGGCGCTCGATCTCGGCGGCGTCGGCCTCGACACGCTCCGCTCGACGCTCCTCGGCTGAGCCGGGACCCGGTGACGTATGGCGGATCCGACGCGGTCCGCTCTCCGTACGAGGACGCCCTCGGCGCTTCGCTGAACGGTCTGCATCCGCGTCTCCGTGCCTACTTCAGTGCGATTCCCCGAGGCTCCGTCGGCATCGGGTCCGGCGTGTTCGACACCGTGGGCACGCCGAAGCGATGGCTCTGGCCGCTGCTGCGGTTGTTCTCGGGCGAGCAGATCATGTTCCCGCTGTGGAGGCGCGCCGTGCCGTTCACGGTCGTGAACCGCCCGAGCACCGGTCTCGACGGGACGCCCGCGGTCTCGGCGACCCGGACGTTCCGTTTCGCCGACGGCGAGCAGGTGATGGTCGATCTGATCACGAGCGGGGAGGCCGGAAGCGGCATCGTCGTCGATGACCTCGGGTGATCGGGACGGGTCGTCTCGATCCTCGAGGCGTCGGTCGCCGACGGCGCGCTCCGGCTTCGATCCACGGCGGTCACGATCCGGATCATGGGGCTGGCGCTGCGGATCCCCTCCGGCCTCGCCCCTGTCGTGACCCTCCACGAGCGATGGGACGAACGTACGGAGGAGCAGTGCGTCGCCGTCGTGGTCGAGGCTCCCGTCCTCGGTAGGCTCTACGAGTACGCCGGACGCTTCACCTATGCGATCCGGCCGGGGGAGGCAACACCGTGACCGAGCGGATCGTGATCGCTGGCGCGTCCGGGTTCATCGGCCGGTACCTGATCGACACGTACCGCGCTCGGGGTGCGCAGGTCAGCACGATCGGCCGACGGGCAGGGCACGGAACCGATGCCGTTTGGGGGGACACCGAGCGCATCACGGCACTCCTCGACGGCGCGGACCTCCTGGTCAACCTCGCGGGCAAGAGCGTGAACTGCCGCTACAACGCCCGGAACCGAGCCGAAATCCTCCGCTCCCGCGTCGAGACGACGACCGAACTCGCCACGGCGATCCGGGCATGCGCGGTCCCGCCACCGCTGTGGGTCAACTCCTCCACGGCGACGATCTACCGTCATGCCGAGGATCGACCGATGACGGAGTCGACGGGAGAACTCGGCACGGGCTTCTCGGTGGACGTCGCGACGGCGTGGGAAGCTGCGTTCTTCGCGGGCGAGCTCCCGGGAACCCGGCGCGTCGCGCTACGGATGGCGATCGTCCTCGGCGACGGCAGCGCGTTGCTCCCACTCATGCGGCTCGCTCGGTTCGGCCTCGGCGGCGCGCAACTCGACGGGCACTGGCCGTCCACTCGCGCGGGGCGCGAGGCCGGCACGTACCACGCCTCCCGTGCCGGGGGTGGGCGTCAACGCTTCAGCTGGGTGCACATCGACGACGTCCTCGGCGTCATCTACTTCGTGGGCGAGCATCCCGACGTCGACGGGGTGCTCAACACCTCATCCCCGAACCCCACCGACAACCGCACCTTCATGCGCACGCTCCGACACGCACTCGGTGTTCCCCTCGGCCTGCCCGCGCCCCGATGGATGCTCGAACTCGGTTCGATCACCATCCGGACGGAGACCGAACTCGTGCTGAAGAGCCGATGGGTGGTCCCCGAACGGCTCCTGGCTCTCGGCTACCGATTCGCCCGTCCCGATCTCGATCCGGCGCTCCGTGCGATCGTCCGTGAGCGCGTGAACACAACGGGATAACGCCTCGCTGGACAGCCGGACAAGGCGGCTTGCCTGGAGCTGCAGAATCCAGCTAAGCTGGACTGTCACAATTGTGACGTTCTATCCGCCTGCCAGTCTCGCAGGGCGAAGCGTCGGCCACCCGGTCGAAGCGGCACACACATCATCGCTCGATCCCCTCAGGATTTCGAATCCAGTGGTCCTCGAACCGATGCGTGCGACTGGCCTGAAACATTGTCCGCACTGGAGCAACTACTACATGACAAGCGCAACGACCGCCCCCCGGCAGGTCGCAATCAACGACATCGGATCTGCTGAAGACTTCCTGGCAGCGGTCGAGAAGACTCTGAAGTTCTTCAACGACGGCGACCTCATCGAAGGCACCGTGGTGAAGATCGACCGCGACGAGGTCCTCCTCGACGTCGGTTACAAGACCGAGGGCGTCATCCCCTCACGCGAACTCTCCATCAAGCACGACGTCGACCCCAGTGAGGTCGTCAACGTCGGTGACACGATCGAGGCTCTCGTTCTCCAGAAGGAGGACAAGGAAGGCCGTCTGATCCTGTCCAAGAAGCGCGCACAGTACGAGCGCGCTTGGGGCGATGTGGAGAAGATCAAGGAATCCGACGGCGTCGTCACCGGTTCGGTCATCGAAGTGGTCAAGGGTGGCCTCATCGTCGACATCGGCCTCCGTGGCTTCCTCCCGGCATCGCTCATCGAGCTGCGCCGCGTCCGCGACCTCACGCCGTACCTCGGCCAGGAGATCGAAGCGAAGATCCTCGAGCTCGACAAGAACCGCAACAACGTGGTCCTGTCGCGTCGTGCGCTCCTCGAGCAGACGCAGTCCGAGAGCCGTACCACCTTCCTCAACAACCTCCAGAAGGGACAGGTCCGCAAGGGCATCGTCTCGTCGATCGTCAACTTCGGTGCGTTCGTGGACCTCGGCGGAGTGGACGGCCTCGTGCACGTCTCCGAGCTCAGCTGGAAGCACATCGAGCACGCCAGCGAGGTTGTGGAAGTCGGCCAGGAAGTCACCGTCGAGATCCTCGAGGTGGACCTGGACCGCGAGCGCGTCTCCCTGTCGCTCAAGGCGACGCAGGAGGACCCGTGGCAGGTCTTCGCCCGCACCCACGCCATCGGCCAGGTTGCACCGGGTAAGGTCACCAAGCTCGTTCCGTTCGGTGCGTTCGTTCGCGTCGCAGACGGCATCGAGGGCCTCGTGCACATCTCCGAGCTGTCGGGCAAGCACGTCGAACTCGCTGAGCAGGTCGTTTCGGTCGGCGACGAGGTCTTCGTCAAGGTCATCGACATCGACCTCGAGCGTCGCCGCATCTCGCTGAGCCTCAAGCAGGCCAACGAGGGTGTCGACCCCGAGGGCACCGAATTCGACCCGGCCCTCTACGGCATGCTCACGGAGTACGACGACCAGGGGAACTACAAGTACCCCGAGGGCTTCGACGCCGAGACGCAGGAGTGGAAGGAAGGCTTCGACGCCGAGCGCGAGAAGTGGGAGCAGGACTACGCTGCAGCCCAGGCTCGTTGGGAAGCGCACAAGAAGCAGGTTGCTGCTGCGGCCGCCGAAGAGGCGAACCCGACCACGTCGACCGCTTCGCCCTCCGCTGGTTCCTCGTTCTCGAGCGAGTCCACCACCGGTGGAACGCTTGCCGACGACGAGTCGCTCGCCGCTCTGCGCGAGAAGCTCTCCAGCAACTAGTCACATCCGCGGACCGGCCTTCTCGCCGGAACGCACGGAAGAGGGTCGCCTTCGGGCGGCCCTCTTCTGCGTTGTCGGGTGTGCGGGTTTCCGACTCAGGCCGGAGTGGCGATGCGTCGCCGTCGCTTCCGCACGACGCGCCACGCGATGATCGCGATCACGACGACCGCGATCGCGACGAGCACCGGCACGATGAGCGCGAGCGCGGAGGCGACGAGGCTCCCGATGTCCTCCGCGACGCTCAGGACGGGCGCGGCGAGGCCTGCGGTCGCAGCATTCGCGACGGGCCGGACGCCCATCTTCAGGAGATGGATGAGGAGTGCGATGACCACACCCGCGACGACGGGCACCCACTGTCCGCTCTGCAGAGCCGCTTCCGGGTCCTGCACCGCAACCGTCTCCGCGCCGAATCCGGAACCGAACGCGATGCCGCCGGCGGACGGACGGACGACCGTCTGGACGACGTCGTTGATCGTGTCCACGGCAGGGATCTTGTCCGCGACGGCGTCGAGCACGAGGAGGAAGCCGAGGATGCCGAGGACCCACGGGTTCTCGAGCCACGTCCATCCGGCGGGGAGCGTGAGCAGCTCGGTGAACCGGCCGAGCAGGCCGAGGGTCAGGAGCGGGATGTACGCGTTGACCCCGGCGGCCGCGGCCAGACCGGCGCCCGTGAGGATTTCGAGCATGGTCGCCTCCCAGGTCTGGTGACCGCCCGTGGAGCGATCGATGATCCGTGTCGCCCATCGTAGCGAGGCGTGGTTCGCAGACCCCGGGCGCCGCTCACACGAGGCTAGGCTGGACGCATGTACTTGATCGGG
Organism: Plantibacter lichenum; assembly: GCF_050587525.1. NCBI lineage: Bacteria > Bacillati > Actinomycetota > Actinomycetes > Micrococcales > Microbacteriaceae > Plantibacter > Plantibacter lichenum. Next base: position 134,797 of record NZ_JBOBFT010000004.1, on the reverse strand, counting down.
CTCACCGGCGGGATCGCGTCGGGCAAGTCGACCATCGCACGCCGGCTCGAGTCGTTGGGCGCGATCGTGATCGACGCGGACGTCATCTCACGAGAGGTCGTCGAGCCGGGGACACCGGGTCTGCAGGCGATCGTGGAGCGGTTCGGTCCGGAACTGCTCGATGCGGACGGCGCGCTCGTGCGTGCCAGGCTCGGCGCGATCGTGTTCAGTGATCCTGCAGCCCTGGCTGACCTCAACGCGATCGTGCACCCGGCCGTGAAGCGCCGCTCCCACGAGCTCATCGAAGCCGCCTCCGCGGTCCCTGGAGCGGTCGTCATCTACGACGTCCCGCTGCTCGTCGAGACGGGTCGCGCTGACGAGTTCGATCGCGTCGTCGTCGCGCACGCCCCGGACGAGACGCGTCTGGAGCGGCTCACGGGCATTCGGGGACTCGACGCGGGGGAGGCGCAGCGGCGCATCTCGGCCCAGGCCACCGACGAGCAGCGGCTCGCCGTCGCCGACGACGTCGTGGACACCGACGGGACCATGGAGCACACGCTCGAGCAGGTGGACCGCATCTGGGAGGCCGCCTTCGCGGCTTCGCGCCAGGAGTCGACGCGGCGCTGAACGGCGACCGGACCGATGCCGGTGAGTCATGCGGGTCCCACGCGTACGCTGCCCGCGAAGCGGGAGTCCGATGTCGGTGGTGCTCCGTAGACTCGAAGCATGGAACCCACACGCTCCGTTCGTCCGTTCGAGGTCATCAGCGACTACGAACCGAGCGGCGACCAGCCGAAGGCGATCGCCGAGCTCACGGGTCGCATCAACGCCGGCGAGACGGACGTCGTCCTCCTCGGCGCCACCGGTACCGGCAAGTCGGCCACCACGGCGTGGCTCGTCGAAGCGGTGCAGCGCCCCACGCTCGTGCTCGCGCACAACAAGACCCTCGCCGCCCAGCTCGCCAACGAGTTCCGTGAGCTCATGCCGAACAACGCGGTCGAGTACTTCGTCTCGTACTACGACTACTACCAGCCCGAGGCGTACGTCCCGCAGACGGACACCTTCATCGAGAAGGACTCGTCGATCAACGCCGAGGTCGAACGGCTCCGCCACTCGACCACCAACTCGCTCCTCAGCAGGCGCGACGTCATCGTGGTCTCCACCGTCTCCTGCATCTACGGCCTCGGCGCCGCAGAAGAGTACCTGGAGGCGATGGCAGCGCTCCAGGTCGGTCAGAACATCGGCCGCGACCGCCTGATCCGCAAGTTCGTCGGCATGCAGTACAACCGCAACGACGTCGATTTCTCCCGGGGGAACTTCCGGGTGCGTGGCGACACGATCGAGATCATCCCCGTCTACGAGGAACTCGCCATCCGCATCGAGTTCTTCGGCGACGAGATCGAGGCGCTGTACGCCCTGCACCCGCTCACGGGCGACGTCGTGAAGAAGCTCGACGCCGTGTCCGTCTTCCCGGCCACGCACTACGCGGCGAGCCCGCAGACCATCCAGCGCGCCATCGGGACCATCCAGGAGGAGCTCGCCGAGCGTCTGCAGGAACTCGAACGGGAAGGCAAGCTGCTCGAAGCCCAGCGGCTCCGCATGCGCACCACCTTCGACCTGGAGATGATGCAGCAGATCGGCTTCTGCTCCGGGATCGAGAACTACTCGCGGCACATCGACGGCCGGAACCCCGGCGAGGCACCGAACTGCCTCCTCGACTACTTCCCGGACGACTTCCTCACCGTCATCGACGAGTCGCACGTCACGGTGCCGCAGATCGGCGCCATGTTCGAGGGCGACGCGTCTCGGAAGCGAACGCTCGTGGAGCACGGCTTCCGCCTGCCGAGCGCCATGGACAACCGACCACTGCGCTGGGACGAGTTCAAGAACCGTGTCGGTCAGACCGTCTACCTCTCGGCCACGCCAGGCAAGTACGAGATGGGCATCGCCGACGGCATCGTCGAGCAGATCATCCGCCCGACCGGTCTCGTGGACCCGGCGATCATCGTCAAGCCGTCGAGCGGCCAGATCGACGATCTGCTCGAGGAGATCCGGGTGCGCGCGGAACGCGACGAACGTGTGCTCGTCACGACGCTCACGAAGAAGATGGCGGAGGAGCTCACCGACTTCCTGACGGAGGCCGGCGTCCGCGTCCGCTACCTCCACTCCGACGTCGACACTCTGCGTCGCGTGGAGCTCCTGAGCGAGCTCCGAGCCGGTGTGTACGACGTCCTCATCGGCATCAACCTGCTGCGTGAGGGCCTCGACCTCCCGGAGGTGTCGCTCGTCGCCATCCTCGACGCCGACAAGGAGGGCTTCCTCCGTTCGTCCACGTCGCTCATCCAGACCATCGGACGTGCGGCTCGAAACGTCTCTGGCGAGGTGCACATGTACGCGGACGTCCTCACCGACTCGATGAAGCGTGCCATCGAGGAGACCGACCGACGCCGTGAGAAGCAGGTCGCGTACAACCTCGAGCGCGGCATCGACCCGCAGCCCCTGCGGAAGCGCATCGCCGACATCACGGAAGCCCTCGCTCGTGAGGGGGCGGACACGGCGGAACTCCTCGCCGGCCGGGACAAGTCCAAAAAGAGCCCGACGCCCAACCTGCGCAGGGAGGGCATCGCTGCGGAGGGCGCGAACGACATCGAGTCGATCATCGCCGACCTCAACGCCCAGATGCTCGCGGCCGCGGCCGAGCTCAAGTTCGAGCTCGCCGGGCGCCTGCGCGACGAAGTGGCGGAACTCAAGCAAGAGCTCCGACAGATGTCGAAGGCCGGGCACATCTAGTCGGTGGTCTGAGGGCCCCGAGCCTTCTCGGACGCCGAGTCTTCTGAGGGCGCTGAGGGCGCAGGGCGTTCCGCGTGCTCTGTTTCACGGGCCTCGTCGGCGGCGCATGTCCGACCGGACTTCGCTCTCGGCGCAGCCCTGGGTGATCCAGTGTCGGTGGCTCTGCGTACACTCGTAGGGTGTCAATTGCGAAGGTAGAGAACCACTCAAAACTCAGTGTCCGCGGCGCCCGCGTCCACAATCTCCAAGACGTCGACCTCGACATCCCACGCGACTCGCTCGTCGTCTTCACGGGCCTGTCCGGCTCGGGGAAGTCGTCGCTCGCGTTCGACACGATCTTCGCGGAGGGGCAGCGCCGCTACGTCGAGTCGCTGTCCGCCTACGCGCGTCAGTTCCTGGGGCAGGTGGACCGCCCGGACGTCGATTTCATCGAGGGTCTGAGCCCAGCGGTCTCCATCGACCAGAAGTCGACCAACCGCAACCCGCGCTCGACCGTCGGCACCATCACCGAGGTCTACGACTACATGCGTCTGCTCTGGGCGCGCATCGGCGTTCCGCACTGCCCCGTCTGCGGTGAAGTCATCCAGCGCCAGACCGTGCAGCAGATCGCCGATCAGCTCATGGAGCTCGAGGAGAAGCGGCGCTACCAGATCGTCGCACCCGTGGTCAGCCAGAAGAAGGGGGAGTTCGTCGACCTCTTCAGCGAACTGTCCGCGAAGGGCTTCGCGCGTGCCATCGTCGACGGCGAACAGATCCAGCTGAGCGAACCGCCCACCCTCAAGAAGCAGGTCAAACACGACATCGCCGTCGTCGTCGACCGTCTCGTCGCGGGACCGGAGATCCTGGGGCGCCTGACCGACTCGCTCGAGACGGCCCTGACACTCACCGACGGCCTCGTGAAGATCAACTTCGTCGACGAGACCGGAGACGACGCCTGGCGGACCTTCTCCGAGAAGCTGTCCTGCCCGAACAACCACCCCTTGCAGCTCACGGAGATCGAACCGCGCACGTTCTCGTTCAACGCACCGTTCGGCGCGTGCCCGGAGTGCTCCGGCCTCGGAACCCGCATGTCGGTCGACGCCGAACTGCTCCTCGGGGACGACGAGCTCAGCATCAACGAGGGCGTCATCATCCCCTGGACCACGCAGGGCAAGGGCCTCTACCAGTACTACGAGAAGCTGCTCGAAGGTCTTGCACGCGACCTCGACTTCTCGCTCAGCACGCCATGGCGCGACCTTCCGAAGAACGTCCAGGAGGCAGTCCTCCGCGGCAACAACTTCAAGGTCACCGTCAAATGGCGCAACCGCTTCGGCCGCGACATGAGCTACTCGTCTGGCTTCGAAGGGGTCATCCCGTACATCGAACGCCAGTACCTCGAAGCGGATTCGGACTCGCAGCGGGTCCGCTGGTCCGAGTACCTGCGAGAGGTGCCGTGCCAGGTGTGCGATGGCAAGCGTCTGAAGCCGGAGGTGCTCTCCGTCCTCATCCACGACAACAGCATCGCCGACGTCGCGCTCCTGTCGCTCGGTGACGCACGTGCGTTCATGGACAAGCTCGAACTGACCGACCGCGAGGCGCACATCGCGGCTCAGGTCCTCCGCGAGATCAAGGTGCGCCTCGACTTCCTCATCCAGGTCGGGCTCAACTACCTCGACCTCGCCCGCTCCGCCGGGTCGCTCTCGGGCGGTGAAGCACAGCGCATCCGTCTGGCGACGCAGATCGGTTCCGGTCTCACGGGCGTCCTGTACGTCCTGGACGAACCGAGCATCGGGCTGCACCAGCGCGACAACCGTCGTCTCATCGAGACCCTCGTGGCGCTTCGCGACCTCGGCAACACGCTCATCGTCGTCGAGCACGACGAGGACACCATCCGAACGGCCGACTGGATCGTCGACATCGGACCAGGCGCCGGCGTCAACGGCGGCAAGGTCGTCCACTCCGGCTCCTTCGACGCCCTCCTGGCCAACACGGAGTCGCTCACGGGCGACTACCTGTCGGGTCGCAAGATGATCGAGACGCCTGAGGTCCGTCGGAAGATCGACCCGGAGCGCCAGATCAGCGTCATCGGCGCATCGGCCAACAACCTGCGCAAGGTGAACGTCGACTTCCCACTCGGCGTCCTCACGGCCGTCACGGGCGTCAGCGGTTCCGGCAAGTCGTCGCTCGTCAACGACGTGCTGTACCGCGTGCTCGCGAACAAGCTCAACGGGGCCCGTAAGGTCCCGGGCAAGCACACGAAGGTGACGGGCCTCGAACTGCTCGACAAGGTCGTCCACGTCGACCAGGCGCCCATCGGCCGCACGCCACGATCGAACCCAGCCACCTACACGGGCGTGTTCGACCGCATCCGCACACTCTTCTCCGAGACGTCGGAGGCGAAGGTCCGCGGCTACCTGCCCGGTCGGTTCAGCTTCAACGTCAAGGGCGGCCGCTGCGAGGCGTGCTCAGGCGACGGCACGATCAAGATCGAGATGAACTTCCTCCCCGACGTCTACGTTGCGTGCGAGGTCTGCGGGGGAGCGCGCTACAACCGCGACACGCTCACGATCCACTACAAGGGCAAGAACATCGCCGAAGTCCTCGACATGCCGATCGCGGAGGCCGCCGAGTTCTTCGAGCCCATCTCGTCGATCCACCGCTTCCTGAAGACGCTCGTCGAGGTCGGCCTCGGCTACGTCAGACTCGGCCAGAGCGCCACCACGCTCTCGGGCGGAGAGGCGCAGCGCGTCAAGCTCGCCACGGAACTGCAGCGCCGGAGCAACGGTCGGAGCGTGTACGTGCTCGACGAACCCACCACGGGTCTGCACTTCGAAGACGTCCGCAAGCTCCTCCTGGTGCTCGGCAGCCTCGTCGACAAGGGGAACACCGTCATCGTCATCGAGCACAACCTCGACGTCATCAAGACCGCCGACTGGCTCATCGACATGGGTCCGGAGGGCGGCGCAGGAGGCGGCAAGGTCCTGGCGACCGGAACCCCTGAACACCTCGCGACCGTCAAGCAGAGCCACACGGGCGTCTTCCTGCGGGAAGTGTTCGAGGCCGAAGCCGAGGCCGGCGACAGCCGCAAGGCGGGCTGAGGTGCCGGCGGTCCAACGGGGGAGCGGTCTCTCGTACCGGCCGAAGGCGGGGGAGATCCCCACCCTGCCGGGCGTGTACCGCTTCAGCGATGACTCCGGTCGGGTGCTCTATGTGGGCAAGGCGCAGAACCTGCGTGCGCGCCTGAGCAACTACTTTGCACCGCTGCACACGCTGCACGAACGCACGAGGCGGATGGTCACGACGGCGACGGGCGTCGAATGGACGACGGTCGGCAGCGATGTCGAAGCGCTGCAGCTCGAGTACACGTGGATCAAGGAGTACGACCCGCCGTTCAACGTCAAGTTCCGGGACGACAAGTCCTACCCGTACCTGGCGATCACGCTCGGCGATGAGGCGCCACGGGTGACGGTCACGAGGAACACCCGGATCAAGGGAGCGAAGTACTTCGGGCCGTACCCGAAGATCTGGGCGGTCCACGACACGGTCGACCTCATGATCAAGGTCTTCCCCATACGCACCTGCTCGGACTCCAGCTACAAGCGTGCGATGACCACGGGCAAGCCGTGCTTCCCCGGGCAGATCGGCCGCTGCGGCGGTCCGTGCTCCGGCAAGGTCACGATCGAGGAGCACCGCGCCATCGTGGACGACTTCGTCTCGTTCATGGCAGGGAACGACAAACGCTTCACCACACGCATCACGGCGGAGATGAAAGCGGCCGCGGAGCGCCAGGACTACGAGTCCGCCGCGAAGCACCGCGACCAGCTCCTCGCGCTCGATCAGGTGCTGCAGAAGAGCGCGGTCGTGCTGCGCGACGGCGTCGACGCCGATCTCTTCGGGATCGATCACGACGAGCTCGCGGCATCCGTTCAGCAGTTCATCGTCCGAGGAGGGCGCATCCGCGGCGTCCGATCCTGGACGGTCGACAAGGAACTCGACGTCTCGACGGCGGAGCTCGTCGACGGCGTCATCCAGCGCGTGTACGACGCGGCGACGCCGGCGGACATGCCGCGTGAGGTCCTGGTGCCCGTCCTGCCGGACGACACCGACGGACTCGAGGACCTGCTGAGCCAACGACGCGGCGCGAAGGTGAAGGTGCGCGTCGCGCAGCGCGGCGAGAAGGCCACGCTCATGGAGACGGCCGTCGTCAACGCCAAACAGGCGCTCATGCTCTACAAGACGAGGCGCAGCTCCGACTTCGTCTCGCGGACCCAGGCGCTCGAGGACATCCGCGACGCCCTCGGCATGCCGGAGGCGCCGTTGCGCATCGAGTGCTTCGACGTCTCCCACCTGAGCGGGACGAACATCGTCGCCTCGATGGTCGTCTTCGAGGACGGACTCGCCCGCAAGGACGAGTACCGACGGTTCGGGGTCACGGAGTCGACGGACGACACCGACTCGATCTACCAGGTCGTGTCCAGGCGCCTCGCGCACCTCACATCGGCCGAGCCGGTCGAATCGGTCGACGAAGTCACGGGGGAGCGGAAGCGCCGGAAGTTCACCTATCCGCCCCAGCTGCTCATCGTCGACGGCGGACAACCGCAGGTCGCCGCCGCTGCTCGAGCACTCGAGGAGTCGGGGCTCACGGGCATCACCCTCTGCGGGCTGGCGAAGCGACTCGAGGAGATCTGGCTCCCGGACGATCCGTACCCCGTCATCCTCCCGCGAGGCAGCGAAGCGCTCTTCCTGCTGCAGCGGGTTCGAGACGAGGCCCACCGATTCGCGATCACCTTCCAGCGGCAGAAGCGCAAGCGCGACATCACGAGCGTCCTGGGGGAGATCCCCGGCCTCGGACCGGCCAAAGTGCGCGAACTCCTCAAGCATTTCGGTTCCGTCGCGAAGCTCAAGGAATCCACGCCGGAAGCCATCGCGGAGGTCAAGGGCATCGGCCCGAAGCTCGCGACGACCGTCCACGAGGCCCTCAACTCTCGATAAGCTGGAGCCATCCCTCCCAACTCCGTCGAAAGCGTGTCGATGTCTCCCGGTCAGCCGCAGCACCAACAGGAAGTGCTGATCGTGACCGGCATGTCCGGCGCAGGACGCTCCACCGTCGCCAACGCACTCGAGGACCTCGACTGGTACGTCGTCGACAACCTGCCCCCGCAGATGCTGCGGCCACTCGTCGACCTCGCGGAGCGCGCCGGCTCGCGGCTCCCTCGCATCGCCGCCGTCGTCGACGTCAGAGGGCGGGACTTCTTCAGCGACCTGCAGGAGATCGTCCCAGCACTGCGCAGCGGAACGCACCTGCGCATGATCTTCCTCGAAGCGACCGATGCGGCGCTCGTCCGCCGTTTCGAAGCCGTGCGCCGTCCGCACCCGCTGCAGGGCGAGGGGACCATCCTCGACGGCATCGTGGCCGAGCGAACCCGCCTGAGCGAGATCCGGGAGTCGAGCGACGTCATCATCGACACGAGCGAGCTCAACATCCACCAGCTCGCGACGACCACGCGCGAACTCTTCGCCGGTGCAGAGGTCCCCGGTGTGCAGGTCACCGTCATGAGCTTCGGTTTCAAGTACGGTCTGCCGCCCGATGCCGACCTCGTGGCCGACATGCGCTTCCTCCCGAACCCGTTCTGGGTGCCGGAGTTGCGAGCGCTCACGGGCCAGGACGCCGCGGTCAGCGAGTACGTGCTGTCGCAGCCAGGAGCAGAAGAATTCATCGAGGGCTACGCGCGAGCCCTCGAACCGGTCCTCGCCGGATACCAGCGCGAGAACAAACGTCACGCCACCATCGCGGTGGGCTGCACGGGCGGCAAACACCGCTCCGTCGCCGTCGCGCTGCAGCTGGCCGAGCGGCTCCGGACCCTGTCCGGCGTCGCCGTGCACGTCAGACACCGCGATCTGGGCCGCGAGTAGTCGCACCGCGCCACAAGCGCAGCCCCATCCCGCACCAACAGATAGGAACCCACGTGGCCCTCACCGCCGACGTCAAAAACGAACTGGCGCTCGTCCGCGAAACCCGCAACCAGGTCCGGGCAGCAGAGCTCGCCTCACTGCTCCGGTTCTCCGGCGGACTCCACACGATCTCCGGTCGTGTCGCCATCGAAGCCGAACTGGACAGCCCGGCGCTCGCGCAGCGCGTCCGCCGCGACATCGGCGAGCTCTACGGCATCCGTAGCGAGATCCTCGTCCAGAATCCGGGCACCTCCGGAAAACCCGCCGTCTTCGTCGTCCGCGTGATCGAGGGCGGCGAGACGCTTGCACGCCAGACCGGCCTCCTCGACGCGCGTCGTCGTGCGGTCCGCGGCCTCCCGAACCGCCTCACGACCGGCTCCCGCGACGAACTCGCGGCCGTCTGGCGCGGTGCCTTCCTCGCGACGGGCTCACTGACCGACCCCGGCCGGTCGGCATCGCTCGACGTCGTGTGCCCCGGCAACGAGTCCGCGATGGCGCTCGTCGGCGCGGCAGGGCGCATCGGCGTCCCCGCGAAAGCACGTGAAGTGCGCGGCGTCCACCGCGTCGTCATCCGTGAGGGCGATGCGATCAGCGGCATGCTGACGCTCATGGGCGCGACCGCGACCGTCACCTCGTGGGAGGAGATGCGCCAGCGCAAGGAGGTCCGTGCGACCGCCAACCGCCTCGTCAACTTCGACGACGCCAACCTCCGCCGCTCCGCGCAGGCCGCCGTCGCCGCCTGCGCCCGCGTCGACCGGGCGCTCGAGATCCTCGGCGACGAGGTGCCGGAGCACCTGCGCTACGCCGGCCGCCTGCGCCTCGACCACCGCGAGGCGAGCCTCGACGAGCTCGGCCACTTCGCCGACCCGCCCATGACGAAGGACGCGATCGCCGGTCGCATCCGCCGCCTCCTCGCGATGGCCGACAAGCACGCCTCCGACCTCGGCATCCCGGGAACCGACGCGAACCTGCCCGCTGACTTCGACGAGGTGTGACGCACGTCGCCGACCGGTCGCACGCGCCGAACACAGCAGCGCTCGGTGACCGGCCGGCGAACGGAGTGTAGCCATTCGTCATCTGGGGGAGAACCCCGGGCCGTGAAGGACTCGTCTCACTAGACTGGGCCTGATGCTCAGAGCCGTGCGCAGACCGTGCACGGCACGATTCGAGGAGATCACACGAATGGCTGTCTACACCCTGCCCGAACTTCCGTACGACTACAGCTCGCTGGAACCGCACATCAGCGCAGCGATCACGGAACTCCACCACGACAAGCACCACGCAGCGTACGTCGCCGGTGCAAACACCGCGCTCGACAAGCTCGCCGAGGCTCGATACGCGAACGACTTCACGAACGTCAACAAGCTCGAGAAGGACCTCGCGTTCAACCTCGGCGGTCACGTCAACCACACCATCTGGTGGAACAACCTCTCCCCGGACGGCGGCGACAAGCCCACTGGCGAGCTCGAGTCCGCGGTCGACGAGTACTTCGGCTCCTTCGACAAGTTCCAGGCGCACTTCACTGCCGCCGCCCTCGGCGTCCAGGGCTCCGGCTGGGCCGCGCTCACGTGGGACACCCTCGGCCAGCGCATCAACATCCAGCAGTTCTTCGACCAGCAGGGCAACTTCCCCGCCGGAACCGTCCCCCTGCTGCTGCTCGACGTCTGGGAGCACGCCTACTACCTCGACTACAAGAACGTCCGCGCCGACTACGTCAAGGCGTTCTGGAACATCGTGAACTGGGCCGATGTCCAGGCCCGCTTCGAGGTCGCGCGAGCACAGACCAGCGGCCTGCTGGTACTGTCGTAAGTGACAGGGTTGTCCCGGGCCCACGGTCCGGGACAACCTTCCCCGCTCACTCGAGCATCCGTACAACTGCGCCATCGCGCCCCAGTATCAGGAGTCATCTGTGTCCGTAAAGATCGGTATCAACGGCTTCGGCCGCATCGGCCGCAACTTCTTCCGCGCCGCCCTCGCGAAGGGCAGCGACCTCGAGATCGTCGCGGTCAACGACCTCACCGACAACAAGGCACTCGCTCACCTGCTGAAGTACGACTCCATCACGGGTCGTCTGGACGCAACGGTCGAGCTCGACGGCGACAAGATCATCGTCAACGGCAAGCCCATCATCGTCCTCGAAGAGCGCGACCCCGCCAACCTGCCTTGGGGCGAGCTGGGCGTCGACATCGTCATCGAGTCCACCGGCCGCTTCACGAAGTCGGAAGACGCTCGCAAGCACATCACCGCCGGAGCCAAGAAGGTCCTCGTCTCCGCTCCCGCAACGGGCAGCGACGTCGCGACCATCGTCCTCGGCGTCAACGAGGGCACCTACGACGCAGCGACGCACGACATCATCTCGAACGCGTCCTGCACCACCAACTGCCTCGCACCGCTCGCGAAGGTCCTGCTCGACAACTTCGGCATCGAGCGTGGCCTCATGACTACGGTCCACGCCTACACCGCAGACCAGAACCTGCAGGACGGCCCGCACAGCGACCTCCGCCGTGCACGCGCTGCAGCAGTCAACATCATCCCGACGTCGACCGGTGCCGCCAAGGCGCTCGGCCTCGTCATCCCCGAGCTCGTCGGCAAGCTCGACGGCTACGCACTGCGCGTTCCGGTCCCGACCGGCTCGATCACCGACCTCACCGTCGAGCTCACGAAGCCCGCAACGGTCGAAGAGATCAACGCTGCGTACAAGGCTGCGGCAGAGGGCCCCCTCAAGGGCATCCTCAAGTACACCGAGGACCCGATCGTCTCCAGCGACATCGTGACCGACCCGCACTCCTCGATCTTCGACGCCGGCCTCACGAAGGTCATCGGCTCGCAGGTCAAGGTCGCTTCCTGGTACGACAACGAGTGGGGCTACTCCAACCGTCTCGTCGACCTCACGGAATACGTCGCAGACCGACTGTAAGTCACCGTCGTATGAGTCAGGCGCACTGAACCGTGTTCAGTGCGCCTGACTCAGTTTCACCCTCCAGCCCCACCACCCATCTGAAGACAGAAGAGGTTATGGCACTTCGCACGCTCGAATCACTCGGTTCGCTCGCGGGCAAGCGCGCCGTTGTCCGTCTTGACTTGAACGTCCCTCTGAAGGACGGCGTCATCACCGACGACGGCCGCGTGCGCGCGGCACTCCCCACCCTGAACGCCCTCATCAATCAGGGCGCCAGAGTGGTCATCGTCTCCCACCTCGGCCGCCCGGACGGCGCGCCCGACGCCAAGTACAGCCTCGCGCCGGTCGCCCAGCGCCTGAGCGAGCTCCTCGGCAAGCCCGTCACCTTCGCCGCCGACACCGTCGGCAGCGCAGCGACCGATGCGGTCGCCGCCCTCGAGGACGGCGACGTCGTCCTCCTCGAGAACCTCCGGTTCAACCCGGGCGAGACGAGCAAGGACGCCGAAGAGCGTTCCGCGTTCGCCGCGAAGCTCGCCGCGTTCGGCGACGTCGTCGTCTCCGACGGGTTCGGCGTCGTCCACCGCAAGCAGGCGAGCGTCTATGAGCTCGAGGGCCTCCTCCCGAGCGCTGCCGGTCACCTCATCGCGACCGAGCTCGAAGTCCTCGACCGGCTGACGGAGAACCCGGAGCGTCCGTACACGGTCGTCCTCGGAGGTTCCAAGGTCTCGGACAAGCTCGGCGTCATCGGACACCTGCTCCCGCGCGTCGACGCGCTCCTCATCGGTGGCGGCATGCTCTTCACCTTCCTCGCAGCCAAGGGCTACAAGGTCGCGTCGAGCCTCCTCGAAGCCGACCAGATCGACACCGTCCTCGGGTACCTCGCCAAGGCGGAGGAACTCGGGGTCAAGATCGTCCTCCCCACGGACGTCGTCGTCGCCTCGAAGTTCGGTGCGGACGCGGAGCACGTCGTGCGCGCGGCCGACGCCATCGAGGACACCCCGTTCGGCGCATCCGGCCTCGGCCTCGACATCGGTCCGGAGACGGCGGAAGCCTTCGCCGCGATCGTGCGCGATTCCAAGACGGTGTTCTGGAACGGCCCCATGGGCGTCTTCGAGCTCGAGCCGTTCGCGGCGGGGACGAAGACGCTCGCAGAAGCACTCACCCACACCGACGGCCTCAGCGTCGTCGGTGGCGGTGACTCAGCAGCAGCGGTGCGAGCACTCGGCTTCACCGACGGCCAGTTCGGCCACATTTCTACCGGCGGCGGCGCCAGCCTCGAGTTCCTCGAGGGCAAGCGTCTGCCAGGACTGGAGGTCCTCGGATGGCAGCAGTAGGCGCACGGCACGGGCGGGTCCCGCTCATCGCCGGCAACTGGAAGATGAACCTCGACCACTTCCAGGCGATCGCACTCGTCCAGAAGCTGGACTGGACCCTCAAGGACGCGAAGCACGACTACGCCTCCGCCGAGGTCGCCGTGTTCCCGCCGTTCACCGACCTCCGTTCGGTGCAGACGCTCATCTCGGCCGACAAACTCCAGCTCCGCTTCGGCGGCCAGGACCTGTCGCAGCACGACTCGGGCGCCTACACGGGCGAGATCTCCGGCGCGTTCCTCGCGAAGCTCGAGTGCAGCTACGTGCTCGTCGGCCACTCCGAACGACGCACTCTGCACAACGAGACCGACGAGGTCGTCGCAGCGAAGGTCAAGGCGGCCATCCGCCACGGCATCGTCCCGATCATCTGCATCGGCGAGACCGCCGAGGACCTGGAGACGCACGGTCCGAGCGCCGTCCCCGTCGCGCAGCTCAAGGCGGCACTCGAAGGCGTCGACACCGCGGCGGACATCGTCGTCGCGTACGAGCCCGTGTGGGCGATCGGTTCCGGCCAGGCGGCGATGCCGGAGCAGGCTCAGCAGGTCGCGGCCGCACTGCGCACAGCGATCGCGGAGATCCTCGGCGATGACGTCGCACAAAAGACCCGGATCCTCTACGGCGGCTCCGTGAAGGCGGTCAACATCGCCGGCTTCATGAAGCAGCCCGACGTCGACGGCGCCCTCGTCGGCGGCGCGAGCCTCCAGGCGGACGAATTCGCCGGAATCGCACGCTTCGAGAAGCACGTCGGCCTCTAAGCGGCCGCACCCTCACGAACCCTCCAACGGAGCCGAGCCTGTCGGGCATGGCTCCGTTGGAGGGTCGAGGTATACTTGACGACGGTTCAGCCTCTCTGAACGCGAATTGAAAGGTCCCACGTGGAGATTCTCCAGGTCATCTTGCAGGTGTTGCTCGGCATCACCAGCCTCCTGCTCACCTTCCTGATCCTGCTGCACAAGGGTCGTGGCGGAGGTCTGTCCGACATGTTCGGCGGCGGGATGTCCAGCAACCTCGGCTCATCGGGCGTCGCGGAACGGAACTTGAACCGATTCACCGTCATCCTCGGCCTCACGTGGGGGACCTGCATCGTCGTGATCGGTCTGCTCACGAAGTTCACCGCGTCCTAAGCCCGTGGGCCCGAGCGATCGGGCCGCACCGGCCGCAGCACAGGCACCAGTACAGAAGGAAGACACAATGGCATCTGGCGGAAGCGCCATCCGGGGTTCGCGCGTTGGCGCCGGCCCCATGGGAGAGCAGGACCACGGCTACCACGCCGACCGCATCGCGGTGTCCTACTGGGACGCACTGGGCAACGAGACCGTACGGTACTTCGCAGCCAACGTGCCGAACGAGGAGATCCCCGAGACGATCGACTGCCCGACCTCGGGTCTGCCCGCCGGTCGCGACAAGGAGAACCCGCCGGAGGTCTCGAAGCTCGAACCCTACAAGACGCACCTCGCATACGTGAAGGAACGTCGCTCCGAGGAAGAGGCTGAAACCCTCCTCGAAGAGGCGCTCCAGCAGCTGCGTGCCCGTCGTGGCACCGCTGCCGCTGCGGCCAAGAAGGCGTAAGCGACAGATTCTCAGCACAACACAGAAGAGGCCGTTCCCGATCGGGAACGGCCTCTTCTGTGTCGTGCAGCTGTGCTGATCCGCAGATCAATACTCCGGCAGGATGAGGGAGTCCGGGACCTCGGCCGCAGCGGCCTGGTCCACGAAGAACACCGTGCGCTTCTTGCCCTTGGCGCCCGCGGCGGGCACCTCGTTGAAGCTTGCGCCGGCGAGTGCCAGCCCGAGGGCCGACGCCTTGTCCGCGCCCGCGAGGACGAGCCACACGCGGACCGAGGAGTTGATCGCGCCGCGCGTCAGGCTCAAGCGCTCCGCAGGAGGCTTGGGGGACTGGCGCACCGGTACGACGGTTCCTTCGGTCACGGTGATCTCGCGACGTTCGGGGAAGAGCGAGGCGACGTGGCCGTCCGGGCCGACACCGAGGAACGTGATGTCGAATCGGGGGAGGTCGTGGCCCTCCGGTGCGAACGACTTCAGTTCCGCAGCGTAGACCTCTGCTGCGGCATCGAGTTCGATGCCGTCGTCGGACGCGGGGAATGCGTGGATGTTCTCCGCCGGCACGTCGAGGTCGTCGAGGAGGGCCACGCGGGCCTGGAGCTCATTGCGCTCCGGGTCCGCGCGCCCGACCCATCGCTCGTCGCCCCACCAGAAGTGCACGCGGGAGAAGTCGACCTTCTTCAGGTCCTTCGACGCACGCACCGCCTCAAGGGTGCCGATACCGACTGTGCCGCCGGTCAGAACGACGTGTACGACGTCCTGTCCTTCGAGGAGCTCACGCGTCCGCGAAAGGAACCGTTTCGCAACGGCGACCGTGAGCTGGTCACGATCGGGGTAGACGAGTACACGTCGTTCGGTCGCCATCAGTTCGTCCTTGCTCGCAGTGTCACGGGTTCGCCGAGGCCGGGGAGGCCCTCGGTGATGACCTGGCCGTACAGCTGATCGGGGTCGAGCGTCCTCAGCTCCTCCGCGAGGCAGTCACGGAGACTGCGCCGGGGGAGGGAGAGGTCGTGTGTCGGCTGACCCGGCTGGATGAGCGTCGCGATGTCCGGTACGGGACGTTCGAGGACGACGTCCCCGGAAGCCCGCGTGAGCCGGACGCCGTGGATGCCGCTCGAACCGTGCGCCATCGTGAGCTCGTGCGTGACGGGCACCTGCAACTGCAGCTGCAGCCACGCCGCGAGGAGCTCGGTCGACGGGGAGTCGGCCGCTCCGGACACCTGGATGGCGGTGACCTGCTCGTACGGCGGCTGATCGAGCACCGCGGCGAGCTGGGCCCGCCACAGCGTCAGACGAGTCCACGCGAAGTCGGTGTCGCCGGGAGCGTAGTTCTCCGACAAGGCCCGAAGCGCTTCGTGCGTGTTCGAGTGCGACGACGCGTCCGTGATGCGACGCTGGGCGATCCGACCGATGGGCGAAGCGGAGACGCGCGCGGGCGCCTCGGCCGGCCACCACGCCACGACGGGCGCATCGGGCAGGAGCAGACCGGTCACGAGGCTCTCCTCGTTCTCGGCGACTGCTCCGTAGGCGCGGAGGATGACGACCTCGCTCGCGCCGGCGTCACCGCCGACCCGGATCTGGGCGTCGAGGCGGTCGCCGACCTGGCCGGCGGTGCCGGTCGTGTCGGTCGACAGCACGATGACCCGCATGGGGTGCTCGCGCGACGCCTCGTTGGCCGCCTCGATCGCTTCCTCCTCGGCGCCGAGCGCCGTGGAGATCACGAGGGTCAGGACGCGTCCGAGAGCGACGGCGCCGCCGTCCTCCCGAATGGTCACGAGGGCTTTGGACACCTTGCTGGTGGTGGTGTCTGGCAGGTCTACGATCATGGTCGTCTCCACGTCCGTCCGTCGCGAGCCATGAGCGCGTCAGCCGACGCAGGCCCCCAGGTTCCAGGAGCGTACTGCTCCAGCGGGTTCTGCTGCGCAGCCCAGTACTCTTCGATCGGGTCGAGGATCTTCCAGGAGAGTTCGACCTCCTCGTGCCGCGGGAACAGCGGCGGGTCGCCCAGCAGGACGTCCAAGATGAGGCGTTCGTACGCTTCCGGGCTCGCCTCGGTGAAGGCGTGGCCGTAGCCGAAGTCCATCGTCACGTCGCGGACCTGCGTTCCCGCACCGGGGACCTTGGAACCGAAACGGATCGTGACGCCCTCATCGGGCTGCACACGGATGACGAGGGCGTTCTGACCGAGCGCCGAGGTCTGGCTCTCCGCGAAGAGGTACTGCGGAGCACGCTTGAAGACGACGGCGATCTCGGTGACGCGTCGACCGAGGCGCTTGCCTGCACGGAGGTAGAACGGCACACCGGCCCACCGACGGGTGCCGATGTCGAGGCGCATGGCCGCGAACGTCTCCGTCGTCGACTCCGGGTTCATGCCGTCTTCCTCGAGGAAGCCCAGCACCTGCTCGCCGCCCTGCCAGCCGCCGGCGTACTGCCCGCGAGCCGTCGAGGCGCCGAGATCGGCTGGGAGCCGGACGGCGGCCAGGACCTTCTCCTTCTCCGCGCGCAGATCGGCCGCGTCGAAGGAGATGGGCTCCTCCATGGCGGTCAGTGCGAGGAGCTGGAGGAGGTGGTTCTGGATGACGTCGCGAGCCGCGCCGATGCCGTCGTAGTAGCCGGCACGACCGCCGACGCCGATGTCCTCGGCCATCGTGATCTGCACGTGGTCGACATAGTTCGCGTTCCAGATGGGTTCGTACAGCTGGTTCGCGAAGCGGAGCGCCAGGATGTTCTGGACGGTCTCCTTGCCGAGGTAGTGGTCGATGCGGAAGATCGAGTCCGACGGGAACACGGACTGGACGATGTCGTTCAGCTCGCGTGCCGTCTTCAGGTCGCTTCCGAACGGCTTCTCGATGACCACACGACGCCACTGGCCGTCGTCGGGCTCTGCGAGCCCTGAACGACGCAGCTGTTCGGTGACCTGCGGGAACGCCTTCGGCGGGATCGACAGGTAGAACGCGTGGTTGCCCATCGTTCCGCGGTCGCGGTCGAGTTCCTCGACGGTCTCCTTCAGCTTCGCGAAGGCGGCGTCGTCACCGAACTCGCCGGGAACGAAGCGGATGCCGTCGGCGAGTTGCTTCCAGACGTCCTCTTTGAACTCGGTTCGTGCGTACTGCTTGACGGAATCGTGGACCACTTCCATGAAGTCCTGATCCTCCCAGTCACGTCGGGCGAAGCCGACGAGGGAGAATCCGGGCGGAAGCAGTCCGCGGTTCGCGAGGTCGTAGACGGCCGGCATCAGCTTCTTGCGTGACAGGTCGCCCGTCACACCGAAGATGATGAGGCCGCTGGGGCCTGCGATCCGGTTGAGTCGTCTGTCGGAGTCAACCCGCAGCGGGTTGGACTCCGGGGTGATATCCACGGGGGACATGCAGCTCCTTGGTCGCTGTGTTCGCGTCTTAATCGTTGACGGCGTCGAAGAGGGACACGATGTTCTGGTCCGGCGACGTGAGCGTCAACGTGAGGACAGGACGACCGTGCTCGGCGAGGACACCGGCGTCGCCGCCGGCCTGTGCCTGGATGAGCTGACCGAAGGTGAACGGACGAGCGGGGATCTCGAGGTCGACGGGTGCCGTCTCGGTGATCTGCAGGAACACACCGGTGGCCGGGCCGCCCTTGTGGTACTGACCGGTCGAGTGCAGGAACCGCGGGCCCCAGCCGAAGGTGGTCGGACGACCGGCCTTCGCGGCGACGAGGTCGCGGATGCTCTCCAGCTGCGGCGACGCGAGACGGTCGACGTAGGCCTGGATCGAGACGTAGCCGTCTGCGCCGAGGGTGGCGACGAGTGCGTCGATCGCACCGGACAGCGTCGTGACGCCGTCCAGGAGGCCTGCACTCGCACGGACCTCGATGCCGGCGTCGACGAACGCGGGAGCGGTGGGCTCCGGGCGTGCATCGAGGAGGCCGCGCGTGGCGACCTTCGCGGATTCGACGTCGGGCTGGTCGAACGGGTCGATGCCGAGGAGGCGGCCCGCGACGGCGGTCGCGTACTCCCAGACGAGCATCATGGCGCCGAGGCTGCCGCTGACGAGGATCTCTCCCTCGTGGCGGTCGCGCGGGAACAGGTGCAGCGCTTCAGCGTCGTCGACGATGCGGACGATCTGGAGATCGGCCGGCTTCGACTCGAGCTCGGGAGCGAGCGTGTTCAGGACGACGGGGAGCAGGCCCTTGCCGGACTTGCCCGTCGATTCGGCGATGAGCTGCTCCACCCAGTCGGGGAATCCGACGATGTGCGTGCCGTCGGTGATGAGACCGAGCTTGTCGCGCAGCGGGGTGGTGCCGGCGATGGCCGCGCCCAGGACGAGTCCCGGGTTGGACGGGTCGTCGATCGCGAGCTCGAGGAGCACGGATTCCGCGTCGTCGAGCAGTTCACCGATGTCGACGCCGGCGAGGCCGGACGGGACGAGGCCGAACGCGGTGAGCGCGCTGTAGCGTCCGCCGACGTTGGGGTCGGCGTTGAAGACGCGGTAGCCGGCTTCACGCGCGGAGGCCTCGAGCGGTGAGCCCGGGTCGGTGACGACGACGATGCGACCGGTGGGGTCGATGCCGGCATCGCGGAAGGCCTGCTCGTACGTGCGGCGCTGGCTGTCCGTCTCGACCGTGGAGCCGGACTTCGAGGACACGACGAGCACACTGGTCTCGAGGCGGTCGGCGAGGGCGCTGAGGACCTGGCCGGGAGCCGTCGAGTCGAGGACCGTCAGTCGTCCGTCGAGCGTGTTCGTGATGACCTCTGGAGCGAGCGAGGAACCGCCCATGCCCGCGAGGACGATGTGGTCGATGCCCTGTTCGTGCAGTTCCTCGCGGAGCGCGAGGATGGGCTCGACGAGGGGACGGGAGATGGCGACTGCCTCCGTCCAGCCGAGGCGCTTAGCTGCCTCGGCCTCGGCCGCAGGGCCCCACAGCGTGGGGTCCTGCGACGTGATCCGCGAGGCGACGAGGTCGGCGACGAGCGTCGGGACGACGTTCGCTACCGCTTCCTCGGACGCGCCGCTCACATGGATCTTGAAGCTCACTTGGAGGCCTCCAGCGCTGCCGTCACGGTGTCCAGCAGTTCGTTCCAGGACACGATGAACTTCTCGACGCCCTCCTTCTCGAGGAGTGCGGTCACCTCGTCATAGGAGATGCCGAGCTTCGCGATGGCGTCGAGGACCTCGTTCGCAGCGGCGTAGGAGCCCGTGACGGTGTCGCCCGTGATCTCACCGTGGTCGAAGGTCGCTTCGAGCGTCTTCTCCGGCATCGTGTTGACGACGCCGTCCGCGACGAGCTGCGTCACGTAGAGCGTGTCGGGGAGCTCGGGGGACTTGACGCCCGTCGACGCCCACAGGGGGCGCTGGCGGTTGGCGCCGGCCTCGAGGAGGGCCGTGGCCCGCTCGCTGCCGAATTCCTGCTCGAACGCCTGGTAGGCGAGCTGAGCGTTCGCGACGCCCGCCTTGCTCTTGAGCGCGACGGCCTCGTCCGTGCCGACCGCTTCGAGGCGCTTGTCGATCTCGGTGTCGACGCGCGACACGAAGAAGGAGGCGACCGAGTGGATCGTCGACAGGTCGTGGCCCGCGGCCTTGGCCTGCTCGAGACCCGTGAGGTACGCGTTGACGACCTCGCGGTAGCGAGCCAGGCTGAAGATGAGCGTGACGTTGACGCTGATGCCGGCGGCGATCGTCGCGGTGATGGCTTCGAGGCCCTCGACCGTTGCGGGGATCTTGATCATCGCGTTGGGCTGGTCGACCTTGGCCCAGAGTTCCTTGGCCTGCGAGATCGTGGCGGCGGCGTCGTGTGCGAAGCCGGGCTCGACCTCGATCGACACGCGTCCGTCGTAGCCGCGCGAGGCGTCGTAGACGGGGCGGAAGATCTTCGATGCTTCTGCGACGTCGTCGGTGGTGATCTCGAAGACCGCCTCCGTGACGTTCTTGCCTGCAGCGGCGAGCTGGGCGACCTGCTCCTTGTAGACGTCGCCGTTGCTCAGCGCCGAAGCGAAGATCGTCGGGTTCGTGGTGACGCCGACGACGTTGCGGTCGGCGATGAGCTTCTGCAGTCCGCCGGACTGGATGCGCTCGCGCGACAGGTCGTCGAGCCAGATGCTGACGCCGGCTGCACTGAGCTGGGCGGTGGGGGTTTCAGTCATATTCTTCTACTCTCCTTCGCCCGGGCTACTTGCCGAGCGTCTCTTTCGCAGCGGAGACGACGGCCTCCGTGGTGATGCCGAACTCGCGGAACAGGGTCTTGTAGTCCGCCGATGCACCGAAGTGCTCGATCGAGACCGTACGACCCGCGTCGCCCACGATGCTCTTCCAGGTCAACGCGAGACCGGCCTCGACCGATACCCGAGCGGTGATCGCTGTCGGCAGAACGTGCTCGCGGTACTCGTCGGACTGCTCCTCGAACCACTCGAGCGACGGCACCGAGACGACACGGGCGTTGACGCCCTCGCCACGGAGCGCTTCACGAGCGTCGACGGCGAGCTGGAGCTCGGAACCCGTCGCGATGAGGATGACGTCGGGCGTGCCGCCGGGCGCTTCGGCCAGGATGTACGCGCCCTTGGCGACGTTGGAAGCAGCTGCGAAGGTCTCGCCGCTGGCTTCGCCTTCGCCGCGCTCGAACACCGGGATGTTCTGACGGGTCAGTGCGATGCCGGCGGGGCCGCCGCGGCGCTTGAGGATCTCGAGCCAGGCGTACGCCACCTCGTTCGCATCGCCCGGACGGACGACGGCGAGGTTCGGGATGGCGCGCAGGGTCGCGAGCTGCTCGATCGGCTGGTGCGTCGGTCCGTCCTCGCCGAGGGCGACGGAGTCGTGGGTCCACACGAAGATGGACGGCACGTTCATGAGGGCGGCGAGACGGACTGCCGGACGCATGTAGTCGCTGAAGATGAGGAAGGTGCCGCCGAAGGCGCGGGTGGGGCCGTGGAGCACGATGCCGTTGAGGATCGCGGCCATGGCGTGCTCACGGATGCCGAAGTGCAGCACACGCCCGTACGGGTTGCCGGTCCACTCGTGGGTGGAGTGCTCGGACGGGATGAACGACGCACCGCCCTCGATGGTCGTGTTGTTGGACTCTGCGAGGTCGGCGGAGCCGCCCCACAGTTCGGGGAGCACGGGGCCGAGTGCGTTGAGCACCTTGCCGGATGCCGCACGCGTCGAGACGTCCTTGCCGGCTTCGAAGACGGGGAGTGCCGCTTCGACGCCCTCGGGCAGTTCGCCGGCGAGCAGGCGCTCGAGGAGGGCGTTGCGCTCGGGGTTGGCTGCAGCCCAGGCGTCGAAGTCGCTCTGCCAGGCCGCGTGGGCCTCTGCACCGCGTTCGACGGCCTTGCGGGTGTGCTCGATGACCTCGTCGGCGACGAAGAAGTTCTGCTCGGGGTCGAAGCCGAGGACTTCCTTGACCGCTGCGAGCTCTTCGGCGCCGAGTGCGGAACCGTGGATCTTGCCCGTGTTCTGCTTCTTGGGCGCAGGCCAGCCGATGATCGTCTTGAGGATGATGAGCGACGGCTTGTCGGTCACGCCCTTGGCGGCCTCGATGGCGTCGTTCAGCGCGTGCACGTCTTCGACGTACTCGCCGGTCTGCTTCCAGTCGACGACCTGGACGTGCCAGTGGTAGGCCTCGTAGCGGGCCTTGACGTCCTCGGTGAAGGCGATGTTGGTGTCGTCCTCGATCGAGATCTGGTTGGAGTCGTAGATCGCGATGAGGTTGCCGAGCTGCTGGTGGCCGGCGAGCGAGGAGGCCTCGCTCGTGACGCCTTCCTGCAGGTCGCCGTCACCGGCGATGACGTAGACGAAGTGGTCGAAGGGGCTCTTGCCCGCTTCGGCCTCCGGGTCGAACAGGCCGCGCTCGAAGCGGGACGCGTACGCGAACCCGACTGCCGAGGAGAGTCCCTGTCCGAGCGGACCGGTCGTGATCTCGACGCCGTCGGTGTGCCCGAACTCCGGGTGGCCCGGCGTCTTCGAGCCCCAGGTGCGGAGCGATTCGATGTCTTCGAGCTCGAGGCCGTAGCCGCCGAGGTAGAGCTGGACGTACTGCGTCAACGAGCTGTGGCCGACCGAGAGTACGAATCGGTCACGCCCCAACCAGTGCTGGTCGCGCGGATCGCGCCGCATGACCTTCTGGAACAGCAGGTAGGCGGCGGGAGCGAGGCTCATCGCGGTGCCCGGATGACCGTTGCCCACTTTCTCGACCGCGTCCGCGGCGAGGATGCGCGCCGTGTCGACTGCTTTGTTGTCAATGGGATCCCACTGCAGAGCTGCCACTGAATACTGACCCTTCTCATCGGAACAAGGGGGCAGGCCGCGTCGCGGATGCCCTCTTCTGTGCGTTCGGTCGCCCACGACGTCTTCGGCGCCCGCGCAGCGCACCACGAGCATCGGTTGGGAAGCTTGGGGGAACGCGGCACGGTGGCTAGCGAGCCTTTCCAGCATAGCGAAACGCACACCTGGCGGGGCGACCTTTCGTCATGACGGACCGGCGGGCTCCCAGCTTTGGCATAGAATTGATGCCGAGACGTGTCCCCGAGACATGGTTAGAGGAGCAATGGACGTCGCTGTAGAAGATCGCGTCCGGCCTGACAGGGTCGGATTCTCGCGCAAGGCGAAAGCGTACATCGCGCTGACCAAGCCGCGTGTCATGGAGCTCTTGCTGGTGACGACGATTCCCGTCATGATCCTGGCGCAGGGTGGGCTGCCGAACATCTGGCTGGTGGTGGCGACCGTCATCGGCGGCGCCATGAGCGCCGGTTCCGCGGCCGCGTTCAACTGCTACTTCGATCGCGACATCGATGCCGTCATGGACCGCACGAAGAAGCGTCCGCTCGTCACGGGTGAGCTCACGCCGCGCGAAGCGCTCGTCTTCGCGTGGACGCTCGCGGTCGTCTCGACCGTGTGGCTCCTGCTCACGACGAACGTGCTCGCAGCGGCCCTCTCGGTCGGCGCCATCCTCTTCTACGTCGTCATCTACACGCTGTGGCTGAAGCGTCGCACGCAGCAGAACATCATCTGGGGCGGCATCGCCGGCTGCTTCCCGGTCCTCATCGGCTGGTCGGCCGTCACCGGTTCGCTCACGTGGGCGCCCGTCATCCTCTTCGGCGTCGTGTTCCTCTGGACGCCGCCGCACTACTGGCCGCTCTCCATGAAGTACCGCAGCGACTACAAGGCCGTCGACGTCCCCATGCTCGCGGTCGTCCGCGGACGGGCTCAGGTCGGCCTCCAGGTGATCCTGTACGCATGGGCCACGGTCGTCTGCTCGCTCCTGCTCATCCCCGTGGCGGACATGGGCATCGTCTACGGAGCCGTCGCGTTCCTCTCCGGCGGTTGGTTCATCTACGAGACGCACCGCCTGTACAACCTGGCGATCCGTCACGAGAACGTCTCGCCCATGCGCGTCTTCCACGGCTCCATCACGTACCTGACCCTCCTGTTCGTCGCCGTCGGCATCGACCCGCTGCTGCCCTTCTGAGTGTGAGTACCGTCAGCGCGGACGCGGAGCGCATCCCGCTGATCGATCGTGTGCCCACCGTGAGTGGGAGCGACGCGATCTTCGACGCCTTCGTCGACTGGGCGGAAACGGACGGCCTGTCGCTCTACCCGGCACAGGAGGAAGCGCTCATCGGCATCGTCGACGACGCGAACGTCATCCTGTCCACGCCGACGGGCACGGGGAAGTCGCTCGTCGCCGCCGGTGCCCACTTCCAAGCGATCAGCACGGGCCGCCGGAGCTATTACACGGCGCCCATCAAAGCGCTCGTGAGCGAGAAGTTCTTCGCACTCGTCGCCGCGTTCGGCGCCGAGAACGTCGGCATGGTCACGGGGGACTCCTCGGTCAACGCCGACGCCCCCATCATCTGCTGCACGGCCGAGATCGTCGCGAACCTGGCCCTCCGCCACGGTGCGGACGCCGGTATCGACCAGGTCGTGATGGACGAATTCCACTTCTACGCCGATCCCGATCGCGGGTGGGCGTGGCAGGTGCCGTTGCTCCTGCTGCCGGATACGCAGTTCATCCTCATGTCGGCGACGCTCGGCGATGTGAGCGAGCTCGCCGCCGACCTCCAGCGACGCACGGGCCGCGAGACGGCGATCGTCACGGGCGTCGAACGTCCGGTGCCCCTGCACTTCTCGTATGCCACGACGCCGATCCACGAGACCGTCGAGGAACTCCTGCACACGGGCCAGTCGCCCATCTACATCGTGCACTTCGCGCAGGCGGCAGCCCTGGAGCGGGCGCAGGCGCTCACGAGCATCAAGGTCGTCAGCCGGGAGCAGCGCGACGCCATCGCGGACGCCATCGGCGAGTTCCGGTTCACCACGGCCTTCGGCAAGACGCTGTCCCGCCTCGTGAGGAGCGGCATCGGCGTCCACCACGCCGGCATGCTCCCGAAGTACCGTCGTCTCGTCGAGCAGCTCGCGCAACGCGGGCTCCTCCGGGTCATCTGCGGCACCGACACGCTCGGTGTCGGCATCAACGTGCCGATCCGCACCGTGCTCTTCACCGCCCTCACGAAGTACGACGGCACGAAGATGCGCCAGCTGAACGCGCGCGAGTTCCACCAGATCGCCGGCCGTGCGGGGCGAGCCGGCTACGACACGGCCGGAACGGTCGTCGTGCAGGCACCGGAGCACGAGAGCGACAACCTCAAGCTCATCGAGAAGGCGGGCGACGACCCCAAGAAGCGCCGCAAGATCATCCGCAAGAAGGCGCCGGAGGGCTTCGTGTCCTGGGGAGAGCCGAGCTTCGCGCGACTCGTGGACGCCGAGCCGGAGACGCTCACGAGCAGCATGCAGTTGACCCACGCCATGCTCCTCAGCGTCATCGCCCGCGGGGGAGACGCGTTCGGGACCATCCGCTCGCTCGTCTTCGACAACCACGAGCCGCGGGCGAAGCAGTTCGCCCTCGCCAGGCGCGCGCTCGAGATCTACCGCACGCTGCGCACGGCCGGTGTGATCACGCAGACGGTCGATCCGGAGACGGGCCGCGTCGTCATCGGGCTCACGGTCGAGCTGCAGGCGAACTTCGCGCTCAACGCGCCCCTGTCGCCGTTCGCCCTCGCGGCGTTCGAGCTCATCGCGCCGGACGAGCCCGGATTCGCCCTCGACATCATCTCCGTCGTCGAATCGACGCTCGACAACCCCCGTGCCATCCTCGCCGCGCAGCAGCACCTCGCGAGAGGCGAGGCGGTCCAGGCCATGAAGGCCGAGGGCATCGAGTACGACCAGCGGATGGAACTCCTCGAGGAGGTCACGTACCCCAAGCCGCTCGACGAACTCCTGACGGCGGCGTTCGCGAGCTACACGGCGTCGCAGCCCTGGGCGCTCGACCTCGAACTGCGCCCCAAATCGGTCGTCCGCGACATGATCGAACGGGCGCTCAACTTCAGCGAGTTCGTCTCCTTCTACGGCCTCTCGCGGTCCGAGGGCCTCGTGCTGCGCTACCTCTCGGACGCGTACCGCGCCATCCGTCAGAGCGTGCCGGACGAGTTCAAGGACGAGGAACTGCTCGACCTCATCGAATGGCTCGGCGAACTCGTCCGCCAGGTGGACTCGAGCCTGCTCGACGAATGGGAGGAGCTCTCCCATCCGGACCCGGCCAAGCACGATCAGATCGCGCACTCGCTGCCGCCGACGCCGCGGAGCATCCTCGTCAACCGGCGCGCCTTCACTGTCCTCGTCCGCAATGAGCTGTTCCGCCGTGTGCAGATGGCGTCCCTCGAACGGTACGACGCCCTCGGTGAACTGGATGCATCATCCGGTTTCGACGCCGACGCGTGGGCCGACGCGATGGATCCGTACTTCGAGGAGCACGGCGAATTGCCGACGGGTGCGGGGGCGCGCAGCCCGGCGCTCCTCGTGATCGACGACGAGGACGAACGATCCGGTGCCGTGTGGCACGTGCGCCAGGTGTTCGCCGATCCAGCGGGGGACCACGACTGGGGCATCGACGCCGACGTCGACCTCGAGGCGTCCGAGGAGACCGGCACGGCCGTCGTCCGCGTCACCGCGATCGGCATGCGCTAGCTGGCTACGCGGCAGCCACACCCGCGCGGTCGTCCGCCGTGAACGCCTCAGCAGCCTTCGCGGGCAGCGTGAGCGACAGGATCACGTTCGTCATGGCCGCGACGAGCAGCGCCGCGAGGACCATGTGGATGCCGACGAGGAGCTCTGGAAGCCCGAGACGCGCCTGCGTGAGGCCAACGGCGACCTGGACGAGTTCGACCGCCAGGAGCGTCACGACGGCACGACGGACGCGAGCGATGCCGTTCGGCGAGCCGAGGGTCCACGCGCCGATGACGAGGACGATCGTCGCCGCGAGCAGGGCATACGCGGGCCAGCTGTGCAGGTGCTGGAGGAATTCGGGGTCGAAGCCGTTCCGTGGAGCCGGAACCTCTTTCGAGTTGTCGCCGGCGTGGGGGCCAGCACCGGTGGTGAGGATCCCGAAGATCACCGTGATCGCGACGAAGAGCGATGCGACGTGGGCGATGATCCGGTACCAGCTCGGCATCACGCGGACAGCGCCGCGAGGGCCGCGGTACACGCGGAAGAGCAGCGTCGCCGTGAGGACGACGAGCAGGATCGAGATGACGAAGTGCATGCCGACGACGTACGGGTTCAGGCCCGTGAGGACCGTGATGCCGCCGATGACGGCCTGCGCGGGGATCGAGAGGCCCTGGAGGAGCGTGAGCCAGAAGAGGTCGCGGCGCTGCTTGCGCATGCGGAAGACCGAGAGGAACGCCGCGACGACGATGATCACGAGCACGAACGTCAGCATCCGGTTGCCGAATTCGATGATGCCGTGGATGCCCATCTCGGGCGTCGACACGAAGGATCCGTCGGTGCATTTCGGCCACGTCGGGCACCCGAGACCGGACGCCGTCAGGCGGACCGCGCCGCCCGTGCCGATCAGGACGACCTGGAAGATGAACGACAGCCAGGCGAAGACGCGCACCGGGCGGTTGACCGTGGAGGGCAACCACGAGACGAATCTCGAGAAGAGGGTTGTGGTCGCTGGCACGCTCGTTGACACGGCTGGTGGTCCTTTGTTCTCTCCGGGCGGATGAAGACTGCTCTCTTCGGGCGGATGAAGACCATCGTCCTCACCCAAAACGCACAGCAACCTGTAGGATTATGAGGTTCACGGTGCGCGCGACAGCGATAACGGACCGCGGAGACGGATACTCCACGACCGAGGCCGCAGCGCCATGGTTCATGAACATTGTAGGTACGCAATGAAGCCGCCCGCACACTCCCTCCCTGATACGAAGTGGTACAACCACGTCGTCGGGAGGGAATGGCAGCCATCACCCGGTGGTTGTCTCGAGGGAGGAAAGAGGGACACATGTCAGACATCCTGATCGAACGCCCGGAGCTCGATGGACTCGGACAGTACGAGTTCGGATGGCACGACGGTGATGCCGCAGGCGCCTCCGCGCGCCGCGGGATCAACACCGAGGTCGTCACTGACATCTCGGGCCTCAAGAACGAACCGGACTGGATGCTTCAACGTCGTTTGAAGGCGTTGCAGCTGTTCGAGCGCAAACCCATGCCGCTGTGGGGCGCCGACCTCTCCGAGATCGACTTCGAGAACATCAAGTACTTCGTGCGCTCCACGGAGAAGCAGGCCCAGACCTGGGACGACCTGCCCGACGACATCAAGAACACCTACGAGAAGCTCGGCATCCCTGAAGCGGAACGCCAGCGCCTCGTGTCCGGCGTCGCCGCCCAGTACGAGTCCGAAGTGGTCTACCACCAGATCAACGAAGAGCTCGAAGCCCAGGGCGTCATCTTCATGGACACGGACACCGCTCTGCGTGAGCACCCCGAGTTCTTCGAGGAGTACTTCGGCACGGTCATCCCCTCGGGCGACAACAAGTTCGCTGCCCTCAACACGGCCGTCTGGTCGGGCGGATCGTTCGTCTACGTGCCGCCCGGCGTCCACGTCGAGATCCCGCTGCAGGCCTACTTCCGCATCAACACGGAGAACATGGGCCAGTTCGAGCGGACGCTCATCATCGCCGACGAAGGCAGCTACGTCCACTACATCGAGGGCTGCACCGCCCCGATCTACAAGTCGGACTCGCTGCACTCCGCCGTCGTCGAGATCATCGTGAAGAAGAACGCCCGCGTTCGCTACACGACGATCCAGAACTGGTCGAACAACGTCTACAACCTCGTCACGAAGCGTGCCACGGCAGCTGAGGGCGCGACCATGGAGTGGATCGACGGCAACATCGGTTCCAAGGTCACCATGAAGTACCCGTCCATCTACCTCATGGGCGAGCACGCCAAGGGTGAGACGCTCTCCGTGGCCTTCGCCGGTCCCGGCCAGCACCAGGACGCCGGCGCGAAGATGATCCACATGGCTCCGTACACGCAGTCGTCGATCGTCTCGAAGTCGATCGCCCGTGGCGGCGGTCGTGCAGGTTACCGCGGTGAGGTCCGGGTCGACGCGAACGCGCACCACTCGGCCAACACGGTCCGATGCGACGCCCTCCTCGTGGACACGATCTCCCGGAGCGACACCTACCCGGCCATCGACATCCGCGTCGACGACGTCCAGCTGGGCCACGAGGCCACGGTCTCGAAGGTCAGCGAAGAGCAGCTCTTCTACCTGATGAGCCGTGGCATGCCCGAAGACGAGGCCATGGCCATGATCGTGCGCGGCTTCATCGAGCCCATCGCTCGTGAACTGCCCATGGAGTACGCACTCGAACTCAACAAGCTCATCGAGATGGGCATGGAAGGATCAGTCGGTTAATGACGACTGCAGCACCGACTCAGACCCAACTGCCCGAGGGCCAGCACGGCATCAAGGCGCACAGCGACGGAGCGGGGAAGGTCGTCCCCGTCCAGACTCGCTCCGAGCGCTTCGCGTCGTTCGACGTCAACGACTTCCCGGCCGTCACCGGCCGTGAGGCCGTGTGGAAGCTCAGCCCCGTGGCATCGTTCACCGATCTCACGGCGGGGGAGCTCGACGGCTCCAGCTACCCGATCGAGGCGGACGAGATCGACGGTGTGACCGTCGAGTGGATCGACCGCACCGACGGCCGCGTCGGTTCCGCCGGCATCCCGGAGGAGCGCGCATCGGCCAACGCCTGGTCGAGCTTCGAACAGGCGCTGTCGATCACGATCGATGGTGAAGAGGCGAAGACGGTCCGCGTGAACCGCTCCCAGCTCGGTGATGCCGCACGCGGCGCGCACACCGTCATCACCGCGAAGCCCTTCAGTCGCGCGATCCTGATCCTCGAGAGCACGGGCGACGCCCGACTCACCGAGAACGTCGAGATCGTCGTCGGCGAGCAGGCCCAGCTCACGGTCGTCAGCGTGCAGTGGTGGAACGACGAAGCGGTGCACCTCGCGAGCCACTTCGCCGAGATCGCCCGCGACGCCAAGCTCAAGCACGTCGTCGTCTCGCTCGGCGGCAAGGTCGTCCGCGTCAATCCGACGCTGCACCTCGCCGGTCAGGGTTCCGACCTCGAATCGCTCGGCGTCTACTTCGCCGACGCGGGTCAGCACCTCGAACAGCAGGTGTACATGCACCATGACGCGCCGAACACGCGCGGTCGCGTCACCTACAAGGGCGCCCTCCAGGGCGTCGGTGCACGCACCGTCTGGATCGGTGACGTCCTCATCAGCAACCGCGCGGTCGGCACGGACAGCTACGAGCAGAACCGCAACCTCGTCCTCACGGACGGCACGCGCGCAGACTCCGTGCCAAACCTCGAGATCGAGACCGGCGACATCGCCGGCGCCGGTCACGCGAGTGCCACGGGCCGGTTCGATGACGAGCAGCTGTTCTACCTGCAGGCCAGAGGGATCACGGAGGAGGAGGCGCGACGTCTCGTCGTCCGCGGCTTCCTCACCGAGATCGTCCAGCAGATCGGCGACGCACCTCTGCAGGAGCGCCTCCAGGACGCGATCGAGGCCGAACTGCTCGGTGCGCAGGCTGCTCAGGCAGCTTCGTCCGCCGAACACGCCGAGGGTGGAGCGCAGCAGTAGTGGCGTCTTCCAAGGTCTGCTCGTTCGACGAGCTCGCCGTCAACCAGGCCAAGCGCGTCGTCATCGGCGGCGTCCCCATCGCGCTCGTGCGTGACGCGAACGACGACGTCTTCGCGATCGGCGACACCTGCACCCACGGCGACATCTCCCTCGCCGAGGGCTTCGTCGAGGACGGCAACCTCGAATGCTGGGCGCACGGTTCCCAGTTCTCGCTCACCACGGGTCAGCCGCTGACCCTGCCGGCGTACGAGCCGGTCCCCGTCTACACCGTCGAGCTGATCGACGGTGACATCTACATCGACCCGACCGCAACGAAAGAGATCTAGCACCATGTCAGTACTTGAAATCCGCGATCTGCACGTCAGCGTCGAGACCGACCAGGGCACCAAACCGATCCTGCGCGGCGTCGACCTGACCATCCGCAAGGGCGAGACGCACGCGATCATGGGACCCAACGGTTCCGGCAAGTCCACGCTCGCGTACACGATCGCCGGCCACCCGAAGTACACGGTGGACAGCGGTTCGATCACGCTCGACGGCGAAGACGTGCTGGCCATGACGGTCGACGAGCGTGCACGCGCCGGCCTCTTCCTCGCCATGCAGTACCCGGTCGAGATCCCCGGCGTGACGGTAACGAACTTCCTCCGCACCGCCAAGACGGCGATCGACGGCGAAGCTCCCCCCATCCGCAGCTGGATCAAGGACGTGCGCCAGTCGATGAAGGACCTGCGCATGGATGCCGCCTTCGCCGAGCGCAACGTCAACGAGGGCTTCTCCGGTGGCGAGAAGAAGCGTCACGAGATCCTCCAGCTCGAGCTGCTCAAGCCGAACTTCGCCGTGCTCGACGAGACCGACTCCGGCCTCGACGTCGACGCGCTGAAGATCGTCTCGGAGGGTGTCAACCGCGCCAAGGAGAACATCGGCCTCGGCGTGCTCCTCATCACCCACTACACGCGCATCCTGCGGTACATCAAGCCGGACTTCGTGCACGTGTTCGTCAACGGCCAGATCGCCGAGCAGGGCGGCCCAGAACTCGCCGACCGCCTCGAGGACGAAGGCTACGACCGCTTCCTCGTCGAGGAAACGGCAGTCGCCGACGACGCAGCCGCCGTCTAGCGCGGTCGGGGCTAAGATAACGACATGGTAACAACGCTGAGTCCGCAGAAGTTCGACGAAGTCGAGGAAGCACTCAAGGACGTCATGGACCCCGAGCTCGGGATCAATGTCGTCGACCTCGGCCTCATCTACGACCTCGGGTGGGACGACGAGCACAACGCGCTCGTCATCCACATGACCCTCACCTCCGCCGGCTGCCCCCTCACCGATGTGCTCGAAGAGCAGACCGGTCAGGCGCTCGACGGCGTCGTGGACGCGTTCCGCATCAACTGGGTGTGGATGCCGCCGTGGGGCCCTGAGAAGATCACCGACGACGGGCGCGACATGATGCGCGCGCTCGGGTTCTCGATCTGATCCGAATCACCGATCCGATCTGCAGCACCGTCACCGTGAACGCGGGTGGGATGATCCCACCCGCGTTCTCGTGTGCGTGACCTGCTCCCGCTAGGGTCGTTGGTATGGTTCTCGTCACGTCAGATCCCATCGAGGTCCTCCGCTCTCGCACGAGCGAGAAGTGGTCCGAGTACCCGCCCGACGTCATCCCGATGTTCGTCGCCGAGATGGACGTCCCGCTCGCACCCGTGATCAAGGACGCGTTGCACGCCGCGATCGACCGGGGCGATGCGGGGTACGTGGCGAGCAGAACCCGTCTTCCGGAGGTCTTCGCAGCGTTCGCCGGGCGCCGCTGGGGGTGGGACGTCGATCCGGCCTCCGTGTTCACAACCGCCGACGTCAGCATGGGCATCGTCGAGATCCTGCGGCGCGTGATCTCCCCGGGCGATGGCGTCGTCATCAATCCGCCGATCTACCCGCCATTCTTCGAGCTCGTCTCCGAGGCCGGCGGCAGCGTGGTCGAGGTGCCGCTCGTGCAGCTCGCTCCCGAAGCCGACGATGCCGACGATGTTGCCGGCGCAGACGTGTGGTCGCTCGATCTCGCCGGCCTCGAACGCGCGTTCGCCGCCGGTGCGAAGGCGTACCTGCTCTGCAATCCGCACAACCCCATCGGCCGTCCGCACCCGCGCAGCGAGCTCGAAGCCGTCGCCGCACTTGCGGAGCGGTATGGGGTCACGGTCGTGAGTGACGAGATCCACGCGCCGCTGACTCATTCGACGGCCGTGTTCACGCCGTACCTCAGTGTCGCCGAATCCGCACGACGGACCGCCTACTCGGTACTGTCCGGGAGCAAAGCCTGGAACCTCGCGGGGCTGAAATGCGCCATGATGATCGGCGCTTCGTCGGAGACGCGCCCAGTACTCGCCGGGCTGCCCGTCGAAGTGGCCTGGCGCACCGGTCAGTTCGGCGTCCTCGCGAACATCGCGGCGTTCGAGGACGGGGAGCCGTGGCTCGAGGGGCTGCTCGAACTGCTCGACGGCAACCGCCGACTGCTCGCCTCGCTCCTCGCCGATCACCTGCCGGAGGTCCGGTATCGGATCCCGGAGGCCGGCTATCTCGCATGGCTCGACTTCCGCCAGCTCGGATGGGGCGACCACCCGGCACGGAAGATCCTCCGGGAGGCTCGCGTCGCCCTGCAGGCCGGGCGCCCGTTCGGCGAGCCCGGGACGGGATACGCACGACTCAATCTCGCGTGCAGCCCGGAACTGCTCACCGAGGCGGTCCTGGCGATCGCCGCCCTGCGAGAGCGTGCCTGACGGCCGAAAAGCCGCCAGGCGCGGCCGCGGACGTCGCCGTGCGCGCTTGCAGCGTTCCGACGCGGGTAGACTAGAGGGCTGACCCCCACCCCGCGTTGTCGAAACGCAAACAGAGAAATGGACTATGCCTGTGCTGAGTGTGCACGACCTCGAAATTCGCGTGGGGGCACGCGTGCTCATGGAAGGCGTCAACTTCCGTGTGTCCGACGGCGACAAGATCGGCCTCGTCGGTCGCAACGGAGCAGGCAAGACCACGCTCACGAAGACGCTCGCGGGGGAGACCCTGCCCACGAAGGGTCGCATCGACCGCTCGGGTGAGATCGGCTATCTGCCGCAGGACCCGCGTTCCGGCAACCCCGAGGACCTCGCTCGCACCCGCATCCTCGACGCACGTGGCCTCGGCCAGCTGGCGCTCGGCATGCAGGAGTCGAGCATGGCGATGGCGAGCGACGACCCCGCCGTCGCAGCAGCGGCCATGAAGAAGTACGGCAATCTGACCGATCGCTTCAACGCACTCGGCGGGTACGCTGCCGAAGCAGAGGCCGCGTCGATCGCGAGCAACCTGAACCTGCCCGACCGCATCCTCGACCAGCCGCTCAGCACCCTCTCCGGTGGCCAGCGTCGTCGCATCGAGCTCGCTCGCATCCTGTTCTCCGACGCGCAGACGATGATCCTCGACGAACCGACCAACCACTTGGACGCCGACTCCGTCGTCTGGCTCCGCGAGTTCCTCAAGCAGTACAAGGGCGGCTTCATCGTCATCACCCACGACATCGAACTCGTGGGGGAGACCGTCAACCGCGTCTTCTACCTGGACGCGAACCGCACGGTCATCGACGTCTACAACATGAACTGGAAGAACTACCAGCGTCAGCGCGAGGCCGACGAGGAGCGCCGCAAGAAAGAGCGCACCAACGTCGAGAAGAAGGCGACCGCGTTGCAGTTGCAGGCGGCCAAATTCGGTGCAAAGGCGAGCAAGGCAGCAGCGGCCCACCAGATGGTCGCCCGCGCCGAGCGGATGCTGTCCGGCCTCGAGGAGGTGCGCGCTCAGGACCGCGTGGCCAAGCTGCGCTTCCCGACGCCAGCCCCCTGCGGCAAGACGCCGCTCATGGCGAGCAACCTGTCGAAGAGCTACGGCTCGCTCGAGATCTTCACGGCCGTCGACCTCGCGATCGACCGTGGTTCCAAGGTCGTCATCCTGGGCCTCAACGGCGCTGGCAAGACGACGCTGCTCCGCATCCTCGCCGGTGTGGACAAGCCGGACACCGGGCAGCTCGAACCGGGTCACGGCCTTCGCGTCGGCTACTACGCGCAGGAGCACGAGACGATCGATGTGAAGCGCAGCGTGCTCGAGAACATGGTCTCGTCGTCGCCGAACATCACCGAGATGGAGGCACGCCGTGTCCTCGGCTCCTTCCTCTTCACCGGTGACGACTCCGCGAAGCTCGCCGGTGTCCTCTCCGGTGGTGAGAAGACACGTCTCGCCCTCGCGATGATCGTCGTCTCCGGTGCGAACATGCTGCTCCTCGACGAGCCCACGAACAACTTGGACCCGGCCAGCCGCCTCGAGATCCTCGATGCGCTCGCGCATTACGAGGGCGCCGTCGTCCTCGTCAGCCACGACGAGGGCGCCGTCGAGGCGCTCAACCCCGAGCGCGTCCTCATCATGCCCGACGGCGTCGAGGACCACTGGACGAAGGACTACTCGGAGCTCATCAGCCTCGCGTAGCGAGTCGCCTGACGTCGTCTCCGGTCGCGCGCCTATCGGCGCGGATCGAGGCGGCGTTCGAGCCAGGCGAGCATCGCGTCGCCCTGTCTGCGCTGCGCCCCCCGGATGGTCGGGAGGCCGGCAGGGGCAGGCCGGCGCGCGGCGTCGACGAAGTACCCCGTGAGACCGGCGATGACCCCGTCGATCACGTCGCGATCCACGCCGTCGAACAAGGGGTGGTCGATGATGAGCGCGTCCGCATCGAACGACGGTTTCCCGACGAGCACATCGCCGAGCAGGCCGACGCCGTCGAACCAGGACTGCCCGCGATTCGCCCACGGCCAGTCGACGAGCACGATGCCGCCGGCGCGGGTGACAAGGATGTTGTCGCTCCGCAGGTCGGTGTGGACGAGCCCGTCACCGTCGAGTTCGGGGAGCGCACCAGTAGCGAGGCGGTCGAGCCAGGCGATCCGGGAGGGGGTCCAGCCCTCCGGCGGTGTCACGTCGTCCTCGAGGAGGTTCCGCCATCCGCGGAAGGTGCCCGCGAGGTCGACGCTCGCGTACGGGAGCACATGGTCCGGATCGTTCACCTCGACGCCGGAGAGCTGTTCGACGGCGTCGAGCACGTCCCACAGCTCATCGGCGTCGCACGGCGTCTTGGGCGAGGTGCCGACGACGTCCTCGAGGACGATCGCGACCCAGTCGTCATCGTCGTAGCTGCCGAGCATGCGCGGCGCCGGCACATCCGCGGGGAGCACGCCCATGACGGCGATCTCTCGACGATGAATCGTCGGCGTGTCCGGGTTGCGGTCGGTTCCGCAGGCCTTCACGAACGCGCGTCGGCCGCTCTGGGTCACGACACGGTCCGCCGTACCGGGGGAGAAGCCGCCCGATTGGGAGTGCCATTCGACGACCTCGTCGCCGATGATCCGCTCCACGCCACGCTGCACTCCGGCGGGGAGGTCCTGCCAACCGATCCGTCCGTTCGTCGACCCGTTCATTGCCGCAGTCTAGCGATGGGTGCCTACGAGCGGTGCGTCTCGAGGATCTCGTCCTCGACGTCCGCATCGGACTTCGTCTTGGCCGCGGCCTTCCGTGCGCGGGCAGCGGCGCGTTGCTGCTCCTTCGGGTCGTCGGAGTTCCTGATCCGATACTCCTGACGGATCGCGTAGCCGAGGAAGAGGAAGCCCATGATCGCGAACACGATCCACTGGAACGCGTAGGAGAGGTGCGGGCCCTCATCCGGAACGGGCTTCTGAGCGGGGAGCGGCGCCGCATCGCGCGGAGCCGGGCTCTCGGAGACGAGGAGTCCGTACGCGCCCGTGTAGAGCTTGTCGCCGTGGATCTCGGCGATCTGCGGCAGGTTGATCGTCGCGACCTGGCCGTCGGCGGCGCCACGGCCGGGCAGCGTCGGCTCGCCCGGACGGATCCGAGCGACGACCTGCACCTCGCCGGACGGCGGCGCCGGAATGGAGTCGGGGAGGTCCTGCGACTCGCCGGCGGGGAGCCAGCCGCGGTCGACGATGAACACGGTGCCGTTCGCCAGCTGCAGCGGCGTCAGGAGTTCGAAGCCGGCGTTGCCGTCCCTCGGACGGTTGCGGACGAGGAGCTCCTGGTCCTCCAGGTAGGTTCCCGTCATCGAGACGGGGTGCCACTCGTCGGCCAGGGTGAAGGATCCGAGCTTCGGGAGCGCTTCCTCGAGCGGGATCGTCGGTGCGTCGAAGTTGAGCGCGACGCGATCGATCTCCGACTCCTTCTCGGCGCGGCGGGACAGCTGCCAGTTGGAGAGGAGCACACAGACGATCGCGAAGACGATCGCCACAGCGAGATAGCCGAACCAGCGGCGGCTGATCGCGAAACGCCAGCCCTTCACGAAGCAGACCCCGCACTCGGCGCACCCGAAGTGCTCGAGGTGCCTGAAGCGTCTGCAATGGCACGACGGTTGACGGGGAAGGAGCGTGCGGCGAGGAACTCGGACAGGAAGTCGACGTGTTCCTCGCAGGCGAGCCAGATCTTGATGCGATCCTCCGTGTGAATCTTCGGGTTTCGCCATTCGATGCGCCAGACGGCGTCGTCGCGGCAACCCGCGCGGGAACAGACGAGGCCGTCGGGCTCCGCTCCGAATCCGATCATCGTGCAGTGTCCTCATCGGTGGGCGGTTGGGGCAGGGGTGCCGTGCGCGGGTCGACGACGACGCCGGTGGGGCGTTCGATCTTCGACACGCCCGGGATGGATCCGACGTTCGCGAGCACCACGGCAACGTACGGCAGGAAGATCGCGCCGGCGGCGAACACGAACATCCAGCCGCCGTGCACGAACGGGAGCGCAGCAAGGCACAGTACGCGAATACCCATGGTGATCGAGTACTTGATGACCCTGCCGCGTCGTTCATCGTCCGGCGACGGTGGGAGTGAGGTGATGCTCGGCTGTTTCATGCACCTTCCAGACTACGCTTCCCCAACGCATATGCTGGTACGGGCCTGCGGGCTGATTCGACGCTCGAAAGGAATTGCTCTATGACGACACCACGCACCGTACTGATCACCGGAGGAAACCGAGGGATCGGCTACGCGATCGCGGAGGAGTTCGTCGCGCAGGGCCATCGCGTCGCTGTCACGGCTCGTTCAGGCCAGGGGCCGGAAGGATCGCTCACGGTTCGTGCCGACGTCACCGACGCCGCGTCGGTCGACGCCGCGTTCACCGAGATCGAGGCTGCCCTCGGACCCGTCGAAGTGCTCGTCGCAAACGCCGGCATCACCAAGGACACGCTCCTCATGCGCATGTCGGAGGACGATTTCGACAGCGTCGTGGACACGAACCTCGGCGGCGCGTTCCGTGTGGTCAAGCGTGCGTCGAAGGGCATGCT
Organism: Plantibacter lichenum; assembly: GCF_050587525.1. NCBI lineage: Bacteria > Bacillati > Actinomycetota > Actinomycetes > Micrococcales > Microbacteriaceae > Plantibacter > Plantibacter lichenum. The sequence goes on along the minus strand of NZ_JBOBFT010000004.1, from coordinate 96,961 downwards.
GAAAGCCCGCTACGGCCGGATCGTCCTGATCTCGAGCGTCGTGGGGCTGCTCGGGTCCGCCGGCCAGGTCAACTACGCGGCCTCGAAGAGCGGTCTCGTCGGCATGGCTCGTTCCATCACGCGCGAACTCGGCGCCCGCGGCATCACGGCGAACGTCGTGGCTCCCGGCTTCATCGAGACGGACATGACCGCCGAGCTCCCAGCCGAGACGCAGGCCAACTACAAGAAGAGCATCCCGGCCGGACGGTTCGCCACGGCGAGCGAGGTCGCGAAGGTCGTCACCTGGATCTCCGGAGATGACGCGGGGTACATCTCCGGTGCGGTCATCCCCGTCGACGGTGGCCTCGGCATGGGGCACTGACACGCTGCGCTGATCTTCCTGATTTTCCTGATCGTTCTCTGGCCTCGGGCCGCGATCCTGTTCGGCTCGCGGCCCGAGGTCGTTTCACGGTGATGCTCAGTCCGGTCCGACCTTCCTCACACAGAACGGCGCAGAATCCGCAACGGGTGGCGATCGCATCGGCGGACTGATTCGCTGGACGTGTTCCGGCCGGGGGAAACGCCGGGGCTCGGTACCGACGACGGGGCGTTCGCATGGTGGGTCAGGGGAGTCATGCGGAGGCATCGCCCAGAAGGCGTCGAGCGATCATCGCCGCGTACGTCCTGGTGGTCGTCCTGACCGTCGCCGTCCTGGTGTGGTTCAGCGTACTGCTCCTCCTGAACGGTTCCGTTGAGCTGGTGCCGCGCATCGTGACGACGGGCGCCATGACACTGCTCATCACGGTTCCGGTCGCGCTGGGAAGCATCGTGATCGGCTGGCTCGTCGATCCGCGGAGTCCAGAGGGGCGTCGTTCGTTCATCCGGCTGATGCTCGTCGGACTCGTCATCGAACTGTTCTCCGGTGCGCTGCTCATCGGCGCTGCCGTCGCCTCGAACGCGTCGGTCTTCTGGCCGATCGTCGTTGCCCTCGTCTCGCTCCTCCTGACCGCTACCGGAGTCGCATTCGCCGAAGCGGTTCGACGCGCGACCCAGCGCAGGGTGCCGCGGCGGACGACGCTCGATGGATTCACCCCGGAGGACGTGCGGAAGAAGATCCGTGCGATCGTGCTGACGGTCGTGGTGGCGGCGTGCGCTGCGGGACTGGTGGCTGTGGTCGTGAGTGCGTGGCGCGGGTGGGGTGAAGTATCCACAACGACGGTCCTCTTCATCATCCCCCTGGCGTTCATCGCGATGAGCTGCAGCTGCCTGGTCGTGACCCGCAACATGCCCGCCCAGATCCGCGCGATTTTCGGCGGGGATGCTGGGCTGCAACGTCGAGTGACGGGTGCTGTGCTGAAGAACGTCCGCGATCCGGCCGATGCGGACCTGATCGACACCGATGCTGCGACGGAAGTGCTCTACAGCAGGCTCATGGCCGTGTATCTGCCGTTTCAGTTTCTTCAGCTCGGCGGCCTCGCGCTCTCGCTCGTCGCGAATCGGCTCGTCAGCGTGTTGGACGGTTCCGACCGTGTGGGGCCGTGGGTGAATGTCGTGCTCTTGGCTCTGTTCGGGGTCGCGGTGGGCGTGATCGTTTTTTCGTCCGGTCGACAGCTCCGCCGGGTGCTGGCGAGGGTGCGGGCTGCCGACGCGGCTGCGCAGCGTGCGGAGACACCGTCTGTCGGCCCAGCCGGTCCGGTCGGGTAGTCGCTGCTGCCCGGACGATTCGGCGAGGAACCAACAGACTGTGCAGCCGGTGTTCGGGGAACCGTCGTGAGGAATTCACCCGTCGTTTCCCGGTGCTCCCGAAGCTTGCGGTGGTCGCACCCGCGACGCTTCGTGGTCCCCCAAGCGAAAGACCCTCACTTGCACACCAACAGGCGCCGGCTCCTCACTGCCGCTCTCGCTTCCCTCGCGCTCACCGCGCCCCTCCTCGCGACGGCGATCCCCGCCGCAGCACAGCCATCTGCGTCCACCGACGCAGCTCTCGCGGACTCGGCTTCCGGCGCAGCAGTCGGCATCCGCATCAACGAGGTCGAATCCGACGGGGGTACCCCCGGCGACTGGATCGAACTCACCAACACGGGTGCGACGAGCACCGATATCGGCGGGTTCGTCCTCAAGGACAACGACGACTCGCACGTGTTCCGCATCCCCACTGGAACCGTCATCGGCGCCGGTGCGTTCCTCGCCTTCGACGTCGACGTCTCGGGCGGCTTCGGCCTCGGGAAGGCGGACTCAGCACGCCTCTACGCGTCCGACGGGTCGAGCCTCATCGACAGCACCAGCTGGACCGCTCACGCGGCGACCACCTACGGTCGCTGTCCGGACGGCATCGGTGATTTCGTCCCGACCACCTCCTCGACGAAGGGTGCGGCGAACGACTGCGGACCGTCGACGCCCGAGCCGACGCCGACACCGACGCCGACCGTGTCGCCGACCCCTCCGACGACGCAGACCGTCGTGATCAACGAGGTCGAGTCGAACGGCGGCGTCTTCGGTGACTGGGCCGAGCTCTTCAACACCGGTTCTGCGGCCGTCGACCTGTCCGGCTGGGTCGTCAAGGACAACGACGACTCGCACGTGAGCGTCCTCCCGAACGGCACGACGATCGCCGCGAACGGGTACTTCGTCGTCGAGGAGGCGCAGCTCGGCTTCGGACTCGGCAAGGCCGACTCGGTCCGTCTCTACACGCCGGGCGCCGCTCAGCTCGTCGACTCCACGAGCTGGACCGACCACGCCACGACCACCTACGGCCGCTGCCCGAACGGAACCGGGGCGTTCGCCACCACAACGACCTCGACCAAGGGTGCGGCGAACGACTGCACCGGCGACGGCGGAACGCTTCCGACGATCCCGGGCGACGCTGCACCGTGGCCCGGTAGCGCATCCGTCTCGACCCTCGATGCACAAGGCACCTTCGGCGGCAACCTGAGCGGGCTCGACTACGTGGCCTCCGGCACGTCTGCTCCCGGCGTCCTCTGGGCGGTCAAGAACGGTCCGAGCACGCTCTACAGGCTGCTCTGGGACGGCACGAAGTGGACTCCGGACACGGCGAACGGCTGGGCTGCTGGCAAAGCCCTGCGCTACGCGGACGGCACGGGCGACCCCGACGCGGAAGGCGTGACCGTCGTCGACGGCGCCGTCTACGTCTCGACCGAGCGCGACAACGGCAAGAGCGGTGTGAGCCGCCCCGCGGTCCTCCGATTCGATGTCGCCGGCACGGGCGCGGCCACCACGCTCTCGGCTCAGCAGGATTGGAACCTGACGGCAGACTTCCCCGGCATCGCCCCCAACAGCGGGCTCGAAGCCGTCGAGTGGGTCCCCGACTCCGTCCTCGTCGCGAAGGGCTTCGTCGATCAGAAGACGGGTGCCGCGTACGACCCCTCGCTGTACCCGGGCCACGGCGCAGGGCTCTTCTTCGTCGGTCTCGAAGCGAACGGCGGCATCTACGCCTACGCGCTCTCCAGCACGGTCCCATTCACGAGGATCGCCGCAATCGCGAGTGGGTTCCCGGGCATCATGGACCTCGAGTTCGAGGCCGAGACGAACCAGCTCTGGGCCGTCTGTGACGACACGTGCAACGGTCGGACGTCGACGCTCGAGATCGGTGCGACCGGCGCCTTCGCGATCACGCACACGTACGAACGCCCCGCGTCGATGCCGAACATCAACAACGAGGGTTTCACGATGGCGCCGGACGCCCAGTGCGTCGACGGGGTCAAGCCCGTGTTCTGGGCGGACGACTCCGACACGGACGGCCACTCGATCCGAGGCGGCACGATCCGCTGCACGACGAAGCCCACCGATCCGACCGACCCCACCGACCCCACCGACCCCACCGACCCCACCGACCCCACCGACCCCACCGACCCCACTGACCCGACGACCCCGACGACGCCGACGACGCCGCAGCCGGTTCCGGCCAGCGCACTGACGGACGCGAGTCGCGGCGGGGTGGGTGCTCCGTCGAGCGCTCGGGCCGGGGACACGATCACGATGGACGTCGGGGCCGCGCGCGCGGGTACCGCGGTCGATGCGTGGCTCTACTCGAGCCCCGTGCACCTCGGGACGAAGACCGTGTCCACCGCTGGTGCGATCGTCGTGACGATCCCGTCCGACACCGTCGCCGGGGCGCACCGCCTCGCGGTCGTCGGTCCGGACGGAACACTCGTCGGGTGGACCGACATCCGTATCCTCGCCGCGGTGGGCGCAGGTGCAGGAACCGGGGGAGCGTCATCCGATCCGTCCGGTCTCGCCTCGACGGGATCCTCCGCCGACGCCGTCCTCCCGGCCGCGATCGCGCTCCTGCTGCTCGGCTCGATCCTCGTCATCGCACGACGGAAGCGCTCGCTCGCCCCGTAACCGCACATGACGAAGGGCTCCACCGGATCATCCGGTGGAGCCCTTCTGCGTGCGCGGCATGCGCTCAGCGTTTGGGTGCTCGCGGTTTCGACAGACTCATTCGCATGAGTTTCCACGACAAAAGCGCAGCCGCAAGGCACGCGAGGGTGAGCGCCCATGCATTGAGCGTGACCGCATACGCGAGTGCGGACAACGCGCAGAACACGGCGAGAGTCACGGCGATTGCGCGGCCCGATGGTACGGGCGGTGCAGCGTGATCGTGAGAGTTCACAAGGGCCAGCTCGATCCGTGCTCGCACACCGCGTCTCCAGCTTGATCCACCATCAAATCCACCCAGACGTTGCCTTCCATGTGCGCAGGAACGTCGTGCCCGAAATTGACCATCCTGTACGACTGATAGCCCGAATCATGAGCTGGTGTTGGATACCCAGGAGCGGAGATGTAGTCGTCGGACGAGTCGACCGTTCCGACGAAACACCATCCCCAGGAACCCTGAACGATTTCGTTCTTGGTCTTCGCCCAGATGATGGACCCGTACGAGGCGGTGTAGTCGATTCGGATTCGGTATTGGACGATCACATTGCCGAGAGCATGTTTGCTCCAGCGCTCGCACCATGCCCAGTAGTCCTTCGTGGGACCGAGTTGGGACAACTTCTCCGACTCGCTTGAACCAGCCTGCTTGACGCCGCTCTCAACCGGGATCGACGCCATGCTTTCCTGATCGCCCCATGCGCCTCGTGCAATGTGCTCAGGAACGCCCTCGGACGTTGCTGCCGCCACGAACGTGGACTCTGACCAGCCGCTCAGACGTGGATCCGAACCTTGAGCGACAGCTGGACCGCCGGCGAGGCTGAAGCTTGCTATGAGGATGGTGGCTAGAGCTCCGCACGAGATCTGGGAATACTGCATGGGAGTCACCTGTCATTCGTGGACGATGGAGGCAGGGATGCCTAGCATCAGACTGGCAGGAAGCTGCACATCTGTCTATAGAATATCTAGAATATATTCGATCCGTTCTGCAGGTTTCGTGGGAAGGGCCACGTCGCTCGCGTTGAAAGAATGCAGGCGGAGCGACAGAGGTCTCCGTGGCGTTCGACAGACGCCTGCTGTTAGACCTCGGGGACGCCGAGCACGGACAGGACCGTCGTGAGGTCGACGGGACCGGCGACGACGTCCGCACGCTCGCGGACGACGGGCTTCGCGTTGAACGCGACAGACAGGCCGGCGACGGCCATCATGCGCAGGTCGTTCGCACCGTCACCGACGGCGACCGTGCGGCCGAGCGGCACGTCGTCCTCAGCCGCCCACTCCTGAAGTGCCGACGCCTTCGCCTCCGCATCGATGATCGGACCGACGAGCCCTCCGGTGAGGACGCCGTCCCGCACGTCGAGGCGGTTCGCCCGCACATGGTCGAGTCCGAGTTCTGCCGCCAAGGGGTCGAGGAGCTCGTGGAAGCCGCCCGAGACGACACCGATGCGCGAGCCGTGCGCGTGGAGCGAGGCGATGAGCGACCTGAGACCGCGCGTCTCCACGATCCGCTCGCCCACGGTGTCGAACGCGGACACGGGCACGCCGGCGAGCGTCGAGACCCTGGCGCGCAGACTGTCTGCGAAGTCGAGTTCGCCGCGCATCGCACGGTCGGTGATCTCCGCGACCTCGTCGAGACTGCCCGCCTCTTCCGCGAGCAGCTCGATGACCTCGTTCTCGATGAGCGTCGAGTCGGCGTCGAGCACCACGAGGAACCGCACCTCGCGTCCAGCCGATGTGCGATCCGGGAACAGGGCCACCATCGGTGAACGTTCAGTGCTCATGGAACGACGCGTACTCCCTTGCCGACGACGGTGAGACCGGATTCGGTGACCGTGAAGCCGCGTGCGCGGTCCCGGTCGTGATCGACGCCGACGCGCGCGCCTGCCGTCACCACCACATCCTTGTCCAGGATAGCCCGCTGCACGTAGGCGTCCGGTTCGATGCGCACCTTGTCGAAGATGACGGAGTCCACGACGTGCGAACCGGACTCCAGGAGCGCCCACGGTCCGAGTACGCTGCGCTCGATGTGCGCACCGGAGATGAGCGAACCGAGCGAGACGATCGAATCGATGACCTGTCCCAGGTTGCCCTTCGCGTCGCGGACGAACTTCGCGGGCGGGGAGTTCAGCTGCTGGCTGAAGATCGGCCAGTCGCGGTTGTACAGGTTGAAGACCGGGAGCGTCGAGATGAGGTCCTGGTGGGCTTCGAAGAACGAGTCGATGGTCCCCACGTCGCGCCAGTAGTACCGGTCTCGATCGGTGGACCCCGGCACGTCGTTTCGCTGCAGGTCGTAGACGCCGGCCTGACCCTGCTCGACGAAGTAGGGGATGATGTCGCCGCCCATGTCGTGGTTGGACGAGGTCCGTTCGCCGTCGCCGATCACGGCTTCGATGAGCGCATCGGCGTCGAACACGTAGTTGCCCATCGAGGCGAGGACCTCGTGCGGCGCGTCGGGGAGCCCCGGCGGGTCGAGCGGCTTCTCCAGGAACTGGGCGATCTTCGTCGGGTCGTCCGGGTCGACGTCGATGACGCCGAACTGGTCGGCGAGGGAGATCGGCTGACGGATCGCGGCGACGGTCGCCTTCTGGCCCGAGTCGATGTGGGCCTGGATCATCTGCTCGAAGTCCATGCGGTACACGTGGTCAGCGCCGACGACCACCACGATGTCCGGCTTCTCGTCGCGGATGAGGTTGAGGCTCTGCAGGATCGCGTCGGCGGAGCCGCTGAACCAGCGTTTCCCGAGACGCTGCTGCGCCGGCACCGACGCGACGTACGAGTTGAGGAGGCCGGAGAGCCTCCAGGTCTGGGAGACGTGCCTGTCGAGGCTGTGGGACTTGTACTGCGTCAGCACAACGATCTGCGTCAACCCCGAGTTGATGAGGTTCGACAGTGCGAAATCGATGAGCCGGTACTGACCCCCGAACGGCACAGCGGGCTTCGCCCGGTCCGCCGTCAGCGGCATCAGACGCTTTCCCTCGCCACCTGCGAGCACGATTCCGAAAATCTTCTTTGACGTCGCCATGCCTTCACAGTAGATGGTCGAACAGGACTGCACTAGCGTCGAGGCATGCGAGTTGACCTTCTCACCCGGGAGTATCCACCGGAGGTGTACGGCGGTGCCGGCGTGCACGTCGCCGAACTGGTGAAATCCCTTCGAACCGAACTGTCCGTGACCGTCCGATGCTTCGGCGCGCCACGCGACGAACCGGACACGTACGCCTACCAGACGCCTGCTGAGCTCGTCGGGGCGAACCCCGCGCTCACGACCATCGGCACGGACCTCCTGATGGCGCAGGACGCCGCTGGGGCCGATCTGGTGCACTCCCACACCTGGTACGCGAACGGCGCCGGTCACCTCGCATCGATGCTCCACGGGATCCCGCACGTGATCACGGCGCACAGCCTCGAACCGCTGCGCCCGTGGAAGGCCGAGCAGTTGGGCGGCGGGTACCGCGTGTCGAGCTGGGTCGAACGAACTGCGTACGAGGGCGCTGCGGCGATCGTGGCCGTGAGCGACGGCATGCGCCGCGACATCCTGCGCTCCTATCCGAGCCTCGACCCGGAGCGCGTCTCGGTGATCTACAACGGGATCGACCTGACGGACTGGCAGCCGCGCGTCGACGACGACTTCCTCGCCAGCGTCGGCATCGATCCGTCGCGTCCCTCGGTCGTCTTCGTCGGTCGCATCACCCGCCAGAAGGGGCTCCCGTACCTGCTGCGTGCCGCGAAGCTGCTCCCGCCCGAGGTGCAGCTCGTGCTGTGCGCCGGAGCGCCGGACACCCCGGAGATCCTCGAAGAGGTGAAGGGCCTCGTCGCCGAGCTCCAGACCGAGCGTTCCGGCGTGGTCTGGATCGATCGCATCCTCCCTCGCCACGAACTCTGCACGGTGTTGACGGCGGCGACGACGTTCGTGTGCCCGTCGGTGTACGAACCGCTCGGCATCGTCAACCTCGAAGCGATGGCGTGCGGCGCCGCGGTCGTCGGCACCGGCACCGGCGGCATCCCCGAGGTCGTCCAGGACGGCGTGACCGGACGCATCGTCCCCATCGACCAGGCGACGGACGGCACGGGCACCCCGCTCGACCCGGAACGGTTCGTGGCGGATCTCGCCGCGGTGCTCACCGAGGTCGTGAGCGATCCGGCCCGCGCCCGGGCGTACGGCGAAGCGGGCAGACGGCGCGCCGAGACCGAGTTCAGCTGGTCGCAGATCGGCACGCAGACGGCGGCGCTGTACCGCTCGCTGCTGTAGATCGCGCGGGGTTTCGGAGGCTCCGAAACCCCGTGGAGCGACGGCTCGGAGGACGGGCGCGAGCACTAGGCTAGGAAGCATGCCGAGTGTCCTGCAGTTCTCCGACGTGTCCGTGGTCCGCAATCTCAACCCCATCCTCGACGGGGTCAACTGGGAGGTGACCGGCGACCAGCGGTGGGTCATCCTCGGACCGAACGGCGCCGGCAAGACCACGCTCCTGCAGCTCGCCTCCACGCTCATCCACCCCACCAAGGGGTCGGTCACCGTACTCGACGAGACGCTCGGCAAAGTCGACGTCTTCGAACTGCGTCCGCGCATCGGGTTCGCCTCATCCGCGCTCGCGAAGCGCGTCCCCGAGACGGAGACGGTCCTCGACGTCGTCCTCACCGCCGCATACTCGGTCACGGGTCGCTGGGTCGAGCAGTATGACGACATCGACGTCAAGCGGGCCACTCGCGTACTCGCAGAATGGAAGCTCGACCACCTCGTGGACCGCCGCTTCGGCAGCCTGAGCGACGGCGAGCAGAAGCGCGTCCAGATCGCCCGTGCGATCATGACCGACCCGGAACTCCTCCTGCTCGACGAGCCGGCCGCGAGCCTCGACCTCGGCACGCGCGAAGAACTCGTCGAGCTCCTCGGCGGCTTCGCGAGCGCCGACGACTCGCCCGCCATCATCATGGTCACCCACCACGTCGAGGAGATCCCCGTCGGTTTCAGCCACGTGCTGCTGCTCCGTGACGGCGAGATCGTGGCCGCAGGCCCCATCTCCGAGACGCTCACGGCAGAGAACCTCTCGGAGACCTTCGATCTGCCCATCGAACTGACCGAGACCGACGGCCGCTACCACGCGCGTTCCGCTCGCGCCGGTGCCGCAGCACGCGCCTGAATCTGGTAATGTAGACAGCTGGCTCGTGCAGCCAAAAGCTTCTTGCCCCGAACCCCAGGTTCGCCGACGGGTACGGGCGCCACCATCCAAACCGCTCAACAAGGACTCCTGATGAAAACTGACATCCACCCCACCTACGAAGCCGTCGTCTTCCGCGACCTCGCGTCGGGCTCGACCTTCCTCACGCGTTCGACCGTGTCGTCCTCCAAGACGATCGAGCTGGACGGCGTCACCTACCCGGTGATCGACGTCGAGATCTCCTCCGAGTCGCACCCGTTCTACACGGGCAAGCAGCGCATCATGGACTCGGCCGGCCGCGTCGAGAAGTTCAACCAGCGCTTCAAGGGCTTCGGCAAGTAGTCAGCCCACGCTCGACATCGAGCACAACAGAACGGCCCGATCCGCTTGGATCGGGCCGTTCTGTGTTTCTGCAGTGTCATGATTTCTGCAGTGTCATGAGCGTTTCTGCAGTGTCACGAGCGGACGGGTGCAGCTAGCGGATGGGCCAGCCGATCTCGGCGGTGAACTCGGGGTCGCGGGCGCGGCGCATGTAGGACTCGAAGTCCTTGGCCTGCTCTGCCGCCCACCCGACCTGGAGGTCGTGGAGGTCTGCCGCCTCGAAGGGCAAGTGCTCGGAGTGGATACGTGCGATGGCCTGGGCGATACGGCCCGCCGCGATCGCGTCCACACCGGCGTCGTGTGCGCCTTCCAGAGGAACGCCGTAGAACGCCGAGACGAGGTCGAGGGTTCGCTTGCCCTTGCGGTAGCGGTCGAGCTGCTTGTCGATGATGAGCGGGTCGATGACGGGGGACGGCTCCGCGATGGACTCGATGCCGTGGCGGAGCGCTTCGTGGTGGAGGAGCGAGAAGTCGTACGGCGCGTTGTAGGCCACGACGGGTGTGCCGGCGTCGAGCAGGAGCCGCAGGGTCGACACGATCTCGGCGACGACCTCCGGGGACTGGCGGCCGTCCCTCCGAGCCGCCTCCGTGGTGATGCCGTGGACCTCGGTGGCCCGTTCGGGGATCTCGACCCCGGGGTCCGCCATCCACGACCACGCCTCCTCGACCTGGCCGTCGGCGCCCAAGACGCCGATGAAGGCCGTCACGATGCGACTCGTGGCGACGTCGATGCCCGTGGTCTCGAGGTCGAAGACCGCGAGTCGGTTGGTCCAGGTGGGGAGGGTCGTCTCGATGTTCACGGTTTCACCCTACGGCTGACGGCCGACACACCGAGGAACCCGCCCGGCACGTCGTGCCGAACGGGTTCCTGTTGTGGCTGATGGTGTTAGTGGAGTTGGTGTTTACACGTAGCTGGTCTGACCGATGTGCAGCCAGTAGAAGCTCTGCGTCGCGAGCGTCAGCGTGAGCACGCCGTTGTCGTCCACGCTCGGGAACTGTCCGCCGCCGAACAGGTCCTGCAGTCGGACGTTCTCGAAGTCGGGCGCCTGGATCCGGACGGTGATCGGGTTGTGCGCGAAGCTGAACACGCACAGGATCTGCTCCGGCTGGTCCCCGAAGTGCGTGCCGCTGCCCTCGTAGGTGCGGACGAACGCGAGGACGGACTCGTGGTCGGTCTGCAGCACGCGCAGCGAGCCGAGGCCGAACGCGGGGTGCGCCTTCCGCACGTGGATGACGTTCCGGACCCAGTGCAGGAGCGAACGGGACTGCGCGAGCTGCGATTCGACGTTCACCACGGAGTAGTTGTAGACGAGCGATTGCACGACGGGCAGCGTGAGCTTGCCGGGATCGGCCGAGGAGAAGCCTGCGTTGCGGTCCGGCGTCCACTGCATGGGCGTCCGGGACGAGTCGCGGTCGTCGAGCCAGATGTTGTCGCCCATGCCGATCTCGTCGCCGTAGTAGAGGAACGGGCTGCCGGCGAGCGAGAACAGGAGCGCGTGGGCCAGTTCGAGCTCTGCACGCGAGTTGTCGAGCAGAGGCGCCAGCCGACGACGGATGCCGATGTTGGCGCGCATGCGCGGGTCGTAGGCGTACCAGCCGTACATCGCCTGCCGGTACTCCTCTGAGACCATTTCCAGCGTGAGCTCGTCGTGGTTGCGGAGGAAGACGCCCCAGCCCGCCCATGAGGGGATGTCCGTGGTCTCGGACAGCACGCGCACGAGTTCGTCCGCCTGCTGTGAGCGCAGCGAGTAGAAGATGCGCGGCATGACGGGGAAGTCGAACGCCATGTGGCACTCGGGCTCCTCATCGGTCCCGAAGAACGCCGAGACCTCCTTCGGCCACTGGTTCGCCTCGGCGATCATGATGCGGCCCGGGTACTCCCGGTCGACCATCGCACGGAGCTCCTTGAGGAACTGGTGGGTGGGCGGTTCGCCTTCGCCGTTGCCCTCGTCGGACTCGTAGAGGTAAGGGATCGCGTCGAGTCGGAACCCGTCGACGCCGAGGTCGAGCCAGAAGCGGACGATGTCGAAGACCGCGTCGTGCACGGCCGGGTTGTTGAAGTTCAGGTCCGGCTGGTGCGAGAAGAAGCGGTGGAAGTAGAACTGACGACGCACGGGGTCGAACGCCCAGTTGGATTCCTCCGTGTCGGTGAAGATGATCCGGATGTCCGGCCATTTCTCATCGGTATCGCTCCACACGTAGAAGTCGCCGTAGGGCCCCTCCGGGTCGCTGCGGGACTGCTGGAACCAGTCGTGCTGGTCCGAGGTGTGGTTGAGGGGGAGGTCGATGATGACGCGCATGTTGCGCTCGTGCGACTTGCGCACGAGGTCCTTGAACTCGTCGATCGTGCCGAAGTCGGGGAGGATCGCGCGGTAGTCGGCCACGTCGTAGCCGCCGTCGCGGAGAGGCGACTGGAAGAACGGGGGGATCCAGAGCGCGTCGATGCCGAGCCACTGCAGGTAGTCGAGTTTCGACGCGAGTCCCTGCAGATCTCCAGAGCCGTCGCCATTGCTGTCCACATAGGCGCTCACGAGCACCTCATAGAACACTGACCGGCGGTACCAGTGCGGGTCGCGGGTGAGGCCGGGCAGCTGAATGGGCGCAGTAAAGCTCACGTTCATCCTCTCGAATGCTGTTGGGGGAGTAGGGGATCAGGGCACAACCATTCGAGTCTAGGGTCGGCTGTGCGGCCGTGTACACGTGTGGGCTGCCTAAACTGGGGCTGTGCCAGTTGATTCTCCGTATGCAGCCCTCCTCGACCGCGTTCCCGTCGAGGAACGGTCGGTCACCGTGTTCGGCGTGGAGACGAAGTTCTGGGACTACGGTGATTCGGGTGCGTCGACGACGATCGTGCTCGTCCACGGGTTTCGAGGCGATCACCACGGGCTCGAACCGGTCGTCGCGCAGCTGTCCGGTGTCCGGATCCTCGCGCCGGATCTGCCCGGATTCGGGGCTTCCGCGGCCTTCACGGACCGCCCTCACGACATCGCCTCGTACTCGACGTGGTTGCCCGCATTCCTCGACGCGGTCGCCCCGACCGGGCGTCTCGTCGTCCTCGGCCACTCCTTCGGGTCGATCGTGGTCAGCGCGGCCGTCGCCGGTGGTCTCCGGCCCGACGACCTCGTGCTCGTCAACCCGATCGCCGCTCCGGCCCTCGAGGGTCCTCGGGGGATTCTCACCAGACTCGCAGTGTTCTACTACCAGGCGTCGGCATGGCTGCCGGAGAAGCTCGGCTTCGCACTCCTGCGCAGCGGTGCCGTCGTCCGGATCATGAGCGAGGCGATGGCGAAGACGAAGGATCCTGCACTCCGTCGATGGATCCACGATCAGCACGCGCGCTACTTCAGCGCGTTCGCCGACCGCAACGTCGTGCTCGAAGCGTTCAAGGCGTCCGTCAGCCACGACGTGAGCGAGTACGCCGAGGACATCCCCACCAGGACGCTCCTCATCGCGGCCGAGCGGGACGACATCACACCGGTTGCGGCGCAGCACGTGCTGCAGGGTCGGTTCGCCGATGCGCAGCTCCACGTCATCCCGCGCGTCGGTCACCTCATCCACTACGAGGAGCCCGTCATGGCCGCACAGCAGCTCACGGCGTTCCTCGCGACGGATCACCGCGCGGGCTGAGTCCGCGACGCGGAACGGGCACCGCCCGTGCACCGCTCCGAGCGGGTCCCGCTTCTACGCGTCGGTCGCGCCAGAACCGATGACCGTCGTGAACGACGCCGGCAGTAGGTGCTCGGCGATCGTCGTCAGGGTCTCGCTCGTCCCCGCATCGATCTTGACGTTGGCACGCGTGTCGGCCTTCGTCGGGCCGCGGTTGATGACGACGACCGGCAGCCGACGACGCCTGGCCTGTTCGAGGAGCCGGATGCCGGAGTTCACGACGAGCGATGATCCCGCGATGACGAGGGCTTCGGAGGAACGGACGAGCGCCGACGCCTCGGCGAACTTCTCCGCGGGGATGAACTCGCCGAAGAAGACGACGTCGGGCTTCAACATGCCGCCGCACACGGAACAGACGGGGACGACGATGTCGTCGACACGATCGACTTCAGCGTCGCCGTCCGGGTTGATCGTCACATCGGTCGTCGTGTCGATCCACGGGTTCAGCAGGGACATGCGATCGGCGATGCTCGATCTGGCGTAGGTCTGGCCGCAGGACAGACAGCTGACGCGGTCCATGGAGCCGTGGAGGTCGACCACCCGACGAGAACCGGCACGGATGTGCAGACCGTCGACGTTCTGGGTGATGACGCCGGAGAGGATCTCGGCCTCCTCCAGATTCGCGATGACCCTGTGGCCTTCATTGGGGCGGGCACCGTCAAATCGCTTCCAGCCGAGATGGCTGCCTGCCCAGTAGCGCTTGCGTGATGCGTCGTTCGAGAGGAACTGGTCCACCGTCATCGGCGTCCGCTTGGGCGCGCCCTTCCCGCGATAGTCGGGGATGCCCGAGTCCGTGCTCACGCCAGCGCCGGTCAGGATGATGAGTCGCTTGCCGTCGAGCAGCTGGATCGCCTGCTCGGTCGCCTCCGCGACGGCGCGCTCGGAGACCGCTTCGTCCTGCACGTCGACGGGTGCTGTCATGTCTCCTCCATCAGGCGCCGGAGAACGCCGGCACCACTGAGTGTAAACGGCTGGCTTTTCGGTTGTGTTCCCGGCTCTGGCAAAGTAGGGCGGAGCCACCGAGGATCTCGGGGCGCACCTGCTCGAGAGGACACACCATGCGGACGATTCGGATCACGGATCTCGAGGACGACCGACTGGCCGACTACTCCCGCCTCACGGACGTCGCGCTCCGACGGGTCTCGGAACCGGAGGGCGGCCTCTACATCGCGGAGTCGACGAAAGTCATCGAACGGGCGATCCGAGCCGGACACATGCCGCGGTCGATCCTGCTGCAGGAGAAGTGGCTGGACGACGTCGAGGGGCTCGTCGGCGATCTCGACGTCCCCGTCTTCGTGGGGGAACCGGCCCTCCTCGAACAGCTCACCGGGTTCCACCTGCACCGGGGTGCGCTCGCGTCCATGCATCGCCCTCCTCTCGTCGATCCGCGCGAGCTCCTCGTCAACGCCCGCCGCGTGGTGATCCTCGAAGACATCGTCGACCACACGAACGTCGGCGCGATCTTCCGCGCGGTCGCCGGGCTCGGCGCCGACGCCGTGTTCATCACACCGCGCTGTGCCGATCCGTTGTACCGCCGGAGCGTGCGCGTGAGCATGGGGACCGTCCTCCAGGTGCCCTGGACCCGCCTGCCGGAGTGGGCAGAAGCCCGTGCCATCCTCGACGAGTTCGGATTCGAGGTCGCGGCCCTCGCCCTCGCGGACGACGCGGTCACGCTCGACTCGTTCGCGATCGATGCGCCGGAGCGTCTCGCGATCCTCCTCGGAGCGGAAGGAGACGGTCTCAGTCAGCCCGCCCTCGAGGCTGCGGACACGATCGTCACCATCCCGATGCTGCACGGCGTCGACTCGCTCAACGTCGCGTCGGCCAGTGCCGTCGCCCTGTGGGAATTGCGCGTCCGCGACTGACGCGCGCCGGACGTCGCCTGGTCGTGAAGCGCCCTCAGCGAACGACGGGTGTCGGACGGGTACCATTGCCGGGTGCCACTCACGAGACGACAGATCTATCGCCGCCGCCGCCTCGCCGTCTTCGGTGGTCTCGTGGCCGTTCTCGTGGTCCTGATCTACGGCGGCGGAGCGCTCGCCAGGCCCGTTCCGGCAGCTGCCGCGACCCTCGAGCCGACACGCACGATCAGTGCTCCGGCGGTCGCCATGACGTGGCCGTCCTTCGGCCGAGGTGCGTTCGGCGCCGTCGGATTCGACGGGGTCCTCAGCACGACCGGTGATCAGACGCCGTTCCCCATCGCGAGCCTGACGAAGACCATCACCTCGCTCGTCGTCCTCGACGCGAAGCCGCTCGCGTCGGGGGAGAGCGGCCCCGACATCACCCTCACCGACGCCGACGTCGGCTACTACTACGACACGATCGCGGAGAACGGCTCGGCCGCTCCCGTCGTGGCCGGTTCCGTCTTCACGCAGCGGCAGATCCTCGAGGCCATGCTCCTTCCGTCCGCGAACAACTACAGCATCTCGCTCGCCGTGTGGGCGTTCGGCTCGGTCGACGCGTACCTCGCAGCCGCGAAGACCTGGCTGGCCGAGCACCATCTCACGGGCACGACGGTCACGAACACGAGCGGTCTCGGACCGTCGAACATGAGCACGCCGGCCGACCTCGTCGCGATCGGAAAACTCGTCCTGAAGAACCCCGTGCTGCCCGGCATCGTCTCGGAGACCTCCGCGACGCTCCCGTCGATCGGCCCGGTCGAGAACACGAACGCGCTCCTCGGCACCCACGGGGTCACCGGGATGAAGACCGGCACGGACGACGAGTCCGGCGCTTGCCTCCTGTTCTCTGCCGATCTGATGATCGCCGGGCGTCCGGTCACGATCGTGGGCGTCATCCTGGGTGCTCCGGATCACGACGTGCTGAACGATGCGGTCGTCTCGGTGCTGGGCGGCATTCCCGCAGGATTCCACGACGTTCCGCTGACGACGGCGGGCGCCGACTTCGGCAGCTACGACGCCACGTGGGGCGAGTCGTCGAAGATCGTGACCACGGAAGAGGCGTCGACGTTCGTCTGGCAGGACACGACGGTGACCGAGACCGCGTCGGTCCGTCCGGTGGAGGCCGGAGCGAAGGGTTCGACCGTCGGTTCTGTGACCTACGAGGTCGGTGCGGGAGCCGCCGGTGGGGCGACGAAGATCACCGTGCCGCTCGCGCTCGCGAGCGACATCGCTCCGCCGACGTCCTGGTGGCGCCTGACCAACCCGTAGCGGGCCGGGAGGCCGGGTCGCTGGGCCTCGACACTTCGACAGGCTCAGTGACCGGGAGTCCGGTCCTGAGCCTGTCGAAGGGTGGGTTCTCACGCCCAGTGACCGAGAGTCCGGTCCCTGAGCCTGTCGAAGGGTGGGGTCACCTGCCCGGTGACCGGGACAGGAGGACAGAGCTCGCTAGTCGAGCTCGTCCGACCGCGCCGAACGAAGGGGCCCGGCGGTCGGACGCTTCGCCGTGATGAAATCGCCCGACGACTGGTGCCTGATCCGCCGCAGCACCCACGGTACGAAGTACTCACGCGCCCACACGAGGTCCTCGGTGCGCGCCTCGCGCCAGCGGGCGCTCGGCAGCGGCTCCGGTTGGAGCGGCTTGAGGTCGTTCTCGACGTTCAACGCCGCGAGCACCAGTCGAGCGACCTCGTGGTGCCCGAGGGCGTTGAGGTGGAGTCGGTCCGGTGCGAACATGCGCGGATCCTGGATCGCCGCGAGTGACCACTGGTCGGCGACGATGCAGTCGTGACGCTGGGCGATGGCCCTGAGGTTCTCGTTGTAGATGGCGACCTTGCCGCGGATGCTGCGGAACACGGGGGAGAAGCCGACGTCAACGCCCGTGAACAGGACGACCGTCGCGCCGTCGCTGCGGAGCCGCACGATCGCCTGTTCGAACCGGCTCGCGATGTCGTCCGGGTCCGTCCCCGGGCGGATGACGTCGTTGCCCCCCGCCGAGATCGTGATGAGGTCCGGACGGAGTTCGAGTGCCGGTTCCACCTGGTCGTCGAAGATCTGCTGCATGAGCTTGCCCCGGACCGCGAGGTTGGCGTACGCGAAATCGGTCGTGGTGGAATCGAGGACTTCGGCGACTCGATCGGCCCAACCGCGGTGCCCGCCCGGCACGTCCGGTTCCGGGTCACCGATGCCCTCCGTGAACGAGTCGCCGATCGCGACGTACCGGGACCAGGGGTGCAATCGTTCAGCCATGCAGTGTCTCCTCTCAGTGCGAGCAGACGTCCTGGACCGGTCGACCATCGTGGCCGTCCCGGGAGGGCGCGTCGCCATCGCCAGCGTACGCCACGCCCGATGTGGAGTCGCCTGAGGGCGCCGTCGAGGATGTCGTGTCGGTGGGAGTCCGGTAGATTGGTGTCCAGTGAACGCGGAATCTGTATCGAACTCGAACCTGGGCACCTCCGCAGCCGAACACCTCTCGCCGGCCTTCCCCGAACGCGCTGCGTGGGGTACCGCGAGCAAGCTGCGTGCCTGGCAGGCCGAGGCCCTCGAGGCCTACTTCTCAACCGAACCCAGGGACTTCCTCGCGGCCGCGACCCCGGGCGCCGGCAAGACGACCTTCGCGCTCCGTCTCGCGTCTGAACTGCTCCATCGCGGCACGATCGACCGCATCACGGTCGTCGCACCGACGGACCACCTCAAGCGGCAGTGGGCCGAGGCCGCGCACCGTGCGGGCATCCGACTCGACCCGAACTTCGCGAACCGCGACAGCGTCTTCGGTCGGCACTTCCACGGTGTCGCCGTCACCTACGCGCAGGTCGCCGCGAACCCGCCAGTGCATCGACGCGTGACCGAGGCTGGCCGCACGCTCGTGATCCTCGACGAGGTCCACCACGGTGGCGATGCGCTCAGCTGGGGTGACGGCATCCATGAGGCCTTCTCGCGCGCGACCAGACGGCTGTCGCTCACGGGGACCCCGTTCCGCTCCGACACGGCCCCCATCCCGTTCGTCGTCTACCAGCCGGACCACCAGGGCATCCGGACCTCCGTCACCGATTACAACTACGGCTACGGTCGCGCCCTCGCCGACGGCGTCGTGCGGCCCGTCCTCTTCATGGTCTACGCCGGGCACATGCGCTGGCGCACGAAAGCCGGTGAGGAGATGGAGGCGCGGCTCGGTGAGGGCAACACGAAGGACATCACCTCCGCGGCGTGGCGCACAGCTCTCGATCCGCAGGGCGACTGGATCCCGGCCGTCCTGAAGTCCGCGGACCTCCGTCTGTCCGAAGTGCGGCACGGCGTGCCGGACGCAGGCGGGCTCGTCATCGCGACCGATCAGACGACCGCGCGGGCCTACGCGGCGATCCTGCACGAGATCACGGGAGAGGCGCCCACGATCGTCCTGTCCGACGAGAAGGAGGCGAGCGATCGCATCGCGGACTTCTCCGCGAACACCAAACGGTGGATGGTCGCGGTCAGGATGGTGTCGGAGGGTGTCGACGTCCCCCGCCTCGCCGTCGGCGTGTACGCGACGTCCGCATCGACCCCCCTCTTCTTCGCCCAGGCCGTCGGCCGCTTCGTGCGCGCCAGGCGCCGCGGTGAGATCGCGAGCATCTTCCTGCCGAACGTCCCGAGCCTCATGGCCCTCGCCGAGAAACTGGAACTCGAACGCGACCACGCGCTCGACCGACCGAGCGACCCGGATGCGGAAGGCGACCTCTTCAACCCTGAGGACGCGATGTCGGCGGCGGCGGAGCGTGAGGACAAGGCATCGGACTCCCTGCTCGACGAGTTCGAGTGGCAGGCGGTCTCCTCGAACGCCCACTTCGACCGGGTGGTCTTCGACGGCGCCGAGTTCGGCGAGCTCGCGCAGCCCGGAACCGAGGAGGAGTTCGACTTCATCGGCTTCCCCGGTCTCCTGGAACCCGAGCAGGTGCATGAGCTCCTCGTGCAGCGGCAGTCCCGGCAGGCCAAGCGCGGCGCCTTCGTCGACCCGAACGCGGCGTCCCCCGGCGGCGATGCGGACATTCCCGCACCGCTCTACCGGACGCTCAAGGAACAGCGCAGTCTCCTGAACAGTCTCGTCGGTCTCTATGCGAAGCACACGAAGGAGCCGCACGGGATCATCCATGCGGAGCTCCGGCGGGTCTGTGGCGGCCCAGCGGTGCCGCAGGCGAGCGTGACGCAGTTGCAGTCGCGGATCGAGCTGCTGAGGCGGCGGCTGGGGCACGGCCACTAGTCCTTTAAGGCCCAGCGGTCGCTCCCGGGCGAGCGATCGAAGCGCGCCGCGCTGAGGTCGCCGGCCCGAAGATTTCTCGAAGTTTCTTCGCGAGGGCGTGCAGGCCGGGCGTGTCGCAGGGGTCGACGGTGTCGCGGGCATCGGCGTATATGCCGAAAGGCGCATGGAAACTTTCTCAGAAAGTTTTCCATGCGCCTTCGTCGTCGTGTTCCGAATCGCTTCCGGGAAACCCCGAATCCTCTCCGGACAAACAAGAACGGCCGGAGCTCGAAAGCTCCGGCCGTTCGCCGTCTCAACACGGTGTGCGCGAAGGGGGACTTGAACCCCCACGCCCGTTAGGGCACTAGCACCTCAAGCTAGCGCGTCTGCCATTTCCGCCACCCGCGCCTGTGTTGTGATGTTCCCGACTTCCGTCGGGCACGAGAAGAAACACTATCACGGATTTCGACGCACGTTGTGCACATGTGGTTCACCGCGGTGGCGACGGGTAGCGTTGCAGCATGACCTCAGGACACGGAACGCAGCCGGCCGACACCGAACTCGACGAGACCGCTCGCATCGCGCGTGACCTGATCAGGATCGACACGACGAACTACGGCAACGGGAAGGCCGTGGGGGAGACGGAGGCGGCGGAGTACGTCGAGTCCTATCTGAGCGAGATCGGTCTGAGCCCGGCGCTCTACGACGCCGCTCCTCGACGCACGAGCGTGGTCGCCCGCGTCCCCGGTCGCAACCCCGAGAAGCCGGCGCTCGTCGTCCACGGCCACCTCGACGTCGTTCCAGCGGATCCGACCAACTGGAGCGTCGACCCCTTCGGCGGCGTCATCTCCGACGGTCTCCTGTGGGGGAGGGGCGCCGTCGACATGAAGAACATGGACGCGATGATCCTCGCCTCTCTCAAGCACATCCTCGGGTCCGGGCAGCAGCCGGAGCGGGATCTCGTCGTGGCCATGTTCTCCGACGAGGAGAACGGCGGCGTCTTCGGCTCGCACCACCTCGTCGAACACCACCCGGAACTCTTCGCCGGCGCGACCGAAGCGATCAGCGAGGTCGGCGGGTACTCGATCACCTTCGGCGGGCAGCGCGCCTACCTCCTCCAGACCGCCGAGAAGGCGCTCGTGTGGATCAAGCTCGTCGCGAAGGGCCGCGCGGCCCACGGCTCCCGCTACGTGAGCGACAACGCCGTCACGAAGCTCGCGGAGGCCGTCGCCGCGATCGGCCGCACCGACTGGCCCATCCGGCTCACCGGGACGACGGAACAGCTCCTCGGCGAGATCTCCCGCATCCTCGGCGCCGACCCGCAGCAGGTCGGTCCGGACGAGCTCGCCATCGCGACGGGGACGGCGGCCGGATTCATCCAGGCATCGCTCCGCACGACGAGCAACCCGACGCTCCTGCAGGCCGGTTACAAGCACAACGTGATCCCGGACACGGCCGAAGCCCTCATCGACATCAGGACCCTGCCCGGCGAGGAGGACGCGGTGCTCGCGCGCGTCGCGGAGATCGTGGGGCCCGACATCGAAATCGTGGTCATGCACCGCGACATCGGCCTGGAGACGCCGTTCTCCGGCCCGCTCGTCGACGCGGTGATCGACACGCTCGGCAAGCACGACCCCGGAGCGCCGGTGCTCCCGTACATGCTCTCGGGCGGCACCGACAACAAGGCCCTCTCCACCCTCGGCATCAAGGGATACGGCTTCGCACCGCTCAAACTGCCGGAAGAACTGGATTTCCCTGCGATGTTCCATGGTGTCGACGAGCGAGTTCCCCTCGACGCGCTAGTGTTTGGCAGGCAGGTCCTCACGGAGCTGCTCCTCAGCTACTGATGCGCTGAGCTTTCCCAACGACTGACCACCAACCGCAAGCCGCTCGGCCAATGAATGCCTGACCCGGCCGAAGAAAGGCGCGCATGGACGTCCTCAACGCCATCATCCTGGGCTTCGTGCAAGGACTCACCGAGTTCCTGCCCATCTCCTCGAGTGCACACCTCCGCATCCTGGGTGAGTTCCTCCCGGGCGCGAAAGACCCCGGTGCAGCATTCACGGCGATCACGCAGATCGGTACCGAAGCTGCGGTCGTCGTCTTCTTCTGGCGCGACATCGTTCGAATCGTCTCGTCCTGGGCCAAGTCCCTCGTCGGGAAGATCCCGCGCAACGACCCCGACGCGCGCATGGGGTGGCTCATCATCATCGGCAGCCTCCCGATCGTGATCCTCGGGCTCCTCTTCCAGGACGAGATCGAGACGACGTTCCGTTCACTCTGGATCGTGGCCGTGATGCTCATCGTCTTCGGCATCCTGCTCGGGATCGCGGATGCCGTGGGCGCCAAGAAGCGTCGTCTCAAGAACCTGACCTACCCGCAGGGCGCCGTCTTCGGTTTCGCGCAGGCGCTCGCCCTCATCCCCGGCGTCTCCCGTTCGGGCGGCACCATCACGGCAGGGCTCTTCATGGGCTACGAACGTCGTGCAGCCGCGCGCTACGCCTTCCTGTTGGCCATCCCCGCCGTCTTCGGCAGCGGTTTCTACCAGGTGTACAAGAGCATCGGCGAACCGTCGGTGTACGGGCCGCTCGAGACGCTCCTCGCGACCGTCATCGCCTTCGTCGTCGGCCTCGCCGTCATCGCGTTCTTCATGAGCTACATCTCGAAGCGCAGCTTCCTGCCGTTCGTGATCTACCGCATCGCGCTCGGCCTCGTGCTCATCGTGCTGCTCGCCACCGGCGTGATCAACGCGTAGGGGTCGGCGTGGATTCATGGAACCGTCCTGAGGTCCCGGCTCTCCCGGGAAGCGGCTCGACCCCTCGCATCTGGTGTACCGCCGACGGCACGCTCGTCGAGGCTTCCGCCGAACACACGGCACGTCTGTACGTGTGCGGCATCACCCCGTACGACGCGACCCACCTCGGCCACGCGTCGAGCTACCTCGCCTACGACACCCTGCAGCGCGTGTGGCTGGACGCCGGCTACGAGGTGCACTACGCGCAGAACGTGACGGACGTCGACGATCCGCTGCTCGAACGCGCGGACGCGACCGGGGTCGACTGGCGCGAGCTCGCCGCAAGCCAGGTCGCGCTCTTCCGCAGCGACATGGAGCACCTGCGGATCCTGCCGCCGGAGGACTACGTCGCGGTGACCGAGGTCATCGAACCGATCGCGGAAGCCGTCGCGATCCTGCGGGAGCGCGGACTCGCGTATCCCGTCGACACCCCGGACAGCTCGGTCGGCGAGGACCTCTACTTCGACGTCCGCGCCGCCGCGAGCGACGTGTGGCACCTCGGAGCCGAGAGCAACCTCGACGACGCGACGATGGCCGCGTTCTTCGCTGAACGCGGGGGAGACCCCGACCGCCCGGGCAAGCGCGATTCTATGGACCCGCTCCTCTGGCGGGCGGCACGTGAGGGCGAACCCAGCTGGCCGTCCGTCGTCGGCGAGGGGCGCCCCGGCTGGCACATCGAGTGCTCGGTCATCGCGCTCCAGCACCTCGGTTCCGACTTCACCGTGCAGGGCGGGGGAGCCGACCTCGTCTTCCCGCACCACGACATGAGCGCCGGCCACGCCGCAGCGCTGTCCGGACGCCCGCTCGCGAAGGTCTTCAGCCACGCGGGCATGGTCGCCTACGAGGGCGAGAAGATGTCGAAGTCGCTCGGGAACCTCGTGCTCGTGTCGCGGCTCGTCGAGTCCGGTGTCGACCCACGGGTCATCCGGTTGTCGATTCTCGCGAACCACTATCGCTCGAACTGGGAGTGGCACGACGGGCGTCTCGCCGAGGCGGCGGGTCGTCTCGCCGCCTGGACGGCCGCTTTCGGCGGTGCTGAGAGCGATGCCGAGGCGCCCCGAAACGAATCGGATGATTCATCCGTTGCGGTTGCTGCCGTGACCGCCGCAGATCTGCTGGCCGAGGTCCGCGCCCGTCTCGCCGACGACCTCGACACGCCGTCGGTGCTCGCGCTCCTGGACGCCGCTGCGCTCACGGGCGTCGACGACCCTGCGCTCGTCCGGACGCTCACCGACGCGCTCCTCGGCATCCGCCTCGCCTGAAGCGCTCTTCCCCGCACCCAGGACTCGCCCCAACACGCCGAGGTGAGGCTTCCGGTCGTTCAGACGCGCGCTGAACAACCGGAAGCCTCACCTCGGCGGATGCGACTGGGCGCGGGAGGCCAGCGGGGGAGGCCGGAGCGGGAAGCTCAGTCCTTGCGTCGGAAGTCGTCCGGCTTGTCGTCACGCCGGAGATAGCGCTCGAACTCCTTGGCGATGGCTTCACCGCTCGCCTCGGGGGACTCGACCGTGTCACGAGCCTGCTCCAGCTGCCGGATGTACGCCGCCATGTCCTCATCATCGGCCGCGAGCGTGTCGATGCCCGACTGCCACTCGCCCGACTCCTCGACCAGTTGACCGCGAGGGATCACGACATCGATGAGTTCCTCGAGCTTGTCGATGAGCGCAAGGACGGCCTTCGGGGAGGGAGCGCTGTGCACATAGTGCGGAACGGATGCCCAGACGGAGAGCGACGGGACACCCTTGCCCTCCGCGGCCTCCGCGAGAACGCTCAGGATGCCGACGGGCCCCTCGTAGGTGCTCCGCTCCAGTTGGAACGTGGTGCGGAGCGCTGCGTCCTCGCTCGACGCGAAGACGGAGATGGGCCTCGTGTGCGGGACGTCGGCGAGCATCGCTCCGAGCATGACCATGGTCGTGATGCCCTGCTCCTCGATGACGGCGAGCACCTCATCCACGAACGCCTTCCACCCGCGTGAGGGCTCCGCGCCCAGCAAAACGTAGACATTGGAGCCGCCATCGGCGCTCACGTGCAGGTCGGCGTCGTCGGCGAGCGGAGTCGCGGGCTTGGCCTCCTCGTCGGAGGACGGCCCGAAGATCGTCGTGCCCGGCCAGACCAGGCGTCGCTTGCCTTCGTCGTCTGTCCCGATCGTCGGCCGATTGAACTGGTAGTCGTAGTACGGCTCCGGGTCGATCTCGAGGATCGGCTGCAGATCCAAGGACTGCTGCAACACCCGGACGGCACCACTCGCGGCTTCGCCGGCGTCGTTCCAGCCCTCGAAGGCCACCACGAGCAGGCGACCGCCGAGCGGTCCCTTCGACGCATCGCTCACGTTTCACTTCCTCGACGCAGGGGACTTCCCCGAGCCGTCCTCCCAGAATAGGCGCTCCACGACCCGGTAGCATGAGAACCCGTGACCAGTCTCCTGCCCGCCGCCGTCCTCTGGGACATGGACGGCACCGTCGTCGATACCGAGCCGTACTGGATGAAAGCGGAGACCGACCTCGTGGAATCCCACGGGGGCGTGTGGACGCACGAGGACTGCATGACGCTCGTCGGCTTCGGCCTCTGGGACGCCGCAGCCGTGCTGCAGGGCCGCGGCGTCGCGCTCGACGCCGACGCCATCGTCGCCCACCTGACCGGCCGCGTCCGTCAGACCATCGAGGAGCAGGGCGTGCCGTTCCGCCCGGGCGCCCAGGAGCTCCTCCGCGAACTCAAGGACGCCGGCGTGAAGACCGCCCTCGTCACGATGTCGATCCGCTCCATGGCGGAGGACATCATCGGCGGCATCCCATTCGACGCGTTCGACGTCATCGTGCCGGGCGACGAGGTCGACCAGCCGAAACCGCACGCTGCGCCCTATCTGCGCGCGGCGGAACTCCTCGGCGTCGACCCCGCCGACTGCATCGCGATCGAGGACTCGCCGACGGGTCTCGCCTCCGCGGTCGCCGCCGGCACCATCGCGATCGCCGTGCCGCACGCCATCGACATCCCACCAGGACCACACCACACCACGTGGGCGACGCTCGAAGGGCGCCGACTCACCGACCTCGCCGCGCTCGTGGCGGGTCGCCAGATCCAGGAAGACGAGGCAGCACGCCGATGAGCGCCAGCCACCAGCCGCAGAACAGCGGACCGTTCCGCGAAGGGGACCGTGTTCAGCTCACGGGACCGAAGGCCCGCCGGAACACGATCACGCTCGAAGCCGGCGGGGTCTTCCACAGCCACCGTGGCATGATCGCGCACGATTCGATCATCGGCCTGCCCGACGGCAGCGTCATCGAGAACACGGTCGGCGTCGAGCACCTCGCGCTCCGTCCGCTGCTCGTGGACTTCGTGATGTCGATGCCGCGCGGCGCCGCAATCATCTACCCGAAGGACGCGGCCGAGATCATCGGCCAGGCGGACATCTTCCCCGGCGCGACGGTCGTCGAGGCGGGCGTCGGTTCCGGAGCGCTCTCGCTCTGGCTCCTGCGCGCCATCGGTCCGTCCGGCAAGCTGCAGTCCTTCGAACGCCGTGAGGAGTTCGCCGACGTCGCGCGCGGCAACGTCGCGACGTTCTTCGGCTACGACCCGGAGAACTGGACGGTCACCGTCGGCGACCTCCAGGAGACGCTGCCGATCACCGCTCCCCCAGAGTCCGTCGATCGCGTCGTCCTCGACATGCTCGCTCCTTGGGAATGCCTCGAAGCGGCCTGGACGGCTCTCAAGCCGGGCGGCGTCATCCTCTGCTACGTCGCGACGGTGACCCAGCTCTCGCGTGTCGCGGAAGCCCTCCGTGCCACGGGCGGCTTCACGAACCCGGTCTCGAACGAGACGATGATGCGCGGCTGGCACGTCGAGGGCCTCGCGGTCCGTCCCGACCATCGGATGATCGGCCACACGGGCTTCCTCATCACCGCGCGGAAGCTCGCGCCAGGAACGGTCCTGCCGGAACTCAAGCGCCGCGCGTCGAAGTCCGACTTCAGCGATGAGGACGTCGAGCTGTGGACTCCCGGCGCCCTCGGCGAACGCACACCGAGCGCGAAGATCCTGCGCAAGCGCGTCCGTTCGGCCCAGGCATCGGCCGACGCATCCCTCGCCCGCAACTTCGAGGGCCCCGGCTCCGGCGACACCGACTCGTCGGTCGTCGAGGGCGGAGCGGACATCGCTGTGGACGACACCACGCCCGACGCGGACGATCGACCCGGTTCCGTCAACTAAACTGTGCGACGGCGCTCGTCGTCGTATCAGTCGCGTCAGCCGTGTCTGATGCACCAGCTCGACTGCACCCAGCTCGATTGCACCCGGTCCACCCACAGCTCTCCGCTCCACCCGCCTCACCACCGCTTCCGAAACGAGGATCCGTGCGCACTGCACCCGCCATCATCGCGACCGCTGGTCTGCTCCTGGTCACCCTGACCGGTTGCAGCCCTGCCGGTGCCGCCAACTGCTCCGATGCGGCCGAGGCCGGTGCGGCCACGAAGCTCGTGCACGTGACGGGTGCGGAGGGCGAGCAGCCCAAGGTCGAGGTCCCGTCGCCGATTTACACGAAGACGACGGAGCGCGACATCGTCTCCGAAGGCACTGGTGCGCCGCTCAGCGAGGACCAGACCGCGATGGTGAACTTCGTGCTCATCAACGGCACGACCGGTGAGACCATCGGCTCCTCGGACTTCAGCAAGCCGGGTTCGCTCGCCCTCAACCTGAAGAGCGGCGCGAAGGGCTTCCGGGATGCACTCGTGTGCGCCCCCGTCGGCTCGCGAGTGACCGCTGTGATCCCCGCCACGAAGGCCTTCGCCGAGGCCGAGGCGTCACAGTTGGGCCTCACGAAGAACGATTCCATCGTCCTCGTCGCCGACATCTCCAACGCGCTCCTCGGCCGTGCGAACGGCGCCGAGCGTCCCACGCCATCCGGGTTCCCCACGGTCGTGACCGCTCCCGACGGACGCCCCGGTGTGACGGTGCCCTCCGCGGAGCCGCCCACCACGGTCGAGACCGCCGTCATCAAGCAGGGCGACGGCGCGACCGTGAAGAAGGGCGACAACGTGACCGTCGCGTACACGGGCGTGCTGTGGAAGGAGAAGAGCGTCTTCCAGTCCACGTGGGAGGACGGCAAGCCGCTCTCGTACAAGGCCGGCGAACTCGGTATCAAGGGCTTCGACAACGCGATCATCGGTCAGAAGGTCGGTTCGCAGGTCATCGTCGTGCTGCCGCCGAAGGACGCGTACGGCGACCAGGGGTCCGGTCCCGTCCCCGCCAACGCCACGCTCATCTTCGTGGTCGACATCCTCGGCGTTTCCCCCGCGAGCTAGTCGGGGCGCGGCGTTCGCGCAAATAGGATGGTCTGGTGCCAACTCGCGAGAACCCCAAGCCCGTCCCGGTCGAAGAACGCCTCTTCAGCCTGGTGTTGGCGTTGCTCGCGACGGAAGCCGGCCTGACGAAGAACGAGATCCTCTCGACGGTGCAGGGCTATCGTCAGCAGTTCGTGGGCGGCGGCAACAACGCGAGCCTCGAGCGGCAGTTCGAACGCGACAAGGACAACATCCGCGAACTCGGTGTCCCCCTCGAGACGATCGAGCAGCCGGGGGAGCCGGGCAACAACCAGTCGATGCGCTACCGCATCCCCAAGGGCGCGTACGAACTGCCGGCTGACGTCCGGTTCACGCCGGCCGAGCTGTCGTTGCTGTCCCTGGCCGCGACGGTCTGGCGGGAGGGGTCGCTCTCCGGCCAATCGCAGCGGGCGATGACGAAACTCCGTTCGCTCGGCATCGAGCCGGACGAACCCATCATCGGTTACGCACCGCGCCTGCGCACTCGCGAAGCCTCGTTCGAGCCGCTCGACGCCGCACTGGAACGGCGTGCGGTCGTCGCGTTCCCCTACCTCAAGCCGGGTGAGCGGGAGCCGCGCAAGCGAACGGTCGCTCCGCTCGCCCTCGTGCAGCACGAGGGCCGCTGGCACCTCTACGCGAACGATGAGGACGTCGACGACACGCGGACGTTCCTGCTCTCGCGCATCGTCGGCGACGTCAAGCAGACGGGTGCGACGTTCACCACCGACGACCGCGACCACGCGGCAGACGCCATCGCCGGCCTCCGCCGTGTGTCCGGCTCGCAACATGCGACCGTGCAGGTGCGCCCGGGCACCGACGCGGCCGCGCGTCTCGGCAACCGGTATCCCGGTACGTCCGCCGCAGCGACGGGGACGCTCACGATCCCGTACCTCGACCTCAACATCCTCGCCGACGAACTCGCCGGCTTCGGCCCGGAAGTGCTCGTGACGGCGCCGCCCGCGCTCATCGACGCCGTCGTCATGAGGCTCACCGACGTCGCAGACGCACACCGCACCGAGGAGGCAGTTCGTGGCTAAGCGCCCCAGCACGCCGCGCGCGCAGGACAAGCTCATCTTCCTGCTGTCCCTCGTGCCGTACCT
This sequence comes from Plantibacter lichenum, assembly GCF_050587525.1. Taxonomy (NCBI): domain Bacteria; kingdom Bacillati; phylum Actinomycetota; class Actinomycetes; order Micrococcales; family Microbacteriaceae; genus Plantibacter; species Plantibacter lichenum. The sequence continues at coordinate 68,077 of NZ_JBOBFT010000004.1, read as the reverse complement.
GATCGATCGAGAGCGCGTCACCGTCGACGAGGCGGCCCGCCACTTCGGCCTGCCGCCGCAGCAGATCCGCGATGCGGTGTCGCTGCTCACGGTCTCCGGCATCCCCGGGGAGACGCGCCAGTACCTGTCGAGCGATCTCTTCGACATCGACTGGGGCAGCTTCGAGGAGGACGACGAGATCGTCCTCACGCATCTCGTCGCCCTCGACGACTCGCCGCGATTCTCCGCCCGTGAGGCGTCGGCGCTCATCGCGGGTCTCCAGTCCCTCTCCCGTCTGCCCGAGTTCGTGGACAGCGACGTCATCGGGGGAGTGATGGCGAAGCTCGCGCGCGGTGCTTCGTCCACACCCGGGCAGGTCGCCGTCACCGAATCGCACTCCGATGTCTCCGTCGGCATCATCCGCACGGCCATCGGCAGCGGCCGCAGCGTCGCGTTCGACTACGTCAACGCGCGCGGGGAGCACGAGTCGCGCCTCGTGGATCCGTTCCGGCTCGAGTCGCAGGACCAGGACTGGTACCTGTTCGGCTGGTGCCACCTCCGTGAGGCGACCCGCCGATTCCGACTCGACCGCATGACCGAGCTGACGGTGAGCGATCAGCCGGTCGTCTCGCACGCCGCGGACCTCGCCGTCCCGGAGGCGCTCTTCGAACCGAGCGATTCCGATCTCGCGGTCACGGTCCGGTTGCAGTCCTCGGTCGTGCCCCTCATCGACGACTACGTCGCTGCGATCACCCGGACCGACGGCGATCAGGCGACCGCGACGCTTCGCGTGGCGCATTACCACGGCCTCAAACGGCTCGTCGCGAGTCATCCGGGTCTGATCACCGTGCTCGGCCCGGAGGAAGCCCGGGCGATCGTGGCCGACTGGGCCGGCGACGCGCTCGCACAGTATCGATGATCCGCCGCCCCGGCCGGTGCCGGAGAGCCGACGCTCGGTGATCCGAGACAGTTAAGCCCCATTTGCAGTCCGACGGGTTACACTCGTAAGGAAGTAGCCCCCAACGTCAGGAAGATGACTCATGTTCGGCAACGCACTCTCAGGATGGCACCTCGTCATCATCCTGCTCGTCGTCCTGTTGCTCTTCGGCGCACCGAAGCTTCCCGGTCTCGCCCGGAGCGTCGGCCAGTCGATGCGGATCTTCAAGAACGAAGTGAAGACGCTCAAGGACGACGACAAGCCGGCTGAGCCCGGCGCACCGGTGGAATCCAGCTCGGCTGCAGCAGCGCCTGCATCGCCTGAGCCGCCGATCAAGCCGTAACCGGACGTGCGAACCGGCACTCAACGGCAGAAGACGCGCGACGGGCGGATGTCGCTGGGTGAACACCTGGTCGAGCTCCGCAAACGCCTCTTCATCGCCGCCATCGGCATCATCGTCGGCATGGTCGCCGGCTTTCTGGTGTCGGGATTCGTCATCGACGCAATGAGCATCCCCATCAAGGAGATCGCCGACGAACGCGGTCAAGCGCTGCTCAACTTCACGAATGTGACGAGCGCCTTCGACTTGCGTATGAAGATCGCCCTGACGACGGGCATCGTCCTGTCGAGCCCCGTCTGGCTCTATCAGATCTGGGCCTTCCTCGTTCCGGGATTGACGCGCAAGGAGCTCAAGTACGCGGTCGCGTTCTTCGCGAGCGCCGTCCCGCTGTTCCTCCTCGGCTGCTACGCCGGTTGGACCGTGCTCCCGCACATCGTGGAGCTCATGGTGAGCTTCACACCGGCGTCCGCGTCGAACTTCTTCGACGCCGCCACCTACTACGACTTCGTCCTGAAGCTCGTGCTCGCCGTCGGCATCGCCTTCGTCCTGCCGGTCTTCCTCGTGCTGCTGAACTTCGTCGGCGTGCTGTCGGCGGCGTCGATCATCAAGTCGTGGCGTGTCGCGATCCTCGTGATCATCCTCTTCACGGCGTTCGCCACCCCCGCGGCCGATGTCGTCTCGATGTTCCTGCTGGCCGTCCCGATGGTCATCCTCTACTTCGCCGCGTACGGCGTCTCCTACTTGAACGACCGGCGCAAGGCGAAAGCCGCGAAGGCGCTCGAAGCCGAACTCGCCGAAGGCGGGTCTCTGTGACCGATCAGGCCACGCCCGCGGAACGTTTCCGCGCGGCGAAGGCTCGTGCGGCCACACCGCGCCTGCAGGCCTTCCGCGCACAGCTGCGCTTCGACCTCGACCCGTTTCAGGTGGAGGCGTGCGAGCGCATCGAAGCCGGTAACAGCGTGCTGGTCGCGGCGCCCACCGGGGCAGGCAAGACGATCGTCGCGGAGTTCGCGATCGCTCTCGCGATGCATCAGCCGAACGCGAAGGTCTTCTACACGACGCCGATGAAGGCGCTCAGCAACCAGAAGTTCCAGGAGCTGACGGCCGAGTACGGCGCCGAGTCCGTCGGTCTCCTCACGGGCGACACCAACATCAACGGCAACGCGCGCATCGTCGTCATGACGACCGAAGTGCTCCGGAACATGCTCTACGCGGACTCCGACGCGCTCATCGACCTCGCCTTCGTGGTGATGGACGAGGTCCACTACCTCGCAGACCGGTTCCGCGGGGCGGTGTGGGAGGAAGTCATCATCCACCTCCCGTCCGAGGTGAAGATGGTCTCGCTGAGCGCGACCGTGTCGAACGCCGAGGAGTTCGGCGACTGGCTGCAGGCCGTCCGCGGCGACACGGACGTGATCGTGTCGGAAGAACGTCCCGTTCCCCTCAACCAGCACGTGCTCATGCGGACGAAGCTCGTCGACCTGTTCGCGGCTCCCAGCCTCGCGGACACGCATCAGGTGAACCCCGAGCTCGTCAGGATGGCGCAGTTCGGCGGCCGCGCCCCGAACTCGCGGAAGTACAAGGACGTCAGCCGTTACAACCAGCGTCGCGCGCCGCATCACGCGGAGAAGATGGATCGTGGCGCCTTCGTGTCGATGCTCGGCGAGCACCACCTGCTCCCCGCCATCTTCTTCGTCTTCAGTCGTGTGGGCTGTGACCAGGCCGTCAAGCAGGTGCTCCGCTCTGGGGTCCGCCTCACCGAAGTGCACGAACGCGACGAGATCCGCCGCATCGTGGATGACCGCTGCCGCACCCTGCTCGACGAGGACCTCGCCGTCCTCGGCTACTGGGAGTGGCTCGACGGCCTCGAACGCGGTGTGGCAGCGCACCACGCCGGCCTCCTGCCCGCGTTCAAAGAGGTCGTCGAAGAGCTCTTTCGTCTGAAACTCGTGAAGGTCGTCTTCGCGACGGAGACCCTCGCGCTCGGCATCAACATGCCGGCCCGCACCGTCGTCCTCGAAAAGCTCGAGAAGTTCAACGGAGAAGCACGCGTCCCGATCACGCCGGGGGAGTACACGCAGATCACCGGTCGCGCGGGTCGCCGCGGCATCGATGTCGAGGGGCACGCGGTCATCCAGTGGTACGAGGGTCTGCACCCGCAGTCGGTCGCATCGCTGGCATCACGACGGACGTACCCGCTCAACTCCAGCTTCCGGCCGACCTACAACATGGCCGTCAACCTCATCGATCAGTTCGGTCGCCAGCGCACGCGCCAGATCCTCGAGTCGTCGTTCGCCCAGTTCCAAGCCGACCGCGCGGTCGTCGGGCTCGCTCGCCGCGTTCGCGAGCAGGAAGCCTCGCTCGCCGGGTACGAACAGTCGATGCAGTGCCACCTCGGCAACTTCGTCGAGTACGCGGGCATCCGTCGGGAACTCACCGATCTCGAGCGCAAGGGGACCGAGCAGGAGTCCCGCGCTGCGAAGGATCGGCGCCAGCGGAAGCTCACCGAGCTCCGCAAACGCATGCGCGCCCACGACTGCCATGTGTGCCCGGAGCGCGAGGACCACGCCAGGTGGGCCGAGCGCTGGTTCAAGCTCAAGAAGCAGACCGATCAGGTGAAGCAGCAGATCGCGACTCGGACGGGTGCAGTGGCGCGCGTGTTCGACCGCGTGACCGACGTGCTCCTCGAGTACGGCTATCTGCAGCGCGACGAGTCCGGGAAGGTCGTCATCGCTCCTCCCGGCAAGACCCTCAAGCGCATCTACGGCGAACGGGACCTGTTGATCGCGGAGTGCTTGCGCTCCGGCGCCTGGAATGACCTCGACGCGTCGTCGCTCGCCGCGATGGCCGCTGCGATCGTCTATGAACCACGTCGAGATGAGCAGAACACGCCGGAGCGCTTCCTGCCGCGTGGTCCGTTCCGCTCCGCGCTCGAGAGGACCCAGGACATCTGGAGCCGCCTCGATGACAGCGAACGCGATCACAAGCTGCCCGGCAGCAACCCGATCTCCACGGGCCTCTCGCTCGCGATGCACCAGTGGTCGCGCGGGCAGAGCCTCGACGTCGTGCTCATCGAGGCCGAACTCGCCGCCGGCGACTTCGTGCGCTGGTGCAAGCAGACGATCGACCTGCTCGACCAGTTGAGCGGTGCCGAAGGGCCCGTCGCACGAACAGCACGTCAGGCCCTCGACTCGATCCGTCGCGGTATCGTGGCGTACAGCTCGCTGTGACCGGCTCGGACAAGTCCCCGGACGTCGGCACGATCCCTGCGAACGGGCGACGCGTGTCGGGGGACCCCGGTGATACCGGTTCGCGCCGCAGGGCTCGCCGACAGGCGAGACGCTCCAGACGGCTCGAGGCGAGAGCGCTCCGACGTCCTCCGCTTCCACTGTGGCTCGCGGTCGTCGTGGCGATCGCAGCCGGTCCGATCCTCGACGGCGGGTTCCCCGACCGTGGCGTGTGGCCGCTGGCGTTCGTCGGCATCGGTCTCATCCTCCTCACGCTCATGGGGCGGAGCGTCTGGGGCGCACTGCTCATCGGCTTCATCGCGGGGGAGTCGTTCTACCTCGTGCACATCGAGTGGGCGACCGTGTACCTCGGGCCGGTTCCCTGGGCGGCGCTGGCGACGGTCGAGTCGATCTTCTTCGCGCTCGGAGCGATCCTCATCACCCTCGCCTACCGCTTCATCCCGCGAGCGTTCCCGGGAACGGCGGGCCGTGTCTGGTTGACGGCGGCGGTCGTCGCAGCGGTCTGGACGGCTCGGGAGTCGCTCGTGAGCGTCTGGCCCTATGGAGGCTTCCCCTGGGCTCGGATGGCACTCAGTCAGTCCGAGAGCCCGTTCGCGCCGCTCGTGGCCTGGGTCGGGTTCTCCGGCCTGAGCTTCATCATGGTGCTGCTCGTCGCGCTCTCGATGCAGCTCGCAGCAGCCGCCGACGTCAGGGTGATGACGAAGGTCGGTACAGCCCTGCTCGCGGTGATCGCCGTGCTGATCGTTCCGTCGTGGCCCACGCCGAGCACGGGCTCGTCCCGAGTCGCTGCAGTCCAGGGAAACGGACCGGCCGGCTACTTCGACGGCGCCGCTCCGGGCACGGTCATGAACACGCAGATCGAGGAGACGCTCAAGATCATCGACGAACCGGTCGACATGGTCGTCTGGCCGGAGGGCAGCGCGGATCTCGACCCCCAACGGGTACCACAGTCGGCTGCTGCGCTCGATTACCTGAGCCGCCGGATGAACGCACCGTTCATCGTCGGTGCGATCTCGAACCGCGGAGACGAGTACTTCAACTCGTCGCTCCTCTGGTCCTACCCGGACGGCGTCAAGGACATCTACGACAAGAAGCACCCCGTCCCCTTCGGCGAGTACGTACCGGACCGCGCGTTCTGGGAACCGCTGTCGCCCGATCTCATCGGTTTGATTCAGCGCGACTACACGCCGGGGACGAAGGACAACGTGTTCGACATCGGGGGAGTGCTCACCGGCATCAGCATCTGCTTCGACATCGCCGACGACCAGCTCACGCGCGATGCGGTGGCCGACGGAGCCCGGATGATCCTCGCCCAGACGAACAACGCCGACTTCGGGACCACCGACGAGAATGAGCAGCAACTCGCAATCGCCCGGCTCCGCGCGATCGAATCGGCTCGATCAGTCGTCAACATCTCGACGGTCGGGACCAGCCAGATCATCGGCCCGGACGGGCACACGATCACGAGCATCCCTGCGTTCAAGCCCGGCTCGATGGTCGCCGACGTTCCGTTGACGGACACCGTGACCCCGGCGATGGCGTTCGGTCACCAGTTCGAGCTGTTCATCGATGGGATGGGTCTCGCGACGCTCGTCCTTGCGGGCTTCGCGTCCACCCGCCCGAAACGGAAGCGCGCGTAGCGCTCGCGCAGTACCGACTCGCCCGCTGCGCGTCAGCACATGTTCGCCACATTCGGTTTCGGGCATGACAAAACCCCCGACTCGCGATGCAGCTGCTGCATCGCGGTTCGGAGGAGTGTGTGCCGGTGGTCAGGCGCTCTTCTGCTGGCCGCGACGTGCCCGGAGGTAGTCGAGGCGCTCCTGCAGGAGCTCTTCCAATTCGTCACGTGAACGACGTTCGAGGAGCATGTCCCAGTGGCTCCTCGGGATCTTCACATCGCCACGGTCGACGACCACGGGCTTGGAGTCCACGAGCAGGATTGCTTCGGCGCCGCAGTGACGGCACTCCCACAGCTCGGGTACTTCCGCATCCGCGGCGAACGTCATCGTGGTCTCTCGGTCGCAACTCTGACACCGGTAGGTGTGGTTGGTCCGATCCGAGAAAATGACGCCTTCTTCGGTTTGTAGACTCTGGGCGCCCAGGCGCATTCCGCGCAAACTGCGATCTGCCATTGTGTGGTCTCCTCTCGCTCGCCACCCATAGTTATAAACCCGGAAGCTGGGGAAAGTGTTCCGATTGCCAGGTCTTCTCCCAGCTGGCGTTCAGCTTGCGGAACGGATGACGGCGAGCGCGATGTCTGCGCGGTCGGTGACGAGCCCGTCGACGCCGAGATCGAGGAGTCGACGCATGTCGTCGGGGTCGTTGATCGTCCAGACGTGGACCTCCACGCCGGCCGCGTGCATGGTTCGGACGAGGCGTCGGGTCACCACTCGGAGTCCGCGGAACCGTTCCGGGATCTGCACGGCGTCGACACCGGAGAGAAGCCGGCGGACGGGCGCGATCCATCCTGCGAGCGCGAACGGGAGGACGCGGCTGAGGACGCCGACGCCTGGCGACGAAGCAGTGTCGACCGCCGGAACGAGAGGGAGGAGTGCCGCCGTCATCGCGAGGCGTCTCGCGTCGGAGAACGACGTGATCAGGACTCGGCCCTGTGCCCCCGCCTCGTTCACCGCCCTGGCGGCCGGGTCCGCGGCGTCGGCCGCTTTGACATCGATGTTGAAGCGGGCCTCCGGGAAAGCAGCCAGCGCCTCGGCGAGGGTCGCGACCCGGTCACCGCCGAGATCGACGCTCTGCAGCTCGGCGAGCGTCATGCGTGCGATGGGGCGCCTATCGCCCGTGATCCGTTCGAGCGTTTCATCGTGGAAGAGGACGGCGACGCTATCGCTCGTCACGCGGGTGTCGGTTTCGAGATACTCCGCACCCGCGTCGACGGCCAACCGGAACGCCGCCAGCGAATTCTCCGGCACCCCAAGGGCCAGGCCCCGGTGTGCGAACACACGGGGCCCGGTCGGACTGAAGAATCCCTGGTGCGCCGGAGCGCTCATGCTTACTCCGAGGCGGGCGGCGTGGTCGGGGGAGCGGGCGGCGTCTGTGGCGCTGTAGGCGGGAAGCCAGGCACGTTCGGCGGCACGATGCTGGATGCCGAGCCATCGGTCGGCGGAACTCCGACCGGCGGGGTCAGCCCGGCAGCGGCAGCCGCTGCGGCGAGCGGGTTCCTCGTGTTGCCAGGACCGAACGCGCTGCCGATGCCCTTGAGCGCCTCGGTGAGTTCGCTCGGGATGATCCAGAGCTTGTTCGCCTGCCCCTCTGCGATCTTCGGGAGCATCTGCAGGTACTGGTAGCCGAGGAGCTTCTCGTCTGGGTCGCCTTCGTGGATGGCCTTGAAGACCGTCTGAATGGCGGACGCTTCACCCTGGGCACGGAGGACGGCCGCCTGCGCGTCACCCTCTGCGCGGAGGATCTCGGCCTGTCGTGCGCCTTCCGCGGTCAGGATGGCGGACTGCTTGGTTCCCTCTGCCGTCAGGATGAGTGCACGACGGTCACGCTCGGCCCGCATCTGCTTCTCCATCGAGTCCTGGATGGAGAGGGGCGGGTCGATCGCCTTGAGCTCGACGCGGCCGACGCGGATGCCCCACTTGCCGGTCGCTTCGTCGAGGACGATGCGGAGCTGGCCGTTGATCTCGTCGCGGCTCGTGAGGGCCTGTTCGAGGTTGAGGCCACCGACGACGTTACGCAGCGTCGTGGTGGTGAGCTGCTCGACGGCGCCGAGGTAGTTCGCGATCTCGTAGGTCGCTGCGCGGGCATCGGTCACCTGGAAGTAGACGACCGTGTCGATCGACACGACGAGGTTGTCCTCGGTGATGACGGGCTGCGGCGGGAAGGAGACGACCTGTTCACGCATGTCGATGAGGGGACGCAGGTGGTCGATGAACGGGATGAGGATGTTCAGACCCGGCGTGAGGGTCTTGTGATAGGCGCCGAGCCGTTCGACGACACCCGCCGTGGCCTGCGGAATGATCCGGATGGAGCGGAACAGCACCACCAGGACGAAGATGACGACGACAACACCGATCACCCACCCGATGATCATCGGGACGACTTCGCTTGCATCGGTCATGACTGCTCCTGCTCTTCGTTCGGCGCGTGCGGCGCGGTGCGTGCGGGGATGACGATAGCCGTGGCTCCGTCGATGGTTTGGACGAGCACAGCTGTGCCCGGTTCGAGGCTCGAGACCGGACCGCCCTGAGGTGTGCGGGCCGTCCAGGTGTCGCCGTTGGTCAGTTTGACCTGCCCGTTGTGCGCTCCGACGGTGGAGATGACCACACCGGAGAGGCCGAGCAGGGCGTCGACGTTGCTCTTCGTGGGATCAGCTCCCTTGTGGAGCGCTCTGAGCAGCGGCGGCCTGACCGTGAGGAGGAGCAGCACGGAGGCTGCACCGCCGATGATCAGTTGCAACCACCACGGAGCTCCCACGAACCCGGAGAGCATTCCCACGACGCTGCCGACGGCGAGCATCAGGAAGGTGAACTCGAGCGAGAGGATCTCGATGGTGACGAACACGAGGATGAGGACGAGCCAGCCGATCCACGCGTACTCGGTGATGACGTCCATGTCAGACTTCCTCCCAGACCGGAAGTGAACTGCACCGGTCGCTTCAACGCTACCAGCTGGGTGGTTTCCGGGACCGCGAAGCGCGTGGTTGTTGATAAGGTCGGTGGCTGGAACCGCCGTCGCTCGATGGCGCCAGGATTACAAGGAGCCCGCGTTGTCGAACCCCCTCGAGCCAGGATCACTCACCGGTAAGAACGTCCTCGTCACCGGGTCGTCGCGGGGCATCGGCGCCGACACGATCCGCTACTTCGCCGCTGCCGGCGCGAACGTCGTCATCAACTTCCGCAACAAGGAGGCCCGCGCGGTCAAGCTCGCGAACGAGGTCACCGAGCTCGGCGTCAAGGCCGTCGTCGTCGGCGCGGACCTCACGGACCCCGCTTCGGTCAAGGGCATGTTCGACACCGTCGAGCAGGAACTCGGCAAGCTCGACGTCCTCGTCCTGAACGCGTCCGGCGGCATGGAGAGCGGCATGGCCGAGGACTACGCGATGCTCCTCAACCGCGAGGCACAGGTGAACGTCCTCGAGCAGGCGCTGCCCCACCTGGCGACCGGTGCGCGCATCGTCTTCGTCACGAGCCACCAGGCACACTTCATCCGCACGACCCCGACGATGCCCGAGTACCTGCCCGTCGCGACGTCGAAGCGCGCCGGCGAGGATGCCCTCCGCGCCAAGATCCCCGCACTCACCGAGGCGTCGATCGAGTTCGTCGTCGTCTCCGGCGACATGATCGAGGGCACGATCACCGCGACGCTCTTGGAGCGCGCGAACCCGGGCGCCATCAGCGAGCGCAAGGAATCGGCCGGCCGCCTCTACAACGTGGGCGAGTTCGCCGCGGAGGTCGCCTCGGCCGCCGTGGACCCGATCCCCGAGAACAACACGCGCTACGTCGGCGATACGAGCGACTTCATCGCGGAGTAGACCCGCGCGGGCTCACTGCCCGGGACGACGATGGCCGGCAGATTCCTGAGGGAATCTGCCGGCCATCTGTGTTGCCGGTGGAGGCATGCTCGACACCGAACTCATGAATATCGATCATCCCTCTCACGTCGATCTCTGAAGCCTATTGAGAGTCGCCTTGCGACCCGACAGGGAGCATGCCAGACTACCCCTCACCAAATCAGAACATATATTACAAGGGAGGAGTGGAAGTGAAGTATGTTGGACGAAAGACGGCTGTGGCGCTTGCGGTAGCAGTCGTGCTGATTGGTGGGTTTGCTCAGTCGGCTTCGGCGGCGTACAACCAGTATTTCAGCGGAGATGTCGCACGAAATGTTCCGAAAACGAGTGGCTTCGCCACGATCAGTGGCGCTCGAGCTTCACTGAAGATCGAACTCGCCGATTTCTACATCCACCTGACGACGTTCTCGCCATACCCAGGCTATGTGGACCATGGCTCGACGAGCGGAAATGCCCCAGGGAACGTGTACCTGGGCCACCCAGCTGTCGCCAACGTGAAGAACCAGTGTTTCTGGTCGGTCGGTGGCGGCGTCGCGGGCGACCTCAAACTCACCTGCGCATACAGCGGCTGACGGATTGAAGTGAGGGGAGATTGATGATGAACAGATCCACGGTTGTCGCTTTCGCAACGTTGGCGGTTGCTTCCATCGGTGTCGCATTCTTGACGGCAGGCGCTAGGCCCGAGGGTCAATCGTTGGCTGCAGGCCAGCTCGTTGGCGCGTTCGAACGCTCACAATCGGCGACCGACGAGTTGCCGAAGTCTCTGTCGAGTATTGCGCGTGATGCCCAGCTTGAATTGGCTACCTCCCGCTTCCTCGGTCGGTCTTCATTGGGGACCCATTGGGTTGCACTGGACGACGACGGCTCGGTGTGCCTGTTGACGTCGCTCGACGAGGGGAGCGTAGCCGGAGGGAACTGCATGCCACGTCAACAGTTCGCCACAAATGGGGCCGCTCTCCGAGTGACTGGTCCAACTGGGCGTGGTGAAGTTGCGCACCTGTTGCCACCAGGAGTGACGACAGATGACGTGCCTCAATCCTTGAGGTCGGGAGATCGTGTGGATCACATTGATGCCACAACCCCGGCTCCCGAGTTTTTCGTTGAAGAGGGCCTCGTTGTCATGGATGTTCGCACCGCCGATGCAGTTGGGAGAGCCGAGGTGCCACGCAAGCATCTTGACGACCTCGTGCTGCCGTCGCTCAGGCCGTAGGTGATTGCGCTCATGCTCGTCCGAACGCTCGCAGGTGGATTCGGGGCAGTCGTGTATGTCTTCGGCGTCGGTTACCTGTCCATGCAGGCAGATGCCGTATCGTCCGGGGTCATCCTCAACGGTCTGTTCCATCTGCAGGCTGTCACGACAGCGCACGCACCCTGGCTTCAGTACCTGGCGCTTTCGTGCTGGGCTGGGCTGGCGGCGTACCTTCTCTTTCGGCGGTCACTCGCATCAACACGGCCCGCAACACTGGTGCATGCCATTGCGCCAGCGGTCATTCTCACGATCTGCGTCGCGGGGTCCCTTGCGACGACGACGTATCCCTACGAAGGACCGCTCGCGTCCAAGGCCTCACCTGTCGAGACCTTGTTCCGTGAGGGTGCACTCAGCCCGTGGACGCTTTCGCTGGGCGTGGCGCTGATCGTCTTCGCAGTTGTGGATATGGAAACGCGAAAGCAGGTCGCCAGCTCGTCGAGGAACACGGCATAGAACGTGTTCAACGACGATGGCCGGCAGATTCCTGAGGGAATCTGCCGGCCATCTGTGTTGCCGGTGCGGCTACGCGAGCTTCGCGGCCTTGGTGCGACCGAACGTGAACGCCTGCACGATCTCGACGATGCCGGCCGCGATCAGGAAGAACGCGGTGAACCAGAGCAGCGCGATGATCGCGCTTGCCGGCCAGACGAGGACGAACACGCCGCCGACGATGCTGATGATCGCGTAGAGCACCGCGAACCAACGCGAGGAGTCGGGGGAGGCGTCGAACAGAGCGGCGACACCCTCGATGATCCAGGTGATGCCGATCGTCAGGCCGAGCGCCAGGATGCCGACGGCGGGCTGAGCGAACACGTAGATGCCGCCGACGACGAGCAGGACGCCGAGGATCGTGCTGAAGACGCGCCAGCCGGTGCTGTGCTCCTTCGCAGCGATGCCGCGAGCGATGCGGACGACACCGGCGATGATGAAGTAGATCGCGAAGATCCAGGCCACGGCGATGAGCGACGCCTTGGGGGCCGCGAGCAGGAAGATCCCCAGTGCGACGGTCAGGAGACCGCCGATGCCGAACGCCCACCGGATGCCGGTGATCTGCTTGGCGTTCAGTTTGGTGGAGTTCAAGGTGTACGTGGTGGCGATGATGGTTGGTTCTGACATGGTGTTGCTCCTCACGACGCGAAACGGTGGCGTAGCTCTAGTGTGGCCCATGGTCACAGCGCTTTCCCAGTTTTGACGTCACGTGTCGTTGATCGTGCACCGATGTGCGAAAGGCGCGGGGGAGCGGGCGGGGCAGAATCGGAGAAGCGGCCGGTCGGAGGGCCCAACTAGGCTGATCCACATGAACACACGCAACTCGAATACCGACGCCGGAATCGCGTCGCATGTCGCCGACTCGCACGATCTGATCCGGGTGCGCGGTGCCCGCGAGAACAACCTCAAGAACGTCAGCGTCGACATCCCGAAGCGGCGGCTCACGGTGTTCACCGGTGTCTCCGGTTCGGGCAAGAGCTCGCTCGTCTTCGGCACGATCGCCGCCGAGTCGCAGCGGATGATCAACGAGACGTACAGCGCATTCCTGCAGGGGTTCATGGCGAGCCAGTCCCGTCCCGACGTCGACGTGCTGGAAGGCCTCACCACGGCGATCCTCGTCGACCAGGAGCGGATGGGTGCGAACTCGCGCTCGACCGTCGGCACGGCGACCGACGTGAATGCGATGCTCCGCATCGTCTTCAGCCGCCTCGGTCAGCCGCACATCGGTTCGCCTCAGGCCTTCGCGTTCAACGTCCCGTCCGTCAGCGGGGCTGGCGCGGTGACACTCGAGAAGGGCGGCCGCGAGATCAAGGAACGACGCAGCTTCTCGGTGACGGGCGGCATGTGCCCCCGGTGCGAGGGGATGGGCAAGGTCAACGACATTGACCTCACGCAGCTGTTCGATGACGCGAAGTCGCTCCATGAAGGCGCCCTGACGATCCCCGGCTACACGGCCGACGGGTGGGGCGTGAAGATCTTCACCGGTTCCGGCTTCCTCGATCCAGACAAGCCGATCCGCGACTACAGCAAGCGCGAACTGGACGACTTCCTCTACAAGGAACCGGTCAAGGTCAAGGTCGGCGACATCAACATGACCTACGAGGGACTGATCCCCAAGGTCCAGAAGTCGTTCCTCTCGAAGGACCGCGAGGCGATGCAGCCGCACATCCGCGCCTTCGTCGACCGCGCGGTGACGTTCACGACCTGTCCCGATTGCGGTGGAACCCGGCTGAACGAGGGTGCGCGCTCCTCCCGGGTGAACGGCATCAACATCGCCGAAGCGTGTGCGATGCAGATCAGCGACCTCGCTGCGTGGGTCGCAGACGTGCACGAGCCGTCCGTCGCGCCGCTCCTGGAGGCGCTCAAGGACACACTCGATTCCTTCGTCGAGATCGGTCTCGGATATCTGTCGCTCGACCGTCCCGCGGGCACGCTGTCGGGTGGCGAGGCGCAGCGCACGAAGATGATCCGTCACCTGGGGTCGTCGCTCACGGACGTCACCTATGTGTTCGACGAGCCGACGATCGGACTCCACCCGCACGATATCGAGCGGATGAACACCCTGCTCCTGCAATTGCGGGACAAAGGCAACACGGTGCTCGTCGTGGAGCACAAGCCGGAGACGATCGTGATCGCGGACCATGTGGTCGATCTCGGACCCCGCGCTGGAGCGTCCGGCGGAACGATCTGCTTCGAGGGCACCGTCGACGAGCTGCGTGCGAGCGACACGCTCACTGGTCGTCACTTCGACGACCGTGCCGCGGTGAAGACCGATGTCCGGAAGCCCACGGGTGCCCTGCGGGTCCGCGGCGCGACCGAGAACAACCTGCGCGACGTGAACGTCGACATCCCGCTCGGTGTGCTCGTCGTCATCACGGGCGTCGCCGGCTCTGGCAAGAGCTCGCTCGTGCACGGTTCGCTGCACCGTCAGCACGGCGCCGGGGGAGACATCGTCTCGATCGACCAGGGCGCGATCCGCGGCTCGCGGCGAAGCAATCCGGCCACGTACACGGGACTGCTCGAACCGATCCGCAAGGCGTTCGCCAAGGCCAACGGCGTGAAGCCGGCTCTCTTCAGCGCCAACTCGGAGGGCGCCTGCCCCAACTGCAACGGTGCTGGTGTGATCTTCACCGACCTCGGCATGATGGCGAGCGTCTCGAGCGTGTGCGAGGTCTGTGAGGGAAAACGCTTCGACGCCTCCGTCCTCGACTACCACCTGGGCGGCCGCGATATCAGTGAAGTGCTCGCGATGTCGGTCACGGAGGCGGAGGAGTTCCTCGGCTCCGGAGACGCGCGCACGCCCGCGGCGCACGCGATCCTCAGCCGCCTGGCCGACGTCGGCCTCGGGTATCTGAGCCTCGGTCAACCGCTCACGACGCTGTCCGGAGGCGAACGACAGCGGCTGAAGCTGGCGACGCAGATGGCGGAGAAGGGCGACGTCTACATCCTCGACGAACCGACGACGGGTCTGCACTTGGCCGATGTCGAGCAGTTGCTCGGGCTCTTGGACCGTCTCGTCGAGGCGGGGAAGTCGGTCATCGTCGTCGAGCACCACCAGGCGGTCATGGCGCACGCGGACTGGATCATCGATCTCGGCCCCGGGGCCGGTCACGATGGAGGGCTCGTGGTCTTTGAAGGCACTCCAGCTGATCTCATCGCGGCGAAGTCGACGCTCACCGGAAAGCATCTGGCGAGCTACGTGGGCGCCTGACGCGGGCCGCGGCCGGCGCTGTCACGTTATGTCAACCCGATGCCGGCAGAGTGGCGAGCGGAGCGAGAGGGGTTCGACGATGGGTTCTCGAGGAACGCTTCACCGGAAGCCTTTCTCGAGGAACGCTTGACCAGTTCTTCAGGAACGTTTCTCCGGATGCGTCTCTCGGAGCGCCCGCGGCTTGCGGTCGTGCCTGGCGTCAGCTCTGCATGGCGCTGTCGGAAACACGGAACTCAACGATGTCGCAGCGGTGACACCTCCTCTTCTCGTCCACACGCGCACTGCACTGATAATGCACATTATGTCAACTCACTCGTCTTGACCACTCCTCCATGGTGGCGCTTTCGCATGGCGCAGAAGAGAAGCCGAGGTGCATGGGGAGAAACGGACGAAGAGACCGGCTACGAGCTGGACAACGCTGACGCGACAGGCCTTGCGCTACGCATGCGCTCCTGCTCAGCCCTTCGGCACGCGAATGGTCAGGGCGAGATGCTCCACGCGCAGCGCGACGGCCATGACCGAGCCGTTGGGGTCGCCGTCGAGCTGGATCTCCTGCGGCTCTCGGAAGCGCACTCTGAGCGCTTTGGCCTGCGCGTAGAGGATGGCCCGCGGCTTCGGCGTCAATCGCCCGACGAACCGGCCGAATCGAGTGCGGTACAGCACGCGGTTGAACGCGAGGCGGTAGCCGATGTTGGTCCACCCTCCCCCACCCTTCGGGCGCATGACGACGGCATCGAGGAGTCCGTCGTCGACGACGGCGTCCGGGATGAGCAGCATCCCCGCGGTCAGGCTGCCGGAGTTGCCGACGATCACGGTGTGCGCGCGCATCTCGACGTCGGGCTTGTCATCCAGCCCGTAGACCATGTCGAATCGGCGATTGCCGAGGATGCTCCGAGCGATGGGGTCCGAGTAGGCGAGCCAACCGATCCGCTTCTTCAGTCTCTGGTTCGTGTGCGCGGCCATGTGGGCGTCGAGGCCGATGCCCGCCATGACGAGGAACGCCCGCTCCTCGCTGTCTCCGTCGGCGCGCTCCAGTCGCGCGAAACCGAGGTCCACCGGCCGGTCCTGCCCGTCGAACGCCGTCGCGACCGCCGAGTCGATGCTGTTCACCGGCAGGCCGAGCTCGCGCGCGAACAGGTTGCCGGTGCCAGATGGGACGACGCCGATCGTGATGCCACTCCCCGCCAGTACGGACGCCGCCGCGCGCAGGGTTCCGTCGCCGCCCGCGACCACGACGAGATCAGGCGCTGATGCGGCCGCGCGCTCGACGGCGTCCCGTCCATCGTCGTCGGCGCTCGTCTCGAACCATTCCGACGCCGCCCAGCCCGACGTCGACTCGTGCGCCGCAACCGAGCTCTCGAGCGCGGACAGGCGCACCTTGGTCGGGTTGACGACGATGGCCGCACGCAGCGGCCGCGACGTCTCCCCGGTGTCAGCACTCACCCGACAAGCTTACGCAGCCCGGCAGCACTCACGCGTGTGACCTCACTGGTGGATCGGCGCGGATGTACTGCAGCGATGTGCGCTGTACTCCGCGCCGATCCCCTGCGCGAGACCTGAGAACCGTTCGTGGACCTCGGACCACGAACGGGCTTCAGCTACGGGGTCGAAGAGTCGCGGAGGACCCGCGCGGGTCGCTCGTCAGAAAGACATCGACGAACGGTTGACCGTCGCAGCACAATCGCGGTTCCTCCCCGAGTTGCGCCCCGTCGTCGTCCAGGACGAGCGCGCCTCCGGATGGACGACGACGCGTCGATGGCCGTCCTCAGTGCTTCTTGGCGAACTCCTGCCCGGCGCGAGTGCCGCCGTCGACAAGGATGTCAGTGCCCGTCAAGTACCCGGGCGCTTCACTTGCACAGAATGCGAGGACGGCAGCGACCTCTTCGGGCTTTCCGAACCGTTTGATCGCGGAGACCTTGAGAAACTCCGACGCGCCGTGATCCTTTTCCAGCTGCCCCATCGCCGTGTCGAAACTGCCAGGCGACACTGACACGACACGGGCGCCCTTGGTGCCGAAGGCGCCAGCGAGTGCGCGGGTGTACCAGATCACGAAGGCCTTGCTCAGGCCATAGGCGATGCCGCTGTGCAGCTTCTTTCCGAGGACCCTGGCGCGTTTGACGATGACACGTTCGAACGCGGCAGGGTCGGTTTCTGCGAGTGGGAAGCTTCGGAACGGGATGAGGATCTTCGGCAATCCGTGGCCAGCCGTTGAGGCGACGTTCACGAGCGCGTCGCCCTCCGATGCGGTCTTCAGGAAGGCTTGGGACACGTTGACCGTGCCGATGCCGTTGATGCGCGCGATCCGGTCGGGCGTTCCCATCTGCGGGCTGATGCCTGCCGTGTGCACAACGGCGCGGACGTGATGCCCGCCGTCCCGGGCGTTCGCGAACAGCTGGTCCACGGACGCTCGACTCGTGATGTCGCAGACGAACCCGGCGGCCTCGATGTCGAGTTCTGCCAGATCGTTCACCGCCTGGTCGATGCGTACGTGATCGAGGTCGGCCAGCACGATGCGGTGGTCCCGGCCGAGGATTCGCGCAGTGGCGAGCCCCATTCCGCCGGTTCCGCCGGTGATGACGGCTGTCTGGGTCATCTGTTCTCCTCAGTGTTGGATCTGGTCGATGTGCGACGTGTCGGTGCGTGTTGCGGAGCTCGGATCGCGTCACCCCGCGAGCGAGAGGTGCTTCGTGACGAAGGCCGCGGTCTCGGCCGACACGGCGGCTTCTTCGGGCGCGTTGCCGTAGCCGGCGTGCGGACGGGCGTCGAAGATGTGCAGGTCGGCGTCGACCCCAGATTCCCGCAGTTTGCGGTGCATCCGGACCGTATTGGAGAGGAACAGGTCGCGCGTGCCGGAGATGAGCAGCGTGGGCGGGAAGCCCGTCACGTCCCCGAAGAGCGGCGAGAGGTATGGTTCGGTCAGCTCGTGGCCACCCGCGTAGAGGAGGTTGGCGTCACGAAGGCTCTGCAGCCCGACGCTGACGTCGGCGAGGGTGACGAAACTGTCGCCGGATTCGGTGAGGTCCACCTCGGGGGTGAGCAGGACGAGCGCTGCGGGCATCGGGAGGCCCTCGTCTTTCGCCCGCAGCAGGAGTGCGGCAGCGAGGTTGCCTCCGGCCGACCCGCCGCCGACGACAATGCGCGATGGGTCACGCACGTCGAGCAGCGCCCGATACACGGCGACGACGTCGTCGAGCGCTGCGGGGTACGGGTGTGTGGGCGGCATCCGGTAGTCCGGCGCCCAGTGGACGATCGGGGCGCTCATGGCGCTGATCTCGGTCATCACCCGGGTCAGATCGCCGCCGCCCATGATCAGGCCGCCACCGTGGATGCTCAGGAACACGGGTGAGTCGTCGCCGGCAGGAGCACCGTCGGGCACGACGACGTAGGTGGGGACGCCACCGATCTCCTGAAGCGCGGACGTCGCAGGCAACGTCATTCCACCAAGCATCTGGGCGATCATCGTGTCAGCCTGTTCGACCATCGCCGTCCAGCCGGCCGCGTCGTCGAGAGCGGGGTTCGGCATTCGCACGATCGGCACGTTCAGCCCGGCGCGGGCGGTGTCGCTGAGGTACTCGGGGGCGGGTGGCGGATAGATCGGGTCGGTCATGACATCTCCTTCGACGTGGACAGGCTAATTGAATACGCATCGTCTCCTAATTGCAAGTGGCAGATGTTAGCCTCGGCACTGTGAACACATCGGAAACGCCTCAGCCACCGAAACGGGGGCGGCCACGGGATCCTGAGATCCGAGAGAAGGTCCTCACCATCGCGGCGGCGCTGTTCACCGAGCGCGGGTACGACGCATTGACGATGGAGGGTATCGTCGCCGGCAGCGGGGTCGCGAAACGCACGCTGTACCGGTGGTGGCCCACGAAGTCCGCCGTGGTCGCCGACGCGATCCTCGGTGGCTACCTCGACGTGCCCAGCAATCCGGTCCCCCACACACATGACGTCTGGGCCGATCTCACGCTCTGGCTGAACCTCGTCTCCACCGCCCTGCGCGGTCCATACGGCGAAGTCCTGAGGACCTCGACCGCGATCAGCGCGACCGAACCGGAGCTCGGCGCACAACTCGCCGAAGCGTTCGGTCGCCCCGCGCTGACCGACATCCGCAAGCGCCTCACTGAAGCTGTGCGCTCAGGTCAGATCTCCGAGACTGCGGACATCGAAGCGACGATCGACCTCCTGTTGTCGATCATCGTGTACGTGGGCTCGACCCGCCAGGACGTCGCCAGGATCCCCGCAGTGATCGGCGTCCTCCGATCCGGCATCGAGAGCTGAGAACATGACGCAGTACCGAAACATGGCCGCACTGGGAAGCTCGTTCGCAGCAGGGCCCGGCATCGAGCCGGTGGAGGACGCGAACGCGATGCGGTCATCCCGCAACTACGCACACCTGTTGGCTGCACGGTTCGGCGCCCAGCTGACCGACCTGACCGTGTCCGGCGCGACGACCGCCACCATCCTCGACACGCCCCAGCAGACCATGGCAGGCGTCGAGTTCCCACCACAGATCGACGGTCTGCCGGCTGATGCCGACCTCGTCACGATCACCGCGGGCGGCAACGATCTCCAGTTCGCCGGCTCGATGCTGTACACCGCGTGGTCGCGTTTCCAGCCAGACGGCCCGATGGTCGCCATGCTCGCCCAAGGGTTCGCCGCGGGGATCCCGGAGCCGACCGAGCAGCGTATCGAGGCAGTGGCGGAGGGCCTGGCAACAGTCGTCGCCGAAGTCCGACTCCGCGCGAAGCACGCCCGCGTCGTCCTCGTGGACTACCTGACCGTGATCGATCGGAACACCGAGGTCTCGATCTTCTCTCCATCCGAACTCGAGTCGTTTCTGCACATCCAGGAAGCACTCGCCATGGGGTACCGCATCGCGGCTGAGCGGTCTGGCGCAGAGCTCGTGAAAGCGTCGCAGTTGAGTGTGGGTCACGGACTCGGATCATCGGAGCCATGGGTGTTCGATTTCCAGCCGTCACTCGAGCGAACGGGCTCGTCCTTCCATCCGAACGATGCCGGCATGTCAGCGATCGCGGATACGCTCGCCCAACGCCTCGCCCTCTAGCTGACGAATCGGTGGCGATAGACCGCTTCAGGGCGGCGTCCGGCACGCAACATGGTCGGAGCGGTTCGCGGTCTCATGGCGGATTTCCTGCTCGGGCGCCCACCGGTGGTCCGTGTGAGGTCCGATAGGCGAGAACTCGACGAGCGCGAGCGTGCCGAGCGCAACCCCCACCACGACGATCATGCATCGACGTACGGTGTACCCGGCGTCCGCACTGACACGGCGCCGGTCGAACGGGAGAATCGATGTCCACGAACACACGCGTCATGCGCTGCACCCCAGAGGCCGTCTTCGCCGTCCTCGCCGACGGATGGCTGTTCCCCGGCTGGGTGGTGGGCGCATCACGAATGCGGGATGTCGACGCGAGCTGGCCCGGCGAACGGTCCAAACTGCATCACTCATTCGGAGTGTGGCCCGCACTCCTGAACGACGCCACAACATCCTTGGAATGGGACCCGCCCCACCGCATGGTGATCCAGCCCAAGGGCTGGCCCCTCGGTGAGGCCAGAGTCACGATCGAGGTCAAGCGTCGGGGCGCGGGCTGCGTCGTCCGGCTCACCGAACGCGCTGTGAAAGGTCCCGGCAGCTGGATCCCGCAACTGATCCTCGACCTTCCACTGTGGGTCCGGAACATCGAAACGCTGCGCAGACTCGACTACATGGCCACCGGCGGTGCCGGGAACGTCCGCGTCGCATCCTCGGCCGCGGATCATCCTCCGGCATGACGTGAGAGCTGCTCAGGGCTGACGCACGTCCGTTCGCGCGGAATCTACGGTGGACATCCCGATACTCACGCACCACGAGGAGCCCGCCCGTGCCCTGGATCGACGTCTCTGCCTCACTGATGTTGTTCATCACTCTCATTGCGGGGGTCGTCACCCGCCGACGAAGTCCTGTGCCCGTTGTCGTCGCCGGGTCGATCACCGTCCTGCTGCTCGTCGTCGCCGTGGTGCTCGAAGGTGCGAGGCCGCAGGTGGTCGCGCTCGTGGGCGGTGCGGCTCTCACCGCTGTCATCGTCATGTGGTTGCGTTCCCTCAGGGCTCCGAAGTTGGCGGTCACCGGTGCTTCGCTCTTCGGGATCGGCGTGGTCGGGATCGCGGGCGCCGCGTGGCTCCTTCCACCGGTTCTCGTGCCGTCACCGTCCGGCCCGGATGCCGTGGGCGTCACCGCGCACGTCTGGACGGACACGAGTCGCGACGCGCACGGCGGTGGAGGGCCGGGAGAGCGTCGTTCACTCCCGGTCACCGTGTGGTACCCAGCCGCGAGGCACGGTGCGCCGGCCCAGTATCTTCCCGAGGAGGCGCCCGCCGCGGAGCTCACGACGGCCCTCGCGGACCAGTACGGCGTGCCACCCGTCCTCTTCGACAGCCTGCTTCGCGCGAAGAGCACAGCGACGTGGAACGGCGATGCGGCCGCGGGGTCCTCCCCCGTCGTCATCGCGTCGCCGGGTTTCGCCAGCACTCGATGGTTCTTCACCTCGTGGGCCGAGGAGCTCGCGAGCAACGGGGTCATCGTGATCGCCGTCGATCATCCGTACGACGCGATTGCGACCGAGCTCGTCGACGGCTCCATCGCAACCGACGAGGCGACGTCCACCGGTGACGACGCAGCGGACCAGGCCGCGGCCGATCGAGCGATCGGTGTCAGGGCCGCGGACGTGCGCGCCGTCATCGATCACCTCGAGGCAGACTCCTCCCGCACGCCCGACCTCGCGGCAGCCGACCTGACGAGGATCATCGCCGCAGGGCACTCGGCGGGCGGCGCGACCGCCATTGAAGCCGCCAGGATCGACGACCGCATCATGGGCGTCGTCGACATCGACGGCATGCCCCGCTCCCCCGGCGGTACCGCATTGGTCCAGCCGATCCTCGCGATCGTGGCGGGTGACATGGATCCGAATCCGGAGTACGACCAGGCGTTGAACGGCCTCCTGGCAGGTGGGGTGGGTGCCCGCCTGACGCTCGACGGTGTGGCGCACCTCGGCATGATGGACGTCGGACGACTCATCGCGCCCATCCCCGGCGTCACAGGGTCGAACGGTGGGGATGGCGCGCGGCTCGCTGCTCGGGCGACATTCGTCCTCATCACGGCCGTGGACACGAGAACGCCGATCGATGTCCGAGTGCTTGGAGCACTGGGGCGGGTAGAGGACTCGGTGCGCGGGGGCTGATCGGCACAGCGTACCGAGCGAGCGGATTGCACCGCCTCTCCCCCGAGATCGGGCTGCTCGGTAGCATGCATCACATGTCCATCACACTTGAGAACGTCGGCATCGCCGTTCGCGACATCGAAGCGACGATCGCCTTCTTCACCGACCTGGGCCTCACCCTCGTCGGTCGCGACACCGTGAGCGGCGAATGGGCCGACACCGCTGTCGGCCTCGACGGCAATCACGCGAAGATCGCGGTGCTCCAGACACCGGACGGTCACGGGAGGATCGAGCTCTTCGAGTATCTGCACCCGGACGCGATAGAGACCGAGCCGACGCTGCCCAACGAGATCGGGATGCATCGGGTGGCGTTCTCCGTCGACGACATCGACGCGGCCATCGCGATCGCGGCGAAACACGGATGCCACCCGCTCCGCGGCATCGCGAACTACCAGGACGTCTACAAGCTCTCCTACCTGCGCGGCCCGAGCGGCATCATCGTGATGCTCGCGCAAGATCTCACGAAGGGCTGATCCCGTTCGCCGCGACCGGGAGCGGGTGGACGCACATGTCCGTTGGATCCGTCTCAGCGGGCGAGCAGGGCCTCCCACTCCTCTCGCTCCGGCGTGACCTGGCGCCGCAGTGAAGCCGCGATCGACTGGGTGTCTTTCAGGAGGTTCCCCGTGAGTACGCACACCGCGGTCGCATCGGCCTGGATCACACCCGAAGCCACGAGTGAGCGCAGACCGGCGAGCGATGCCGCGGACGCGGGCTCACAGCCGATCCCGCTCCGGTCGATCCGCCATTTCGCGTCCAGGATCTCATCGTCCGAGACGGCGACGGTGACTCCGTCCGTCTGTTGCATCGCGTACCGCATGGCTTTCGGCCAATTGGGCGGGTCGCCGATGTTCAGAGCAGACGCGACCGTGTGCGGCGACGGCTCCGCCGTGAGCGAGGCGTCACCGGCCTGCAGCATGCGGTGGAACGGGGC
This sequence comes from Plantibacter lichenum, assembly GCF_050587525.1. Lineage (NCBI taxonomy): Bacteria > Bacillati > Actinomycetota > Actinomycetes > Micrococcales > Microbacteriaceae > Plantibacter > Plantibacter lichenum. Next base: position 44,886 of record NZ_JBOBFT010000004.1, on the reverse strand, counting down.
CGCACCCTCGGCCTGCACGATGGCGATCCTCGGCAACGAGTCGATAAAGCCCGCACGGTGCAGTTCGCCCAGCCCCTTGCCGAGCGCCGATGCATTGCTGAGTGCCCCGCCTGGGACGACGAGCCAGTCAGGGAGCGTCCAGCCCAGCTGATGAGCGAGCTCGAACGCCAAGCTCTTCTGCCCTTCGATGCGAAGTGGATTGATCGAGTTGCAGACGTAGAGCCCGAGTTCGGTCGCGTGCTGTTCGAGGAACCGGATCCCTTCGTCGTAGCCCCCTTCCGTGCGAACGAGGCGAGCTCCGTACGCCCGGGTCTGCAGAACCTTGTTCTCGGACACGCCCTCGGACGGCAGGAGGACGACCGCCTCGCATTCCGCGAGAGCCGCGTACATCGCCATCGAGGAGGATGTGTTCCCCGTGGAGGTGCACGCGAAACGTTCGTGGCCCAACCATTGTCCGTGGGAAACCGCAACGGTCATCCCCGTGTCCTTGAACGATCCGCTCGGATTCTCGCTCTGCGCCTTCAACCACAGGCGTCGCACACCGGCGAACTCGGCCAGGCCGTCGTTCGAGTACAGGCCGGTGTCTCCCTCGAACTTCGTCACGATGTGCTCGATGGGCAGCTCCGGGTGGACGAGTTCCTTGTAGCGCCACACTCCCCCGGACAACGGAGTGCCGCGGTCGGCGAGCCTGACGTCGAAGACCCGCTTGAGCTCGTCCGGGTCGAGGGCGCTGAAGTCGTGCTCGACGTCGATCAGTCCCCCGCACGCGCATCGGTATCCGGTCGTCAGGCCCCGGTCGAACTCCAGTCGGCACTCCATGCACAAGAACTTCATGCCTTCACGGTACGAACCCGGAATCGATCGCACTAATCGTTTATTCTGGTCGATACATCAGCCAAATCTATGAGAGGTGCCGAGATGAATCTGCACGCGTTGCGGATGTTCCATGCCGTCGTCGAGACCGGCAGCGTCACACAAGCGGCCGAGCGTCTCCATCTCACCCAACCTGCAGTCACTGGACAAGTGCGGAACCTCGAACGTGAACTCGGCTTGAGCCTGCTTCGACGATCCGGGCGCGGCATCGCACCGACGCCGGCCGGAGCGCGGCTCGCCGAACGAGCAGGTGTCCTCTTCGCCCTCGAACGCGACATCGAGCGAGAATCGCGACGGCTCCGCGATGGTGACACGGGGAGCCTGCGCATCGCCGCCACATCCCTCCCGGCGAACATGCTGCTCCCCCGCTGGATCGCCGAGTGGAAGCGGCAGCGACCCGACGTCGACATCACGCTCACGACGTCGAACGCTCAGGAGGCGTTCGAGCGCGTCCTCCACTACGAGGCAGACCTGGCGATCGTCGGCGGAGGGCGCACGCCGCCGACCGGGCTGACCGAAACGCACGTGCTCGACGACGAGATCGGCTTCGTCGTCGATCGAGGACACCCGCTGGCGGGGCGATCAGTCCCGCTCGCGAGGCTCGTTCACGAGCCGTTCGTCATGCGGGAACCCGGCAGTGCTGGTCAGGACCTTCTCGCGGAGCTGTGCAGGGCCAACGGTGTCCCTCTGCCCGCCGTCGCGCTGCAGTGCAGCGGCGCCGCGGAGACGATCAAAGCCGTCGCCGCAGGGTGCGGTGTCGCCCTCGCGTCAGGGCTGGAATCCCACGACGGCATCGAGCAGGGCGTTCTGGCGCGAGTGCTCGTGGAGGGACCTCGCATCGCGAACACGATCGCACTCGTCCAGCGTGTCGGCGAAGGCATGTCGCCGGTCGCGGAACAGTTCACTGCACATGTGTTGGGCGCCGTCCATGGGCGGCAATAGTCGGGCGTTCGAGCCTCACGCGCCGTGCTTGCGATCGCGAGAGGAAGCGATCCACAGCGCACCGCCAAGCAGTGCGGCGAATGGACGGTAGTAACGACGGTCGAGGCGTCGGAATGTCTGGCTCGAAGGCGGAAGGCCGAGCGCCGCAAGGGCGACGTCCCCGCCGAGCACTGCGCGGAGCAGCATCGCCGTTCCCGTGAAGCGAGCGCCGAAGCGGGCGATGCCACGTTCACCCAGACCACCTGACACCAGGCAGGCTGCACCAGCTGCACCAGCTGCGATGACGGCGGTGGGGAGTCTGCCCGGCATCTCAACGGTCTGGCCCACGACCGCTTCCGCCAATCGTTCCGTACTCTTCGCCGGCCACGACGAACCACTCGCCCAGATGACGTGCACGGCGGACAGCGCAGCCAAACCTGCGACGCTGACGGCACGGGCGACGATGCGGACCTTGGAACTCATCTGTCGAGCGTATCGGGCTTCCGGAGCACCACGAGGTGGCGACCGGCGTTCTGCACGTTGCTACTCTGGCACGCATGGTGGACTCGATCAGGAACCGGCGGCAGTGACACCGGCACCACCGGTTGAGGAGTCGCCGACTCCCCCGGCCATCCATGGCAGCTGGAGCGTCGACGTCGAGCGAGAGCGGCGCGCGATGGTCGACTTCGTGTCGGGTCTGCGTCCGTCCATCCTGCGCTGGCCGTTCCTCATCGTCGTCTGCGCCCTCGCCGCCGTCGTCACCGCTCTCGTTCTGACAACGGGACTCGCGGTGGGTTGGGTGCTCGCAGGCGTCCTCGCGGCACTGCTGCTGCTCGTTGTGGTGATCCGCGTTGTTCTGATGCACTCGTTGCGCAAGAGCCTCACGCCGGCCGTTCCGCACGGCGCCAGTGTCGAAGTGACACTCGATGCGTCCGGCTGGCACTCACGGTCGTCGGACCAGAGCCATACGTACGCCTGGGACGACTACGACCGTGCAACAGTGGAGGACGGCTACCTCGTCGTGACGGCCGTGTGGAAGGGCAGGTGGCTCCCGAGATCGCTCGTCTACGCACCGCTCTCCGCGTTCGGCAGCGACGTCGCATCCTTACCGGACGTCATCGCGAGCGTGTTGCCGGGAAGTCCTTGCGTGACGTTGGCGTGAGGACTTCCGCACCTAGGCTGACTGCATGACGTCGCCTGTCGAGTACGCCGCCTTCGCCGGAACCGCACCAGATGACGTGTGGTCCGATGTCGCGGAGTTGTTCATCGAGACGTTCACCGCTGAACCCTACGCGGAGGATGCCGCAGAACTCGCGACCATCACCAAGTGGGGGTCGGACCAGCTGGGGCACGTCAGCGGTCGTCTCATCACTGCGCGCCGGGGCGATCAACTCGTCGGGTTCGCACTCGCTCACGGGCTTCGAGACGATGCGCCGTGGCGCGGGATACTGTCCCAGCTCGCCGACAGCGCCGATGCGGCCGCGACAGCGCTCTCCAGGCCGGACGAAGCGCTCATCGTCCACGAACTCGCGGTGCGCGAGTCGGAACGCGGCCGCGGGATCGCCGGCGGATGCTTGCGTGGACTCCTCAGCGACTGTCCCGAATCGCAGGTGTTCATCGGCGTCTACGAGCGAGCTCTCAAAGCCAGGGCGATGTATCGTCACTGGCGGCTCGAGGACATCGGGCAGGTGCCGATGCCGGATGGAGCGGTCGCCCTGCACGTGCTCACGGCGCCCACTGCGACGCTCCGCGTGCAGCTCGACGACTCCGCGAGTCGTCAGGGAGCCGCGATCGACTCGTAGTCGAGCAACCATCTCGTGAGAATCGGTTCGATCGCCTCTCGGTCCTCGGGAGCCAGCTGATCGACGAGTCGACGTTCGTTGGCCATGTGGTCGGTGAACGCAGCATCGATCGTCGCAAGGCCTGCGGGTGTCAACGCGACGATCCGTCGTCTGCCGTCCCCCGGTCCAGCGAGGCGCTCGACGAATCCGGCCTCCACGAGACGATCGATCCGCTTCGTCATCGCCCCGGTCGTGACCATCGTGTGCTCGGCCAGCTCACCAGGAGCACGGTGGTACGGAGCGCCGGCTCGGCGAAGCGTCGCCAGGACGTCGAACTCCCCCTCCCCCAGTCCGTGGCGTGCGTACACGGCCACGAGTTCGTCGGTGAGATGGGCGGCCAGCCGATGCAGGCGGCCGATGATGCCCTGCGGGCTCACATCGAGATCCGGGCGTTCCCGCCTCCACTCGTCTTGAATCCTGGCCACACGGTCCATGTCTTCACTCACGTGGACAGCTTACCTTCCTCGGAAGCTATAGTAGCTTCCATGGAAGCTAAATGGAGATGGGTCCTCGTGGCAGCGATCGCGCCGATCGCCTGGGGGTCGAACTACTACGTGACGCGGCAGTTCCTCCCCGAGGACGCCCCCCTGTGGGGTGCGGCGATCCGCGCGCTGCCGGCCGGATTGCTCCTCGTCCTCATCCGTCCTCGTCTGCCTCACGGATCATGGTGGTGGAAGTCCCTCGTCCTCGGAGCGCTCAACGTCGGAGCATTCTTCGTGTTGATCTACGTCGCCTCGCAACTCCTCCCGTCCAACATCGCGTCGACGATCATGGCGACATCGGCGGCGGTGCTGCTGTTCCTCGCGTGGCCGCTTCTCGGCGAGCGGCCGGCGACGGCCTCGATCATCGGAGCAGTCGTCGGCTTCGCCGGGGTGTGCGTCCTGTTGGTGCAGGGGTCCACGGTCGTGAGTCCGTGGGGCGTCGCAGCGTCGCTCGCGGCCATGCTGATGTCGTCCGTCGGTTTCGTCCTCACCAAGCGATGGTCGTCGACCGAATCGATCATCACCGTCACGTCGTGGCAACTGGTCGCGGGCGGTCTTCTGCTCCTCGTGTTCGCAGTGTGCTTCGAGGGTGCGCCGCCGATGGTCGACGGTCCGGCGGTCGCGGCGTTCGCCTACGTGACGGTGATCGCGACCGCGCTGGCATTCGTCGCCTGGTTCACGGCGCTGCGGCACCTTCCGACGGGCACCGTCGGACTCATCGGACTCCTCAATCCGCTGACGGGGGTCCTGCTCGGCACGCTGCTCGCGGCCGAATCGTTCGGTCCGAGACAAGCGATCGGGACGGCGCTGGTCCTCGCCGGAGTCCTCATCGGGCAACGGAGATCGCGATCACGAGTCGGTCCGCGCTCGCTCACCTCGGCGTGATCCGACGGGCAAGCAGACAGTCGTTGCGTCCGAGCGCATCGGGTGGCAGATTCGTCGCATGTTGATCTACTCGATAACCGTCTCCATGGACGGGTACATCGCCGATCGCGACGGCGACTTCACCTGGACGCAGCCGAGCGACGAACTGCTTCAGTTCCACCTCGAACAGGTGGGCGAACTCGGCGCGTACCTGCTGGGTCGACGCTTGTACGAGACGATGCTCGTGTGGGAGACCGATCCCTCCCTCCGACAGACGCCGGAGGGAGCAGCATTCGCCGACGTGTGGACCGCGCTCCCGAAGATCGTCTTCAGTCGCACGCTGACCTCCGTCCAGGGAACCGCCCGTCTGGCGACGGGCTCGCTCGCAGAGGAGATCGCCGAGGCGACCCGGAACACGGACCGAGATGTCTCCATCGGTGGTGCGATGCTCGCCGCAGAGGCGATCGAGCTCGATCTGCTCGACGAACTGCGAGTGTTCCGCGATCCAACGATCGTCGGCGGTGGCACGCCTCATCTCCCGCCACTGCCCGCTGCCATTCCTCTGGAGCTCATCGAGTCTCGGGTCTTCGCTTCGCGCGTCGTCTACGAGCGAGCGCGTTGGGTGCGCTGACCGAGGACTCTTCCTGGCGACCCTCCTTGCAGACCTGCCGACTACTCTGCCGACGTGCGCCCAGCCGACCGACCGAACCGCCGCCAGAGCAGCGGGGTGGTGGCGAGCACGAACGCGGCGAAGGCGCTCTGATTCAGCACGCCGAAGAGGGAGAGCCCGCCGATGGTGGAGAAGACCGTCCAATTCACGGCGACATCCGCGATCATGACGGCGACGCCCAATGCGATCCCCGCCCGTCGTCGGAGCAGGATGAGCGTGACCGTGAGTGGATCGAGCAGCGTCAGAGAGATCCAGAACACGCGGTTCCCGGGCGGAAACGCCTCGTACACGTTGAGACCGCCGAAGATGAGATCGGCGACGTGCGTACTCGTTCCGACGAGGAACCCGATGACCCACACGCCTTGGATGATTCGCAGCGTGCGCTCGGACGGGGTACGGGGCATCACCCGTTCATCCTAGGAGGCGAGCGACCGGCGTTCGTCTGGACGGCGCGGTCGATCGTACCGAAAGCGATCGGTGACTACGCGGCGATGCGGCGCATGACGGGATCGATGACCATCCGGGTCGGAGTGCAGAGCGTCTGGCCGAGCCGCTCGAATGCTTCGTCGCGACTCGCGAACGTCCCGTGATCGGCGCGAACGAACCGCGAGAGGTCGAACACTCCCCCGTCGGTGGCGCCGTCCCAGTCGACGGCGCATCGGCCGACCGCCTCGAACAGGGTCTCCGAACCGCTGTTCGTGAACCCGCCTCCAGCGCGGCATCCGATGGATCCGAAGAGTTCCGAGGCGGAGAGCCAGCCGTCGACCTCGAATTCCGGCCACACGAGGAGGATCTCCTCAGGCAGGAGGAACCCGACGTGCGGGAAGCGCGGGTACCAGAACGACCGGTCGATCAGGAGGGCTCGGACCCGTGTGGGGACGCCGATCGCTCGCGCGACGCTCTCGAGGATCGCGAGACGCTGACTGCATGAACCGTATCCTCGGGCGAGGGTGTTGGACGCCGGCGTGCTCTCGTCCATGGCATAGACCGCGCGTACCTCGTCACGGATGATCGAATGGGCCGCTTCGAGCACGGACGGCTGGTCCGCGAGATCGGCCATGGTGCGGGCTCGTTCGACGAGGCTCGCCACGTCGGCGGACTCCAGGTCCAGGATCGCAGTCGGAGCAACCGATCCCGGTTCGAGCGCGTCACCTCCGACCCGACCGGCCGGCCGACGATACCAGGGCGTGAGGATCGTCGTGAGCGACGTCACGTCAGGCCTCGGCGGGCTTCGGGGTACTGCGCTTCCGCACCTCACGGAGCACGATCTGCTCCGGGCACACGGTTGAGAGGAAATCGCCGACGGAGAGCGCCAGCCTCTCCCCCACGAGCGAGTACAGGATGCGGTTCGCATCGCGGCGCTCGGCGACGAGACCGGCCTGGCGGAGCACGCTCAGATGCCGTGAGATCGTCGGTCCGGTCGCGTTGAACTTCGCTGCGATCTCCCCCGCGGCGAGTTCGCCGTCCTTCAGATCCTGGAGGATCTGCCGTCGGGTCGGGTGTGCGAGGGCCGCGAAGATGTCCGATGCCGTGTCCGTCATGGATTCAATGTAGCACAGTTGCAATTTAGCAATGAAGCGAAATACAGTGTAGCTTCAGACCCGCCGGCACCTCGCCGGACGTCAGAGGAAGGCCACCTATGAGAATCGCCATCACCGGCGGCACCGGCTTCGTCGGCCGCCATCTCGCTGCTCGACTCGACCCGGCGGACACCGTCATCGTGTCCCGCCGGACCGGTGTCGCGATCGACGACGTCGATGCCTTGGCCGAAGCGTTCGCCGGCTGCGACGCCATCGCCCACTGCGCCGGCATCAACCGGGAGCTCGGCGACCAGACCTTCCAACACGTCCACGTCGACGGGACGAAGGCCGTGATCGAAGCGGCACGACGGGCCGGGGTGAAGCGGATCGTGCTCCTCAGCTTCCTCCGAGCACGACCGGACTGCGGCTCGGGCTACCACGAGAGCAAATGGGCGGCCGAAGAACTCGTCCGCCAGTCCGGCATCGCCCACACGATCCTCAAGTCGGGCATGATCTACGGACCGGGCGACCACATGGTCGACCACGTCACTCGCGCAGTTCGGACGTTCCCGATCTTCGCCACCGTGGGGTTCACCGAGAAGCGCGTACGTCCGCTTCCCGTTGACGACGCGGTCGATGTGTTGCTCGCGGCGCTCGAAGGTCGCATCGATGAGCCGACCGTCGCGCTCATGGGTGCCGAGGAGCTCGAACTCGGAGCAGCGGTTCGTCGCATCGCGGGCGTCGCGGACCGGCACCCCGTCTACGTGAGGGTGCCAGTCTGGACGATTCGAGTGCTCGCTCAGCTGACCGAGTGGGCCATGGTCACGCCGCTCGTCGCAAAGGCGCAGGCGATGATGCTCGCCGAAGGGGTCACGGAAGCGGCGCCTCCGGCGCCGGAGCTGCCCGACGCCATCAAGCCGCAGCGGGCGTTCGACGAGGCGAGTATCCGCCGAGCCCTGCCCGACGGGCGATTCGGCCTCAGTGACCTCCGCATCGCCAGGTGGTGCAGCTCGCGTCGGCCGAGTCGTGCGGTCAGCGGGGGCGCTCCGTCAGGTGCGCGGTGACCGTGTCGCCCACGTCCTTGCCGAGCTTCTTGCGGAGCTTCGCACTGATCGACAGCATGTGACCGCCTGAGCCGGTGGGCATCAGCGCGACCGCGATCGGCTCGTCATCGACTCGACCGACGATCTTGAGCGCTTTCCCCGTGCCGAACAGCCGGACGGAATCGGGGACCTCCACGCAGGACCAGACGTCGCCCTTGATCTCGATGCCGATCTGCCCGGAGAACGTCACGTCGATGCGTCCGATGTCTGCGCTCATCTGTCCTGTTCCCATCCGCGTGACGCACCAGATGCCGCATCGTGGTGGTACGCGCTCGGCACACGATACCGCTCGACGTCCGCGCGCGCAGGCACAACGTCGATTGAATCACCCGAGTCGGGTGAATCGGCGGCGGGTGAAGGGGCGGACAGTGAGCTGGAGACGGCGCCGCCCCGCGCAGTCGTCTGGAGGATGCGATGTCCGTGCCCGACCCGCCAGCCCCTCTCATCGCGCCCAGTGCCACGACAGCGTCGCCAGCGCGCACGTTTCCACGCGGCACGGTCATCCTGGTCGGACTGGCGGCCGCCGTGGTCGCGGCTGGTGGCCTGAGCTCGCTGAGGGACATCCTCGCACCGGTCCTGCTGACCCTCGTCCTGAGCATCTGTGGACACCCGGTCCGGATCCTGCTGGAGCGGCGCGGTGTCCCGCACGGCGTTGCCACGGGCACGGTCATCCTCGTCGTGTTCGCGCTCCTCGCCGGGTTCACCTGCACGCTCGTCATCGCATTTGCGCAATTCGCGTCCATGCTGCCGGACTACGCGGATGAACTCGCCTCGATCGGAGCGATGATCGCTGGATGGCTGAACACCCTCGGCATTGATCAGGCCCAGGTCGCGGCCGTGGCCAGCGGTTTCGATCCCTCACACATCCTCGCGTTCTTCACCGGCATCCTCGGCAGTGCGTTCAGCATCACCGGTGCCCTCGTCATCGTCCTGACGATGCTCATCGTGATGTCCGCGGACGCGACCTACATCCCCACGGTGCTGCGCCAGCTCTCGCGGACGAAGCCCGAATTCGTCGCTGCGATCGGCGATTATGCGGTCAACGTGCGCCGGTACATGGTCGTGACGACCGTGCTCGGAGTGACGCAGGGCGTCTTCAGCGCGTTGGCGCTCGTCCTCCTCCAGGTTCCTGCGGCGCTCCTCTGGGGGCTGCTCGTCTTCCTCTGCAGTTTCATCCCGAACATCGGCTACTTCTTTGCGCTCATCCCGCCCATCGTGTTCGGACTCCTCGTGGGAGGCTGGCCTACAGCCATCGCCGTGATCGTCGTGTACGGCGTCATCAACTCGATCCTGCAGACCATCCTGCAACCGCGATTCGTCGGCAAGGCCGTTTCGCTCAGTCAAACGCTCACCTTCTTCTCGGTGCTCCTCTGGGCGGCTGTCCTCGGACCGGTCGGGGCGATTCTGGCCATCCCGCTGACGCTGCTCGCCCGGACGATCCTCGTCGACGCGAATCCCGATGCGCGGCAGTGGCGACCGGCACTCGGGGACATCAGCGAGACCAGGACGATCCTCAAGGAGACCGACCAGGCAGCGAAGGCCGCGCGCAAGGCCAAGGCCGCAGCCGGCTCTTCATCGGACGGATCCGCTCCGACAGCGCGTTCGCAAGCGGTCCCGGGGCGAGAGCGGTGAGAGCGGTGATCGGAGCGAGCGCGACCTTCACGGACAGGGCGGCAGGTGGGAAATCGGTGCGAGCCGCCGTTCCGAGATCCGCACTCGGCGGGTGGAGCGCCGCGGACGACCGCTTCGATCCGGTGGACGGGCTCGAAGCTCAGGCGGCCACGCGCGTCCCAGAGCTCGTGCCGATCCGGTACGGCCGGATGGCGTCGTCACCGTTCTCGTTCTACCGTGGAGGCGCCGCCATCATGGCCGCCGACCTCAGCACGCTCCCTCGCACCCCGCTGACCGTGCAGCTGTGCGGCGACGCTCATCTGGCGAACTTCGGCGTCTTCGGCACCCCGGAGCGCACGCTGGTGTTCGACATCAATGATTTCGACGAGACGCTCCCCGGACCGTTCGAATGGGACGTGAAGCGGCTCGCGACGAGTTTCGAGGTTGCCGGACGCGCCAGCGGATTCCGGAAGGCGGACCGTCGACGAATCACCACTGCGGTCGCTCGGCACTACCGCGAGCTCCTGCGCCACGCGGCATCCGCGCGGGTCCTCGACGCCTGGTACGACCGGCTCGACGCCGACCGCATCAGCGAATTCGTCCGAGCGGAACGGGCGGCGGCACGGGTCGGGTCGAAGCAGACCAGGAACACCGCTGCGATCCTCGAACGTGCGCGGACTCGGGACAGTACACGCTCCCTTGCGAAGCTCGCCCGACGGGAGGACGACTCGCTTCAGATCGTGTCGGACCCACCTCTCATCGTGCCGATCGAGGAACTCGACGAGCGCGCCATCGACCGCGCCTCCACGGAACGCACGATGCGCGAGTTGCTCGCGTCGTACCGATCGACGTTGCCGGGGGACGTTCATCCCGTCGCTGAGTTCGAGTACGTGCACCTCGCTCGGAAAGTGGTCGGTGTGGGCAGTGTGGGTACGCGCGCCTGGATCATCCTGCTCCGAGGACGAGACGACGACGATCCGCTGTTCCTGCAGGCCAAAGAAGCCCAGCCCTCCGTCCTCGAAGCGTTCCTGGGGCCGAGCGGGTATGAGACCCACGGCGAACGAGTCGTGCGGGGTCAGAGGGCGATGCAGGCGAGTTCGGACATCTTCCTGGGCTGGCAACGAGTCGCCTCAGAGGACGAAGTCAACCGCGACTACTACCTCAGACAGCTCGCCGATTGGAAGGGCTCCGTCGACCTCGACCGGGCGAGCGTTCGAGGTGCGCTGCTCTACGCGCGACTGTGCGCTGAAACACTCGCTCGCGCCCACGCCCGAACGGGCGACCGCGTCGCCATCGCCGCATACCTCGGGAAGAGCGAACGGTTCGACGACGCGATCGGGCGCTTCGCGGTCGAGTACGCCGACCAGAACGAACTCGACCATGCAGCGCTGGTCGGCGCAGTCGAGTCCGGGCGAGTCCCGGCCGCGCTCGGCGTGTGACGAGCCGCAGACGAGGTGTGACGAGGCAAGGAGCGAGGACACGATGACGCGACATCCATTGGACATCGGGACCCTGTTGGAGCCCGACACGGTGCCGGGCGGCAAGGACGGCGGCGGCCCCGCGCGTGGTGCTGCATCTCCGCTCCCCCGCGCGGAGCTCGACGCGAGGCGCTTCAACCGGCACACGTTCTGGTGCGGGCAGAGCGGTTCCGGGAAGACCTACGCGCTGGGCGTCGTTCTCGAGCAGCTGCTGTTGGAAACCAAGCTCCCGCTGCTCATCCTCGATCCGAACGCCGATTTCGTCCGCCTCGGGGAGCGACGCGAACCGCTGCCGGCATCCCGCCAGGCGACGTCATCGGGCCGGGGGCCGGACCCGTTCGATGACGTCAGGGTGCTCCGTTCGACCGCAACGGGCTCAGACCATCTCCGAGTCCGATTCGTCGATCTCCCGCTCGCGTCGCGCGCCGCGGTTCTGGGGCTCGACCCCATCATCGACCGTGACGAGTACAACGTGCTCGTGCACCTCGAGAACGAGCTCGGCGTCCTCGGCGGTCGGGACCTCGTCCCCTCGCTGCGAGCGGAAGGCGCCACCGCTCGCCATGCGCTCGCGAGTCGCATCGAGAACCTCGGGGTCCTCGACTGGGACCTGTGGGCATGGGGAGGTCGATCCGCAGAGGACGTCGTCGACGAGCGGCCGAGGGCGACGGTCCTCGACCTCGGCGGATTCCGGTCGCCGGCTGAGCCCCACGTCGCCGCGCTCAGCATGCTCGATCATCTCTGGGCGAAGCGTGAAGAACGCAATCCGATCCTCATCGTCATCGACGAGGCGCACAACATCTGCAGTGCGGATCCCGTCTCCCCGGTCCAGCGGGCGCTCACCGAACGGATCACCCAGATCGCTGCGGAAGGACGCAAGTTCGGACTCTGGCTGCTGCTCTCGACGCAGCGACCCTCGAAGATCCCGATCAACGTGCTGAGCCAGTGCGACAACCTCGTCCTCATGAAACTCGCGTCTCCTCGCGATCTCGCGGAGCTGGCCGACGTGTTCGGCTCCGTCCCGCCCGAGCTGCTCCACCTGGCGATGCGGTTCGCTCAGGGCCAGGCCGTCGTCGCCGGCGGCTTCATCGGTGACCCGTCGCTCGTGCAGTTGGGGAGCCGGATCACGCACGAGGGCGGTTCCGACGTGCCGGTGCCGCTGTGACCGGGTCCGAGGTCGCCGACACCGGAGAGGCTCCGCCCCGGAAGAGCGGCGCGTGGACCGTCGTCGTCATCCTGGGCTGCGCACAGTTCGTCATGGTGCTCGACGGAACGGTCATGAACGTGTCGATCTCTACCGTTGTGGCGGATCTCGACACGACGGTCGCCGCGATGCAGGCTGCCATCACCTTCTACACGCTCACGATGGCGGCGGTGATGCTTCTGGGCGCGAAGCTCGGTGATGTCTGGGGCAGGCGGCGTGCGTTCGTGATCGGTTCCTGTGTCTACGGCTTCGGATCCCTCATCACCGCATTGAGTCCGAACGTTGGGTTCCTCTTCCTCGGCTGGTCCGTCATCGAGGGCCTCGGCGCCGTCCTCGTGATCCCCGCGATCGCCGCCCTCGTCGCGGACAACTACGAGGGTCGTGCACGCATCACGGCGTTCGCGATCATCGGTGCGGTGTCCGGTGCCGCGGTCGCCGCGGGACCGCTCATCGGCGGCTTCGTGACGACGTATTTCAGCTGGCGGTACGTGTTCGTGGCCGAAGTCGTCATCATGGCCGGTGTCGTCGGCTTCTCACGCGTGGTGACGGACCGGAGCGAACGGCAACGCCTCCGCATCGATGTCCCGAGCGTCCTGCTCTCCGCGATCGGCCTCGTCCTGCTCGTGTTCGGGATGCTGCAGAGCAAAACGTGGGGGTGGCTCGTCCCGCTCGCACCACCGACCGTTGGGGGGATCGAGATCGCTCCGCTCGGCATCTCGCCGACTGCGTGGCTCATACTCATCGGTGGAGGCATGATCGCCTGCTTCGTTCGTCGCCAACGGCGGCTCTCAGCGCGGGGCTTGCCGCCACTCGTCGCCGTCGAGATGTTCTCGATCCGTCAACTGCGGAGCGGTCTCTCTGTCCTCGGAGCCCAATACGCGGTCACTGCGGGACTCTTCTTCATGGTGCCGGTCTACCTGCAGATGACGCTCGGGCTCGACGCGCTGGAGACGGGGCTCAAGATCTTCCCCCTGTCCGTTTCGCTCATCCTCTTCTCGATCGCGGGGACGCGACTCTCCAACCGATGGTCGCCCCGTCGAATCGTTCGCGTCGGGCAACTCGTCCTCGTCTTCAGCGCGGTGCTGCTCCTCGGTTCGGTCACGGTCGATCTCCGCCACGGCCTCTTCGCCGTCGGGATGTTCCTCGCTGGAGCAGCGCTCGGTCTGCTCGCATCACAGCTCGGCAACGTCAACATGTCGAGCGTCACAGCGAAGCAGACGAGCGAGGTCGGCGGGCTGCAGGGAGTCTTCCAGAACCTCGGCTCGTCACTCGGAACGGCGCTCGTCGGTTCGATCCTCATCGGCGCCCTGACGACGTCCTTCGCAGCGGGCGCGGCGTCGAGCCCGTTGCCGGCCGAAGCGCGCGCAGTCGTCGCGGAGGAGACGCAACGCGGTGTCGCCATCGTGCCGGCCTCGAGTGTTCCGGAGATCGCGGAGAAGGCCGGATTGAGCGTCGCCGACGCCGAGACGCTCGAGACCGTCTATCGAGACTCGCAACTCGCGTCCCTGCGCGTCGCGCTCTTCGGGCTGATCGTCATCGCACTCCTGTCGCTCCTGTTCTCACGCGGGATCCCGAACGAGGTGCTGGGCCGCAAGCGTTCGCCGGAGACGGTCCCGTGAGCGCGACGGCCCCGGGGGCCGGCCGGGACGCCGGATCGGCGGCGGTCCCGGCGTCGAACCGAGCACCGAACCGAGCACCGAACCTGTTCGCGTCGCTCATCACCGAGGAATCCGTCTACGGGACGATCCTCGTGAGCGGCATGATCGTCGTCTCCGGCACCTACGAGGCCACTTCGTGGCAGACCTTCCTCAGCGTCATCGGCACCGTCGTGGTGTTCTGGGCCGCACACGTCTACGCGGGAACCGTCGCGGGGCACAGCATCGATCCCGGCGATCGAACGACACTGACCGTCGCGTTCCGTCGGTCGTTCCGTCGTTCACTCGGCTTCCTGCTCTCCGCGCTCCCGCCCGCCGCCGTCCTGCTCCTCGGTGCGAGGCGGATCGTCCCGGACGCCGCCGCGATCTGGGTCGCACTCTGGCTCGGTGTCGTGATCCTCGGTGTGATCGGCTACAGTGCGTTCACCATCCGCGGCAGCAGCTGGCCAGTGCGCATCGTGGGTGCGCTCGGGACAGCGGCCTTCGGTGCTGCCATGATCGTCCTGAAGGCCGTCATCCACTGACCGGTACTCGGGGCGTCGTCCGCCTCACCGCCGGCTCGTGCCGCGGAAGACGGGGAGCTGGAGGTAGGAAGCGTGCTCGCCGCCCGTGTGGATGATGTGCCTGCCCTGGTTCGCGCCGACGTACTCACGGATGCCCGGCATGAGCGTCCCGAGGAGGTTCCGGGAACTGATGATGAACCGCAGCTGTTCGCCGGCGTGGAACGCGAGACCGATCGGCAGGAGTTCGATCTCGACCTCGACGACCTCGCCCGGCGAGAGCTTCTCCACCCGATCGAAGCTGTGGGCGGGCACGTCCGCGGTCGTCAACGACTCGTCCAGGTACCGCACTGAAACCCGCAGCCGACCGTCGGAACCCTTGTATCTGAGGATGGTGGCGCCGTGATCGGTCAGGTCGTGCGCCATCGGGCTCTGGTTCGGGACGGTGAAGGCCTGCAGGGGTGTTCCGTGCGCGTCGAGCTTCTGCACGAGGACGAACAGGTCCATGTCGTCGGCTCCGTCCGACTCGACCCAGAGGTGCGCTTTCGGGTAGCCCACGAGCTGTGTCTCCTCGGCGAATCGGGTGATGAAGGACACGGCGTTCGGGTTCGCCTCGACGTCGTACGCGACCGTCGCGGCCTCGACCGGTGCATCGGGAGTGAGCGCGCGTGAACGGCCGTCGAGGTAGAACTTGGTCGAGACGGCGCCGCCGGGAGGGAACGCGTCTGCCGGAACGCCGATCACGTCTCCCCCTTCGAGATCGAGCACCGAGTACCGGACTCGTGGCGTCGACTCCCAGCCGTTGGCCCGTTCCTTCAGATACCGGTCGAAGAATCGGCGGAGGTCCTCGACATTGTCCTCGTCGTAGTAGTCGGGCCATTCCTGACCATTGTGGATGCGCAGCCACTTCTCCTCGGATGCGATCCGGCGCCAGGCGCGGAAGGTGCCGGCGGTGTGGAGCGTGTTCGAGTAGCTCGCCACGATGTACGCGGGCACCGTGATCCGGTCGAAGTCGGGGATCTTGTCCGCCCAGAGGTCATCGACGAGGGGGTGCGCCTCGGCTTCGGCGAGAATGTCCTCCTTGCGGTTCCTGCCGAAGAAGCTGCCCTCCTGCAACTGCCTGGCGAACCCGGTGTCCGGCATGCCGCCGCGCATCACGAGGTCGCGGTAGACGTCGCTCACGCCTTCCCAGGGGTTGATCGCCACGAGGTGTTCCGGCTGCTCGCCGGCAGTGAACAACTGCGAGACCGCCAGGTACGAGGTCCCGCTCATTCCGACCTTGCCCGTGCACCACTCCTGATCGGCCAGCCACTCGATCACGTCGGTGCAGTCACGGCCTTCCTGCCGGTCCCACAGCACGCTGTCGCCGTCGGAGTCGACGATCCCGCGGATGTCCGGATTGCAGATCGCGTATCCCCTGGCGCACCAGTACGCCGGATCCGGGCCCTCGAACTTCTCGAGGCCGGAGACGATGCCGTTGTCGAGGCCGACCAGGCCGAACACGCCCATGACGCTGATCGACGTGCCTTGTCCTTTGCCGTATGGGCTCCAGGCCACGATGACCGGGACCTGCTCATCCCCGATGGGACGGAACACGTCGACATGGACGACTGTGCCGTCGCGAAGCGTGACCGGGACGTCCTTCTCGAACACGATGTCGACCGGCAGCGGCTTGAACTGCGGTGCGGCCTGATAGCCGGCCTCGAGGACCCGGGTGCCGGGGTCATATGCCGTCAACAGACCGGTTCGGCCGGCCGGCAGCGGCGTGGACGGAGTGAACAGCTTCTGGTCATCGCTCATGGCGAGCTCCTCGTTTCTCGACTTCCCGGGACGAATGCTCGGATCGGTGCGAGCGTACGCCCGGTTCGGAATTAACTCAACAAGCGTTGAGTTAATTGTGGCGGCCTTGTAGATTCGAGGTATGGACGACGACATGGAGCAAGCACCGGGATATCCGGCGGAAGAGCCGTCGGAGGCGTCACAGAAGGCGCGACGGGGGCGCCCGCCCGGGCGAACGAGCACTCGGCGAACCATCCTCGACGCCGCCAGAGTCCGCTTCGCGAGCGACGGCTTCACCGCGACCACGATCCGACTCGTGGCCGCCGACGCCGGTGTGGACGCCTCGCAGGTCATGCAGTCGTTCCGCTCGAAGGATGAACTGTTCGCCGCGGTCATGGCCATCCCGGCATCCGCGTTGGAACGGTTCAGCACGGCTTTCGAGGGCCCGGACGAACACCTCGGCGAGCGAGTCGTCCGCGCCTATCTCAGCGCGTGGGAGGCGCCGCCCGAAGAGTCCGAACCGCTCATGGCGATGTTGCGCGGTGCGATCGGGAACGAGCAGGCCGCGACCCGGCTCCGCGACTTCATCCAGTCCAGGCTGCTCGAAGGAACCAGTGGCCGGACCGACGCCGACGCCGCGCTCCGTGCTGCGATCGCTTCGTCGATGCTCGTCGGTGTCGTCACCGGCCGTCGCATCATCGGCGTCCCCACACTCGTCGAGGCGGACAGCGAGTCACTCGTCGCAGTCCTCGCGCCCGCCATCCAGCGGGTGCTCGTACCTGGCGAGACGCCCAGAGGAGGAACGATCGCATGATTCCGATCGACGGCCACATCTACATCAACGGCGTGCGCACGGCGAGTCCGAGTTCGCTCGAAGAGGCTGAACAGGTGCTGCGAACTCGGGACGCCGTTGCATGGCTGGGGCTCAAGAACGCCGACCACGACACGCTCGAGGACGCAGCCGCCCGGTTCGGGTTGAATCCGCTCGCCGTCGAGGACGCCCAGAAGGGGCATCAGCGCGCAAAGCTGGAGCGGTACGGCGAGACGATGTTCGTCGTGCTCCGTCCGGGATCCTACGACGATGCGGCGGAGCGGGTCGCCTTCGGGGAGATCCACCTCTTCGTCGGACCGCAGTTCGTCATCACCCTCCGCCGCGGAACGCGCCCGGATCTGACGGCTGCTCGCAGAGCGCTGGAAGCCGATCCCGGATTCCTCAGCGCGGGGCCGGAAGCGATGCTCACGGCACTGCTCGACGAGATCGTCGACGGCTACGCACCGGTCGTCGCAGGCTTGGAGGAGGACATCGACCAGGTCGAGGACAGCCTCTTCGCGGACGGTCACGTCGATCCGCAACTGTCCGAGCGCATCTACCGCCTGATCGAACAGGTGATCTCGTTCCAACGAGCGATCGGTCCCCTCCCGGACATGGTCCAGAGCCTGCTCCGCGGCGCCGGTCGTTACGGTACGGGCGACGAGGTCCAGAACCGGCTGCGGAACGTGCTCGACCACATCGTGCGGGTGACCGAGCGAGTCACGACCTGCCGTTCACTCCTCGAGAATGCCTTGACCGTGCATTCGACGCTCGTCTCACTGGAGCAGAACGACGCCATGCGACGCATGTCCCGGGCGAGCCTCGCTCAAGGCGAGGAGAGCCGGCGGCTCGCCCAGGAGACCATCGCGCAGGGCGAGGAGGTCAAGAAGATCTCGTCGTGGGCGGCGATCCTCTTCACTCCGACCCTCATCGCATCGATCTACGGCATGAACTTCGACACCATGCCGGAGCTTCACTGGGCGTTCGGCTATCCGTTCGCCGTCGCGCTCATGCTCGGTCTGGGCATCGGCCTCTGGGCCGTCTTCAAGCGCAAGCACTGGCTCTAGGTCCCGGGAGCCGATCGCGCGGGGCGCAGGTCACGAGCGATCGACGAACTCCGTCGGGATGCGCTCTGAACCCACGTCCCGTCCCTCGATGAGGTCGACGAGCTTGGCGACACCGACCCGGCCGACGGTCGTCGCGTCGTTGCGCACCGCGCTGATGGGCGGTGTCGCGAACTCGAACCACTCCAGATCATCGAAGGACACGACCGCGATCTCCGAGGGCCACCCGGGACCGAAGCGCTCGTGCAGTGCGCGAATGACGCCGAGGGTCGTCGGACCGTTCGCGCCGAACACGGCCGTGGGGCGCACTCCGCGATCGAGAATCCGATGCATCGCTTGGGAAGCGCCTCCCGGCAGGAAGTCACCCGTGTCGATGAGCGCTTCGTCAAGGCTGATCCCGTGGGCCTCACGACCCGCGCGATACGTCGCGAGGCGTTCGGCGCCCGTCGAGATCGTCGACGGACCGCCGACGAATGCGACGTCGCGGTGCCCCTGGCGCTGGAGCCAGTCGAGCACGCTCGTGACCCCACCGACGTTGTCCGTGCCCACCATCGGGGCATCGAGTCCAGCGACGGTCCGGTTCATGAGCACGAGCGGCAGTCCCGTGGCCCGGAGTGCCTCGAGTTGCGGCGAGACGCCGCCCTGCGGGGACAGCAGGAGGCCGTCGATGCGTTGCGACGCGAAGATGCGGAGATAGTCGTCCACCTGGGACTGGTCCTCGTTGGCGTTCGCAAGGAGGACCGTGTAGCCGAGTCGACCGGCCTCCTGCTCGGCTGCATGCGCGAGCTCGGAGAAGAACGGGTTGCGAATGTCTGAGACGACGAGGCCGAGCACATCCGTTCTGGCGCGACGGAGAGAACGAGCGGGCCCGTTCGTGACGTAGTGCAGCTCGGCGGCGGCCGTGAGGACGCGCGACCGCGAATCGGCGGAGGTCTGGCTGCTTCCGGACAGCACGCGAGACGCGGTTCCGAGCGACACGCCTGCGCGCGCCGCAACGTCCTTGATCGTCGCCACTGAACTGCCCCTGTCGCTGTTGCGGATGTCACGGCCGTCTCGGGTTGCCGGTAGGGCCTCCGCTGCGGCTTCCCGAGATGGAAACGTTCCCATCCTGGCAGCCGTGAACCGCCGGCGCAACGAGACCGCGGGTGGCCCGCGCGGTGCGAGCGCCTCGCAGGGAGCACCTCTCGACCGGATCATGTGCGCTTGCATGATTGCGATCCGTCATGCATGATGGATCTCGCTCAGCCCGTGGAAACGTTTCCATGGCCCGGGTGAGCATTCCAGACTCGGCCGCTCAGCGGTCACTCCCGTCCTGAAAGGACATCAGCATGATCGTTGCCGTCGGAGCCGACCACGCGGGATTCCCCGTGAAGCAGCGCGTGATCGCCGCGGTCGAACGGCTCGGCCACACCGTCGTCGAGCGCGGAGCGACCAGCACGAAAACGGTCGACTTCCCGGACGTGACCCAGGAGACGTGCGCGCCGGTCCTCGATGGCACCGCACACCGCGCCATCCTCGTCTGCGGAACCGGAGCAGGTGCGACCATGGCCGCCAACAAGATCCCCGGCATCCGCTGCGGCCTCGCCAACGAGACCTACTCGGCGCACCAGGCCGTTGAACACGACGACGCGAACGTCATCGCTCTGGGGGCCTGGCTCGTCCCGCCGGCCTTCATCGACGAGATCGTGCAGCAGTTCCTCGCAGCGACCTTCGACGACGACGAGGACACTCGGCGTCGGGTTCGGAAGTTGAACGCCCTCGACGAACTCGTTCCGCCTGCTGCGAGCTGATCGCCGCTGCGCCTCAGCCACGGGCGCTGCCGCAACCTCCCGCCGGTTCGCCGCCCCTCACGTCCGTCCTCAGACCCAGAACCCACCCGATCCTCCCCACCACGCACGCTCCATCCCCCGATCAAAGGAGATCCATCCGTGACGACAACGACCCCTTCCCCCGAGCCGCACTCGCAGCCGTCCGCCCTCGGATCGAAGGACCGCAACAAGACGGCATTCGCCGCAGCGCTCGGCACGAGCGTCGAGAACTACGACTTCATCGCCTACGGCACCGCGTCTGCGCTCTACTTCGGCGCGGTGTTCTTCCCCGAGAGCGACCGCTTCATCGGCACCCTCCTGTCGTTCGCGACCCTCGCCGTCGGATTCCTGATGCGACCGCTCGGCGGCGCAGTCGGCGGGTACCTCGCCGACAGATTCGGCCGGAAGCCCGTGCTCGTCGGGGCGATGCTCGTCATGGGAGGCGCGACGTTCCTCATCGGCCTCCTCCCGACCTACGCGCAGATCGGTGTCATCGCACCGGTCCTGCTCGTCATCATCCGGATGATCCAGGGCCTCGCGTTCGGCGCGGAGTGGGGCGGCGCGATCACGATGGCGTACGAACACGCTCCCTGGAACCGGCGCGGCATGTACGCGGCCATCCCCCAGGCCGGGAACCCGCTCGGCATCGCACTCGCGAGCGGCATGTTCCTCGTCTGCGCGAACCTCGAGGGCGATTGGGCCTGGCGGATCCCGTTCCTCCTCAGCGCCGTGCTCGTCATCGTGGCGCTCATCGTCCGCTCGCGCCTGTCGGAGTCACCTGAGTTCGAGTCAGCCAAGGCGGAGGGCCGGATCGAGAAGAACCCGTTCCTCACCGCCATCCGTCGCGACTGGAGGAGCATCCTCCGCGTCATCGCCTTGCGGATCGTCGAGTCATTCGCCTACTACTCCACCGCGACCTACCTGCTCAACTACCTCTCCGAGCGCTTCCCCGACATCCGTCCGACGGCACTCGGCGCGATCACCGCGGCGAGCCTCGTCGCCATCGTGATGACCTTCCTCATGGGCTCCCTCACGGACCGGGTCGGGCGCAGGCCGATCTACATCGCCGCATGCCTCGTCGCGATCGGGTTCGCCTTCCCGATGTACCTGCTCACGAACGATGGGACGCCCGCGCTCGTCGTCGCCGTGTTCGTCTTCGGCATCGGTGTCATCCATGCGTCGTTGACGGGAGTCCAGGGATCGCTCCTCACCGAACAGTTCGGCACGTCGACCCGGACCTCCGGCGCTTCGCTCGGCTATCAGATCGCGGCAGCCCTGGGCGGCTTCGCTCCGCTGCTGGCGGCGCTGCTCGTGGGGTGGATCGGCTGGCCCGGCGCATCGCTGCTGTACATGACCGCGGCTGTGATCGGCTTGATCGGGATCCTCGTTACCAAGGAGACCTATGGACGTGCGGAGCGAGCTCGGATCAACGCCCTCGTCGCTGCAGAGAAGCGTCAGCTCGCCTGAGCGGCGCACGTGCGTGACGGCGTGCATTCCTGACGGCGTGCATTCCTGAGAGCGTTCGAACCAGGCACTGCGGAACGAGGGGTCGGGCGCCGGCAACGGAGCCTGACCCCTCGTGTCGACGCGGGACGCGCAACGGCGGCCGGGTCGCAACTGCCAGGGTGCAAGAGGGTCTCCCTCCCCTCGCGGGAGCAGCATGCCGCGCTGGTATACCCGATATCCGAGCTGAGATCGGCACGTTCCTGAGCTCTCCGAGCTCAGGAACTCGAGGCCAGTGCTCAGGGCTTCCAGACCATGAGGACGACGACGACCACGAGCAGCAGGCTGACGATGCCCGATCCTGCACTGATCGCGGGCGATTTCACGACCGCGACGGAATCCCCCGAGCCTGACGCGGCCGCGCGACGCATGGCGGGCACGACGACGACGAGGCTCAGGACCACGGCGATCACGTACAGAATGATCGACCACAGCACCCACGGGGTCGTGACCGACAGGTTGTACTTCGGGTCAGCCAAGCCGACGAGACCGAAACCGAGCACGAAGACGATGAGCGAGAGGTAGCTGAAGATCATCGTGGACTTCGCCAGCACGCCGACCTGGGCGTGGTTCCCCGTCCGCAACGCGCGCATGGCGGTCATTGGCAGAATGGCCATCGGCCCGACGATGAAGACGGCTCCGACGACGTGGAGCACTGAGAAGACGGTATCCATGCCGACAGGCTACCGCTCGGGGCGCTCGTGCGGCTCGCGGCGCCGCGGAAGAGGCCGTCGTCGATACGATGGTCGATGGCATCGACCGCGACGGAACCGGCGCCGAACGAGAGGACGATGCGCGTGGAATTGGGCTGGTTGGAAGCACCCGAATCCGACGTGGCGGCCGCGATGGCATCCGTTCGACGCGATTCTCGGCCGAGCTGGGTCCCGACGAAACGCCAGGTGCTCGTGCATGTGAACCACTGCCTGATCCTCTGGTACTGCTGCATCGTGTTCATGGTCATCGGCATCCGCGTCGACTCCTTTCAGGACGGTCGTGTCACCCCAGCCGATGCGACGGGGCTGCTCGTGGCGATCGCCGTCCTTGTCCTGTGGCTCGTCGGAGCGTCATGGCTGCATCTGTGGGCGAAGCGGCCCCCGTCGCCGCGCTCACGCCTGCAGGACTGGCGGCAGACGCTGACCGCGCTCGCCAACGGGTTCGAAGCGCAGGCGAGCCCCGCCGCGACGTTCACCTCGATCATGAGCGCACGCGGCCGTGGGGCGCGTGCGTTCCCGAGGTTCGCAGCGCCGGGCGTCGAGTTCGGGAACCTCGTCACGACCGGTCGCGGATCCCGTTCGTGGCAGTACCTCACCGTCACGCTGCCCGCTCCGCTCCCCCATCTCATCCTCGATGCGGTGTCGAACGACGGCTTGGGCAGCGACCTCCCCGCGAGCATCGCGAGATCGCAGCGGATCTCCCTCGAGGGCCGATTCGATGCCCACTTCCGCACGTACACGCCGTCCGGCTACGGCAAGGAGGCGCTCTACGTCCTCACGCCGGACGTCATGGTTGCCCTCATCGACGAAGCCGATCGATTCAACGTCGAGATCATCGACGACCGACTCGTCTTCTTCACCTCCGGTGCAGCCGACTTCTCGACCCCAGAGCCTTGGCGCTCCGCCCATGCCGTCCTCACACGTGTGGTCCCGCGCATCCTTCTGAAAGCGGATCGCTACCTCGATGAACGCATCCAGGGACAAGACATCCCCAGACTGCTCGCGAAGCTGAAGGCCGAACGCGAGCATCCGAACGTCCCCTGGATCGCTCCTGAGCCCCGCATCGGCCCCGACGGACGACGCCTTATCATCCGTGATCGGAGGAACGGCGGCTGGTCGATCGTCGGTGCGGTGGGGTGGTTCTCGCTCCTTGTGTTCCTGTACGTGGTGCCGGGCCTTTTCGCGTTCGCAGGCTTCATGTCGATCGTCGACGGCCGATAGCGGTTCCGGGACTGTCCTCGCGCTGATTCGTCGTTGCTCGCCTGTACCGGTCTGTGGCCGTGATCGTGCGGATGGGCCGGTGGCGTCATGCGAGGGGCGTTGAAGGAGGAACGGTCGCCCCGAAGGACCGTTGCCGCCGCCATGCGATGTACGCCACGAGGACGATGGTGAGGGCGAGCGCCACGAGGGTCACCTCCCCCGTTCCGAGGCCGAGGCCGCCCCGGGAGGCGGACACGGCGAGGCCGTCGGCGATCGATGCGCCGAGCGGCCGCGTGACGATGTAGGACGTCCAGAACATGGCGACGGCCGACCAGCCGAGGTATCGGTGCGCGAGCCCCGGGAGGAGGAAGACGATGCCGAAGGCGATCGCGGAACCGCCGTACCCGAGTCCGAGGTCGTGGGCCGCGAAGTCGCCTGCGGCGGTACCGAGAGCGAACGTCGAGCAGACGGTGGCCCAGTAGAAGAGCTCACGACGACGGGTGACGATGGAATGGATCGACAGGGTCCCCTCCACGCGCCACCAGACGAACAGGACCAGGGCGAGGAGTGCGGCGAACGCCGTCGTCGACACGAGGTACGGCACGCCGACGACGATGTGGGCGACGTCCGCGACCATCGTCCCGAACACGCCGATCATCGCAACGAGCAGCCAGTACCGCCACACCACGTAGCGGTCCGCCGCGAGCTGCACGAGCAGACAGACGGCGAACGCTCCTGCGGTGACCAGCACGATGAGCACCGGTTCCGTGTGCACCACGAGCCAGTCGGACGCGGTCTCACCGAGACCGGTCGTCAAGAGCTTCACGGTCCAGAACAGCAGGGTGACCTCTGGGACCTTCGACGCGGCGAACGAAGCCTGCCGCGCGCCGCTCAGCACTGCACCGTCGCCGGGTCGGTGATTCGCGCTCGGAGTCCCTGGGTCACCAGCAGTGCACCGGTGCGGTCGCAACAGAGGACGTCGAGGTCGAAGCGGTCGGTCGCATCGTCGAGCGCAGGCGTTCCGCCGGCGAGGATCGCCGTCGCCCAGACGTCGGCGGTCAGAATGTGCGCGGCGAGGACCGTGACCTGGACCGGGTCGGCGTCCGTCGGGAATTCGTTCCGGCGCCAGACGTGCTCCCCTCGCTCCCCGATGCCGGATGTCGCGATCGCACGTCTGTCACCGGTCAGTTCGACCGAGGTCAACAACCGGTCGCGGTCGACAGGATCGACGATGCCGACGCGCCAGGGCGCACCGTGGTCCGAGCCTCGAGAGAGGATGTCTCCCCCGGCGTTCAGCAGCCAGTCCTCGATCCCCGTTTCATCGAGGATCGTCCCGGCTGCGTCGATCGCAGCCGCTTTCACGACGCCTGCGAGGTCGATGAATCCGTCGGAGCGATGCGGTGTGAAGACTCCTGACGTCACCGCGCGCCAATCGAGGGCGAGCGCATACATGTCGCGCATTGTCGTGCTCGCGTCGGAGAGCGCGATGTCATGTCGTGCGATCCGGCTCGCCTCCGAATCCGGCCGGTAGAGGCTGAATCGTTCGTCCGCATCGGCGAACACCGCTTCGATCTGCTCGACGATCGGGGACGGCGTGTCGCTGTGCAGTCGCAGGCTCGCGACGGTTCCCATGGTTGCGAAGGTGTGGATCATGGTCGTCACAGTCCTGCCTGGTCGATCGCCGACTGCACGGAGCTCAGGTACCCGTCGGTCGTGTAGGTCGCCCCGCTCACGCCTTGCACCTTCGCTGATTGTGCGGCGATGACCTCCTGTCGCAGGATCGGTGCCGCCCGGTTGGAGATCGAGACGGAACGACCGCCCTGATCGGTGAGATGCACTGCGGTCACATTGCTGATCTTCCCCGCGCTCACCGTGATGCTGACCTGGACGTCGCCGTACTGCGTCGATTCGGAGGCGCCAGTGTAGGTTCCGTCCGCGGTCTTCACCGGCGCGGCCGGCGCCGACGGAGTGCCGGCGGAGGGCGCCGGCGTCGACCCCGTACCGGATGGAGGCGCTGTTGTCGTGGCGCCGGCCGCAGGCGCCGGAGCGGGTGCCGGAGCGGGTGCCGAGCCGGCCGCCGTTCCTGCGGTCGTCCCCGTCGGCGTCGTTGCGACTCCTGCGTTGCCCAGCTCCCATCCACCGATCAGGACGGCGGCTGAGGCCAGGATGCTTACGATCGCTGCTCGTGTTCTCACCAGTCGAACCTCTCTGTGTGGATCTGCCGTCCCGGGATTCCGGCCGCTCGCGCGTCCCTGACGACGAGGTCCGTCCAAGCGGACGGCCCGCAGACGTACAGATCGGACTCATGCAGGTGAGGGAAGACGGATTCGATCGTGACCCCTCGCCCGATGGCGTCGGCCGACATCCAGGTGTCGAGGCCGGCGGGTCGCCTGCCGAGCATCCAGTACAGGGTGCCGCGGTTCCGATGGACGAGCGTTTCCATCTCGTCCCAGAGGTAGGCCTGGGACTGGTCGGTGCCGCGCAGGAGGACAGTCGCCTCGCCCGGTTCGAGCTCGGAATGCTCGAGGAGCGCCCTGGCCGGGGTGATTCCGATGCCTGCCGTGATGATGGCGAGCTTCGGCGCCGTCCGAGCGATCGGGGTGAAGACGCCGTACGGTCCCTCGATCGACACCCTCGTTCCCGGGCGGAGGCGGCTCAGCCGTCCGGTCCCCGCGCCGAGTTCGCGGACGGTGATGCGTGCGTGGCCGTTCCTCGGCACCGCGGAGAAAGAGATGGGGTGCGCGTGCCACCAGGTGCCTCTGCTCCAGAACCGCCAGATCGCGTACTGTCCGCCGATGGCCCCGAGACCCCGCAGATCACGGCCCGTGAAATGGATGGAGAAGACCCCGGGCGCGATGGTCTCGACGGCCTCGACGCGGATGCCGTGCCGGATCGTCCTGATGGCGGGAATCGTGAACCGGAACCATGCGATCGATCCGAACGCCAGCGCGGAGAGTCCGATCCAGTAGATCCGCTGCAGCGTGCCGGTGGCGAGGACCTGGCCGGTGGACAACTGGTGCGGGAGCGCGACGAGGACGGCGACGTAGCTCAGCAGGTGGATGGCCTGCCACACCTCGTAGGGGAAGCGTTTGCGGACGGCGACGACAGAGGTGACGACCACGAGCACGATGAGTACCGTGCCGAGGAGCGCGAGCAGGAGGTCGGTGCCGCTCAGGAGCGAGATCGTCTCGGCGAAGACGTTCGAACCGTCGGTCATCGCGTACCCGATGATGAGCAGGAGTCCGTGACCGAGGATCAGGTACAGGGCCGGCTTCCCCAGTCGGCGGTGCACTGCCATCGCGGCGTCCTGGCCGATTGCGCGATCGATGGCCGGAATCCGTGCAGCGAGCACGAGCATCACGAGGATGAGGTCGGTTCCGACGAGGCCGGCGATGATGCCGCCGGCGGTCACGACCGCACCGGGCGTCTGCAGCTTCGCGGCACCACCGCTCGAGAGGAAGAGGGCGACGGACATGGCGACGGACACCCAGCACAGCACGACGAGGAGATCGGCCGCGCGCATCCGACGTCGGTGCGTTCGTTTCCGGTCTACGGAGATGCGTCCCGTGACCGTGTTCGCGGACCGTGGCCGATCGATGCGCTGGGTGGTCACATCGGCGTCCTCTCGCTCGGGTTCGCCACTCGGCGGGTGCCTGGCGGATCGTGTTCCCTCAGCGTGGTCGTCGATACTCGGCGGGTCCCGAGAAACCGGGCCTCAGTATGTTCGAGGTCTCACATGTTGGTGC
Organism: Plantibacter lichenum; assembly: GCF_050587525.1. Taxonomy (NCBI): domain Bacteria; kingdom Bacillati; phylum Actinomycetota; class Actinomycetes; order Micrococcales; family Microbacteriaceae; genus Plantibacter; species Plantibacter lichenum. The sequence continues at coordinate 17,543 of NZ_JBOBFT010000004.1, read as the reverse complement.
CCACTGGCTCTTCGGGCAGCGTGACGCTGACCAGTACCCCGCCGTTCGGCCTGTTGCCGATGGTCGCCTGCCCACCTGCATTGTGGGCGAGCGCTGCGACGAGCGCGAGGCCCAAGCCGCTCCCGCCGCTCCGGACGTCTCGGGCCTCATCCGGCCTGCTGAACCGATCGAACGCGTGCGGCACGAAGTCGTCCGGCATGCCACGGCCGGTGTCGGACACGTCGAGGACGAGCCCGGCTTCATCTTGTCGGAGGGAGAGCCGGATGAGTCCCGTCGACGGGGTGGCCGCGACCGCATTCGCGACGAGGTTGTCGAGGATCCGAGAGAAAGCCGTCGCCGAGAGGGCCACGGACGCCGTCGGGTGCGGGAGCTCGAGATCGAACTCGATCTGTGGCCCCGAGACTCCTGCAACCAAACGTCCACGATCGACCGCCTCCATCACCTCGGACTCGAGCGCGGTCACGGAAGCTGATTGTTCGGCCGGCGACGCGGCGTCGAGTCTGGAGAGTTCGAGCAGGTTCGCGGCGAGGCGCGAGAGGCGGTCGAGTGATCCTTCCGCGGCGCGGATCTCGGTCTCGAGAGCCTCTGCGTCGCCGAAGGACCGGTGCGCGAGTTCGAGCTGGGTCGTCATCGCAGCGATCGGAGTGCGCAGCTCGTGGCTCGCCGCGGAGACCATCTCGCGCTCACGGGCCGCTGTCGCTCGCATTCTGGCGATGAAGTCGTTGAGCGTCTCCGCGAGGGCGGCGAGTTCGTCGTGCGCTGGGCCGACCGGGAGCAGCTGGCCGGTTGCGTCCGTGCTGAGCGTCTCCGCCGTCCGTCGCATGCGAGCGACCGGCCGGAGCGCCGCGGTCGTCAGGAGCCAGGCTGCAACGCCGAACACGCCGATGAGCACGGCAGCGCCGATGAGCAGGGCACCGTCGAGCGCCCGCATCGTCAAGTCGCCGCTCGCCCCGCTTCGCGCCGCCCACACCTCCCAGGCTCCAGCCGAGGTGTTGACTGTCCGAGACACGAGCGTGAAGCGGACGTTCTCGTCTGTGAGCACGGTGGTCACGCCGTCGGGGAGTCCGCTGGGATACCGATGGATGACCTCGCGGATGTCATGAGGCGTGGTGTCGACCGGAATGCTGCCGTCCGGTGCACGCACGAGGACGAGGATGCCTGCAGCAGGCGAGTCCGGCGCCTCGTCTGGATGGGCGTGGAGATCCGCCTCATAGGGCGACAGATCCCCCTCCGCGAGTGTCACTTCGGACTCGTGCACGATCCGCTCGATCTGCTGATGCATCGCTACCGCGGCACCCGAGACGGCGACGAGCGCGACCACGACGCTGCCGAGGGTGATCCGAGCGCGGATCGAGAGGGACCGCAACCAGCTCACCGTTCGTCCTCTTCGACGACGTCGAGTCGATACCCGGCGCCGCGTACGGTCATGATGCGCACTCCCGCTCCTACCAGATCGAGCTTCTTCCGGAGGTAGCTCACATACTGATCGACGATGGTCGGCTCGAACCGGTCAGCAGATCCCCACACCTCGTCCAGGATCTCCGGACGCGAGCGCACCTCGCCGGCATGCGCGCCCAGATCGCGGAGGAGGGAGAACTCCTTCACGCTCAGCGCGAAGGGCTTGCCGTGAACGGTCGCCCGAACGGCGTGGACGTCGAGCCGCACGTGGCCGAGCTGGACGATCGGCTGTGGAGCTCCCGCCCGACGGCGCACCTGGGCGCGGATGCGGGCGCTCAGCTCCCCGAAATGGAAAGGCTTCGTGACGTAGTCGTCGGCTCCCGCGTCCAACCCGAAGATCCGGTCCTCGACAGCGTCTCGAGCCGTGATGACGATGACGGGCAGGAGACTCCCGGATTCACGGATGCGGCGGCACACCTCGAATCCGCTCATCTGCGGCAGCATCACATCGATAACGGCGACGTCGAGCGGTTCGTTCGCGAACGCGATGAGCGCGTCGACCCCGTTGTCGACGAGCGTCACGGTGTATCCGTCCTCGCTGAGGCCTCGACGGATCAGTTCCCCCATGGTCGGATCGTCCTCGACGATGAGCACATGCGTCACGTCACAGCTCGAAGCGTGGGTCGTCGAGACGCGCGCTGCTGTCGATGCTGATACTGATGCTGTGCCCCATGTCGATGCCTGCGCGAGTCATACCTGCATACAAGCACGTCGGCAGCGCCGCGACCAGCGAGACGCACACCTCTTCGTCGGTGCCGTCGCTTCGTCGTCGTCGCAGGCGCAGCAGAACGAACCGGTACAGCGCCCCGATCACGACGACGATCACTCCTCCGCGAGAGCCCCGACCAGCCGAGTGGCATGCGCACGCCGAAGGAGGAGAAGCCGATCGCCCCTCGGCACAGCGGTCGCCCCTGAATGCTCAGGCGGGCGGCTGCCACAGTTCGATCGGCAGTCCTTCCGGATCGTGGACGCGGACGAACGTGCCGTACTCGGTGTCCGTCCACTCGTCTCGTCGTTCGACCGCGATGCCCGCCGATGCAAGACGCTCGGCAAGCTCGGCGATCCCGGTGACGCGCAGGTTCAGCATGAAGGACTGGTCCGCCGCGAAGTACTCGCTGTCGGCGGGGATCGGTGCGAAGACCGTCGTGCCGGCCTCCTGCTGCCAGAGACCGTCCTGACCGGCCTCGACGCCGAGATGCTCCCGGTACCAGCCCGCGCGAGCGACCGGGTCCTTGCTCCGAAAGAAGATGCCGCCGATGCCCGTGACTGCCATGGTGACGCTCCCTGCGCTGAGTGGGTTCCCGATCGTGCCGGTGGCGGACAGCCTAGCGAGCCACTGAACCGGAATCCATCGGGACGGATCGCCCGCCTCGCGCGCTATGCCGGTTCGACGTCGCCGTTCGGTCGGAGGGCGGGAAGTGCGTCGATGGCATCGGTGGCGGGGCGAGGGATGATCACGAACGCGAGGACCGCACCGATGGCGAGGAGCGCCGCTCCTGCAGCGAGGGCGGCGCGGTAGCCGTCGGCCATCGCCGTGACTGCCAGCGCACCGTCAGCTCCGACGGCGCCCTGGCCGGCCGCAGCCGCCGTGACCCGTGTGGCGATGGCGACGAGGACGGCGAGCCCGATCGTTCCGCCCAACTGCCGTGAGCTGTTGAGCACGCCGGACGCGACGCCCGCGTCTCGTTCCGCCACGCCCGACGTCGCTGCGCTCCCGAGGATCACCATGCATCCACCGATGCCGACGGCCGCGAGTGCTGACGGACCGATGACGCCCTGCCAGATGGCGGCCTCGTCCGGCATGAGGGAGAACCAGGCGAGCCCGAGCGCTCCGACGAGGCCGTGGACGAGCAACGTCACGCGCGCTCCGACCACTGCGTTCAGCCGTTGGGCGAGCACGATGCCGACGACAACGAACGCACAGAACGGCAGGAAGAGGAGGCCCGCGATGGCGGGTTCGTAGCCCCACACCTGCTGGATGAAGAGGGAGCAGAAGTAGAACGCCGCGAGTTGACCGGCGGAGAGGAGGAAGCCGAAGACGTTCGCGCCCACGAGACTCCTCATGCGGAAGAGTCGGAGTGGCATGAGCGGATGTGAGGAACGCGCCTCGACGACGATGAACGCCGCGAGGAGCAGCGCGGCTGCCGCAGAGCCGAGAATGCCGCTGAGCATCGCCACGGTCGTCTCGGCTCCGGCTGTGACCGCGAAGACGAGGGCGCCGATGCCCGTCGTGACGAGGACCGCGCCCGCCACATCAAGGCGCCCCCGCTGCGACGATCGCCGCTGTGCCTCGACGCCGAGCGCGGTTGTCACGAGCGCGATTGCGACGATGGGCAGGTTGACGGCGAGGACGGCCCGCCAGCCGAGCGTCTGCGTGAGGATGCCGCTCAGCGCGACACCGACCGCGCCGCCGCTCGCACCGGCAGCGCCCCAGATGGCCAGGGCTCGGCTGCGCATCGGCCCCTCCGCGAATGACGCTGTGACGAGCGCGAGGGACGCTGGAGCGATGAGTGCACCCGCGAGCCCCTGACCGGCTCGTGCCACGACCAGGATTCCCGGTGCCCAGGCGATCGCCCCGAGGACGCTGAACAGGAAGAACCCGGACAGGCCGATGACGAGCGCCCGTCGTCTCCCCCAGAGGTCGCCGAGTCTGCCGCCGAGGAGCATGCAGCCGGCGAACGTCAGGAGGTAGGCGTTCACCACCCAGTGGAGTTCGGCGGGACCGAATCCGAGGTCCGCGGCGATCGCGGGTAGTGCGACGTTCAGGAGCGCGACGTCGAGCGCGACGAGGAATTGGGTGATGAAGACCGTCGCGAGCAGGGCGACGGGTCTGGACAGGGCTGAGGGAGAGGGCGTCACGAGGACCTTTCGATGGTGGTTGCGGTCATGGGCCGGGGCCTGCCGCATGAGTTTCGTACATGTACGAATCGTACGCGTACGAACTCTAGTATCGTGTCCTGCAGACCCGCAACCCGTGAGAGCGAAGGCGAGACCCATGGCCGAACGACAGAAGATCGACCGTCCGACGATCATCGAGGCGGCTCGGCGGCTCCTGGAGTCCGACGGCGCAGACGCGCTGAGCATGAGACGGCTCGCGAACGAGCTCGACTCGAAGCCCATGACGCTCTACCACTACGTTCCGAGCAAGTCGGAGCTGCTCTCCCTCGTCCTGGCCGACGTCGCGGCATCGATCGAGTGGTCCGTGCCCACGGGCGTGCCGCGCGAGCGGATGATCGACATCGCGATGGACATGGCGGATCGCCTCGCCGAGATCCCCTGGATCCTGCCCATCCTGCGCACTGCGACCCACATCGGTCTTCCAGCGCTCGCGCTCACGGACCGGTTCCTGTCCGCCGCTCTGGAGGCCGGGTCGAGCAGACTGGAGGCGGTGTCGCTGTGGCGTTCGGTCTGGTGGCTCGTCTCCTCGGAGCTGCTCTTCCAAGCGAGCGCCCCCATTCGCGATGCCGGAGACGGCCTCTGGCACGAACGACTGACGAGCGACGAGCTGCCCGAAGTGCCGACGGTGCGCGAGCTGTTCGACGACTGGGCTGCGCTCTCGTCCGCCTATGACCTCCGTGCGGCCGTCGAAGCGCAGGTCGACGGCGTGCTCGCCGGCCGAAGTGATCTCGGCACCCAGCAGCGGACCTCTGCCCGATAGCGACGGAACTCGGCCCCGAACCGCGCTTCGAGATCGGCCTCTTCGAGGGGGCGGATCGCGACGTTCCAGACGATCGACCCGATGATCGCGTACACGACGACGAGCCAGGAGGAGAGCAGCAGTCCCACGGCGACGCCCTGCGCGATCCCGGCGACGGCCATCGGATTGCGCACGAAACGGTACGGACCGGCGATCACCAGGCGGTTCGCCGTCGCGGAGGGCAGCGGGGTTCCGCCGCCTCGCGTCGACATCGCGAGCGCCGACCACAGTCCGACGACGCTCGCGAGGATGAACAGGGTGAGCCCAGCCCACGTCGAGACGACTCCCGGCAGGCTGATCGCGACTCCCCATCGGTGTTCGAAGAACGTGATCGCGAGCGGGATCACCCCGAGGAACAGTCCCCAGAAGAGCAGGATCTGCGCTGCCGTCCGGCCGATGTGCGCCGCCGTCGAGGCATGTGCGTCAGCGGTGCGGAAGGCGAAGGGACCCGACGCGATCCAGCTCGTCTGGACGCGGCCGAACAGCATGAGACTCACCGCAACGGAGGAGCCGGCTGCCGCTGCCGCCATGATCAGGACACCCCAGCCCGCTGCTCCTGAGAGCGTCGCGTACGCAGCGAGCGCGACGGCGACGAGCATCGTCCAGGCCGTTGCGAGGACCGCAGCGCCCCGGAGCCCGAACGCGGCGAGTGCCGAGGCCACGACGAACAAGGGGATGTCGAGGATCGCCACGACGACGGGATCAAGGCCTCCGAGCGTGAGTACACGGACGAACGGCACCGTGAAGACGCCCAACCACCAGGCTGCGCCAGCCACCGCCTGCACGGCGAAGTAGATCCGTCCCCAGGGCATGAACGCACCCTAACAGCAGCGCTGGGAGTGCGACCGAATCGGGCTCGGTCCGGTTGCGGGATCGGTCGAGGCGATCAGGCCGCGGGAGCCGGAACGGCAGCTGCGACGGCCCGCACCCGGTTGTTCCGCGGGTTGTGCTCGAGCTCGACGAGGCCGAGGTGCTCGAGCAGTGGTGGCAGGTAGACGCCGAACCGGCCACGGTATCCCTTCCGCAGTCCGTACCAGCCGCCGACGGGGTTCGCTTCGTCGCGACCCCACGACTCGACGGATCCCTCCGGTGCCGCGTTGTTCTCGTCGGCGCCGCCGAGCGGGACCCAGTCCCCCTGTTCGAGCAACCAGGCGTGCAGATCCGGGACCGCCCGCACCTGATACGTGAGCTTGGTGGAGCCGACCTGGCAGACCAGGACGTCCCCATCTCGATGCATCGTGTACGCCGAAGAGCCCGGTGCCGTCTGGAGCGCGATCGGTGCGTCGGCGTCGCCGATCGCGGCAATGATGTCAGCCATGGTGCGAGCGTACTCGTGCGTTCGCCACCACGCTGCAGAGAGTTCCGACGGCTCGGTCCCAAGCACTGTCCGGAATTGCGGAGAAGTTGACGACGAGGGCGTCGTGAGCGCTGACGTCAGGGTCGAGTCCTTCGTGGCGGAACTCCCCCATCGCACTCACGACCAGGCCGTGCGCGGCCGCATCTTCGACGACGAGCCGCTCCGTGCCGTCCGGGAGCTGGAGCACGGCTTGCAGTCCGGCCGCCATGCCGGTCACGCGGATGTTCGGCGCAGCATCTGCGAGTGCGTCGATGAGGTGCTCGCGGCGCTTGCGATACGCCTGACGTCGGGAACGGACATGACGATCGAATGCGCCAGAACGGATGAACTCGGCGAGCGTGAGCTGATCGAGGACGCTCACGACCTCGACCGCGCCCTTGGCCGCGGCGACCCCGGTCATGAGGTGCTCCGGGACGACCATCCATGCGACGCGGAGTGCTGGAGCGATCGACTTGCTCGCCGTCCCGAAGTAGACGACGCGATCGGCATCGAGTCCTTGCAGAGCGCCCACGGGTCTGCGGTCGTACCGGAACTCCCCGTCGTAATCGTCCTCGAGGATGAGTCCGCCAGATGCGCGTGCCCAATCGAGAGCCGCCGCACGTCGTTCGGGCGACAATGCGAATCCGGTCGGGAACTGGTGCGCAGGGGTGAGGAGGGCGGCATCGACGTCGAGATCTGGCAACAGATCGGTCCGAGCGCCTTCCGCGTCGAGCGCCACGGGAGGGAGAGCGAGTCCGGCGTCCCGCAGGACGTTCCGGTACAGACCGAGCCCATACGCCTCCACACCGACGGCGGTTGCTCCTCGTTCTGCGAGTGCCCGCGCGATCAAGCCGAGGCCGTGATGGAAGCCACCGGTGATGACGATGCGAGACGGATCCGCACGGACGCCTCGGACCCTCCCCAGATACTCCGCGAGGGCGCCCCGCAGCTCGGGGCTGCCGAGCGGATCGTTGTACCCGAACGCGCTGTACGGTGCGGCCGCGAGCGCTCGACGTGCGGCAGCCAGCCACTCGAGTCGAGGGAACGCGGCGAAGTCCGTTGCGCCCGGCACGAGCGCGCCCGTTGCGCGTGTGGAGCGAGTCTCGGGCGGGACGGTGACGGTGCCAGGCCTCCCCAGATCGGCGACCCGGGTTCCGGAGCCCTGCTGTGCGATGAGCCACCCCTCTGCCACGAGCTCGGTGTAGCACTCGGTCACCGTGCTGCGTGCGATGCCGAGATCGACGGCGAGGGTGCGCGACGCTGGCATCCGCGTGCCCGGAGCGAGGCGTCCGGATCGAACGGCCTCGCGGAGCGCATCGGTCAGACCTGCACGAAGCCGAGGCCCGGTGCGTTCGAGGTGCAGGTCGACGCCGGTGCCACGGATCGGGATGCCCCGCTCCGGACCGGAAGGCGTTGCGGCAGTCGCGGCCGGCTCTGCAGATCCCGACGCTCCTGAAGTGGTCCGAGGATTCTCCATGGAAGTGGACCATACTCCCAAACCACTCTGTCCGTACAGTCGGAACTGTCAGCCCGTCAGGGACTGACTGTGATCGACCGGTCGGCCATCAGGTGCGCTGCGTCGGGTCTCATCCCTCCCAGCTTCAGGAGTTCCCGTGCGTTCGAATCTCTCGCCCGTCCTCGGCGGCGCCGCCCCGCGAGTGCCGGGTGGTCGGAAGACGCCGCGGCGGACCCTGCGTGCTGGATGGGCGTTGGCGGGCACTGCTCTCGCTTTCGCGAGTCTCTACCTCGGCGCCGGAGCACTCACGCCACTCCTCGTCGTGTACCGGCAGGAATGGGACTTCCCTCCGTCGATGCTCACACTCGCGTTCGCCGCCTACGCCCTCGGCTTCCTGGTCGCAGCGCTCACCCTCGGTTCCCTCTCCGATCACATCGGTCGTCGACCCGTCCTCATCGCTGCGCTCGTCGTGCAGCTCGGTTCGAACGTCGTCTTCCTCGTGGCGCCGGACGTCGGCTGGGTCCTCGTCGGTCGTATTGTTCAGGGCGTCGCGAGCGGCGCAGCCACCGCAGCGTTCACGGCGGCGATGGTGGAGCTCGCGCCGCCAGATCGGAAACGTCTGGCAGCCATTCTCGGCAGCGTGAGCCTGACCGGCGGCCTTGCGATCGGCTCACTACTTGCCGGACTCGCCATTCAGCTCACACCGGCGGCGAGCACGATCGTCTTCGTGACCCTCATCCTGCTCACCGTCGTCGGTGGTCTGGTGGTGTTCGCCTCACCCGAGACCGTGGACCGGACACCTGGTGCCATCCGCTCGATGATCCCGAACGTCGCGATCCCCATCGCCGCCGGGAAGGAGTTCGCGGCGGTCGCGCCTGTCGTCGCCGCGGTGTGGATGCTCGCCGGGCTCTCCGGCGGGATCGCTCCGAGCCTCGTGCACAGTGTGTTCCACCTGGACAGCGGCCTCCTGAACGGCGTCGCAGGCTTCATCGCCCCTGCGGTCTCGGCTGCCATCGGCCTGTCGTTCGCTCGCGTCGATTCCCGACGAGCCATGACCATCGGAATCACTGCAGCCCTCATCGGTGCTGCGGGGATCATCGCCGGTGTCCTCCTCGGGAGCATCGTGGTCATGATCGTCGGTCAAGCGGTCGCCGGTGTCGCGTTCGGTGCTTCATTCACGGCTGCCCTCCGACTGCTCGTTCCGCTCGCCGGACCCAACCAGCGGGCCGGTGTCGTCGCTGCCGTCTACGTCGTGTCGTACACCGCTTTCGGCCTTCCGATCATCATCGAGGGCCGGCTCGTCGGCGCCATCGGAGTCGTGCCGGCCGTCGTCGGCTACACCGGTCTCACGATGCTGCTCGTGCTCGTGAGTCTCATCGCTCGTGCTCGACTGCGACGCTCCTCGTGATGCACCTGGACTCCAGTCGCCCTCGCCCCCTGAGAGCCCATCCCCTCTGAGACCTCACCCTTCCACCCCCTGAACCCCACACAGAAAGCAGGTACTCCCATGTCCAGAATCTTCCTCGCAGGAGCAACCGGCGTCATCGGCCAGCGACTGATCCCCCTGCTCGTCGAAGCCGGCCATGTCGTCGGAGCGATGACGAGGTCCACCGCCAAGGTCGATCAGCTCACCGAGGCGGGTGCGGAAGCGATCGTCGTCGATGTGTACGATCGTGACGCTCTGATCGCGGCGGTCACCGCATTCGCGCCGGACGTCGTCGTGAATGAGCTCACGGACCTCCCGGACGACGTCGCGAAGATCCCGGAGTTCGCAGGCAGCAACGCTCGCATCCGCACCGAGGGCAACCGGAACATCATCGATGCGGCTCGCGCGAGCGGTTCGCCGAGGATCCTCACGCAGACGGTCGCCTGGCAACTGAGTCCGGGGCCGGATGCCGATGCGGTCGCTGAACTCGAACGGACCGTCCTCGCCGAGGGCGGTGTGGTCCTCAGCTACGGGCAGTTCTACGGGCCCGGAACGTACAACGTCGACCAGATCCCCGCCGAGCCGCGAATCCAGATCGATCGCGCTGCGGAACGCACAGTCGAGCTCCTCGGCGCGCCCAGCGGTGTCGTCACGATCACCGACTGACGACTGACGCCTGACACCCCGTTCTGACCCGGTCGTCGTCTCGCTCTCCGGTCCGGTTCCCGAAGGAGCCGGACCGGAAGGAGCCGGGCCGGAAGGCTGAAGAGGACCGCAGGGATCCTGGGGGTGACAGGACCCTGGATGGTCCGCCGCCGCCAGGCTTATGGTGGACGCATGAGCGACACACCGAGCCGGCTCGGCGACTATCTCCGCGCTCGCCGCGAACTCGTCACCCCCGTGGACGTCGGCATTCCTGTGCTCGGCGTGCGGCGTGTGCCAGGCCTTCGTCGGGAAGAGGTCGCCATGCTCGCCGGCATCAGTGCCGACTACTACCTCCGGCTGGAACAGGGACGAGATCGCAATCCGTCCGTCCAAGTGCTGGAATCGATCGCTCGTGTCCTCCAGCTCGACGATGACACGACGACCTATCTCCTCGGGCTCGCCGTAGAGAAGCCCCGGCGCACGAAACGAGCGCGCAAGGAGACCGTTCCAGCCGGCATCGCGCAGCTCATCGCTGCACTCCCGCTGCCTGCGTTCGCGGAAGGCCGATACCTGGACGTGCTCGCCGCGAACCCGCTCGCCGCCGCGTTGTCGCCTCGGCTCATCGTCGGAGGGAACCGCCTCCGAGACGTCTTCCTCGACCCCGAGGAGCGCGCCTTGTTCCCGGACTGGGAGCGTGCGACCGAGGGGCTCATCGCGGGATTCCGCCAGTCCGTCGGAACCGACACCGATGATCCGCGCTTCGTCGAACTCGTCGGAGAGCTGTCCATCGCGAGCCCGCGCTTCCGCCAGTTGTGGGCCAGACACGATGTCGCAACCCGACGTGGCGCGACGATGCGCTTCGCCCACCCCGTCGTCGGTGAGCTGCACCTGCACCGGGAGAAGCTCGTCGTCGGCGGGAATGAGAACATCGTGCTCGCGGTGTATCACGCGGATCCGGGCTCGATCGACGCAGAGAAGCTCGCGATCCTCTCCTCGCTGACTGCTCCTCCGACAGTGCCGACCGCCGTTCGCGACCGACGACTCTACGCCACACCGCCCTCGGACGACAGCGATAGGTGAATTCGATTCGGGGGCGCACCGTTGGGGGACGACGCCCGCTGTCCGGCGGGTACTCGTCCATCGTCAGCGCAGCCGATCCCGGTGGCGCCGACCCCGTCGGAAGGCCCATCCATGTATTTCCACGTGCAACGGTTCATCAACGACATCGCCGAAGACGAGCCGGATCCTGCCGCGGCGGGTGCCTTGCAGGAAGGCCTCGGCGGCCAGTTCGGTGAGATGCGCACGATGATGCAGTACCTGTTCCAAGCGATGAACTTCCGTGGCGCTGCAGGGAAGCCGTACCGTGACCTGATCCAGGGCATCGGTACGGAGGAGATCAGTCACGTTGAACTCATCGGTACGACGATCTCGAGATTGTTGGACGGCTCTCCGGCCTACCAGGGGAAGAAATCGGACCCGGTCGACAAGCCGGGCGCGGCGGGAGCGACTCCGTTGTCGATCGCCCTGTCCGACGTCAACACGCATCACTACCTCGTCGCGGCCCAAGGTGCGATGCCGGTGGATGCGACCGGCAACCCGTGGAACGGCAGTTGGGTGTACAACTCCGGGAACCTCGTCCTCGACCTCCTGTACAACCTCATGCTCGAGTCGACCGGTCGCCTGCAGAAGTGTCGCCTCTACGAGATGAGTGCGAACAAGACCGCTCGGTCGACCATCGCCTATCTGATCGTGCGCGACCAGGCGCATGAGAACGCGTACGCGAAAGCGCTCGAGACGCTCGGCGTCAGTTGGAAGACGGCTCTGCCCATTCCGAAGACGAACGCGGAACGGTTCCCCGAGGTCAAGGCGTTGCTCGACCAGGGGCTGCAGAGCAAGCAGTACTCGTTCGACCTCGCCGGTCAATCCGAAGCGGGACGGATCTTCCAGGGAATGTCGCCGTCGAACGATGGAACGCGGCTCGATGCCACCGAGCAGGCCCCGGAGGGCGTTCCGTCGACGATCGCGCGTGAGCGGTTCGAGGAGTTCTCCCCCGGACTCGACAAGGATCTGCTCGCGCTCATCCAGGCGACGGCCGAGATGGAGCTCGCCGACATCGACGCGACCTTCGGTCCGTTGAAGTGAGCAGTCGGGATGGAGTGCTCCGGCCTGACTCGACCGTGTCAGCCGCATCCGCCGCACATGACTGCGTTCCCGTCCGGAGGCGAAGCGTCAGCTTGCACCTGGCGCTTCACCCCGAACAGGAACGTGCCCTCAGACTACGGCGAGGCGTCAGTTTCGCGCGTCGGCCAAAGTGCGGACCGACGGCGCGGAGCCCGAGTCGGTTGCACGGCGCCGTTCGCCTCGATCGCAGCCGCCTCCCGCGATTCGGACGTTGCCAGTTCGGCAAACGAATTCGTCCAGGCGTGGTTGCAGGTCGATCATGGGCGGAGGAGGTCACCCACCATGACACAGCACCAGCATTCCAACCCTGATCACGGCGCAGCCGGGCACTCGTCTGATTCCGCCGATGCACCGACCGATGCACCGACCGAGGACGTCTTCGACCGAAGCTATTGGGAAGACCGGTATGCGGCGCCTGGCCTCACCTGGAGCGGCAATCCGAATCCCGTGCTCGTCGAGGAGGCTTCCGCTCTTCCTCCTGGCCGTGCTCTCGATATCGGCAGCGGTGAAGGCGGCGATGCGATCTGGCTCGCCGAGGCGGGCTGGCGCGTCACGGGAGTCGACATCTCCTCCAATGCCCTCGACAAGGCCCGCGCTCGGGCTGAGGCCGTCGCATCGTCCTCTGCCGATCGCATCGCGTGGGAACAGTATGACCTCACCGAATGGGCGCCCGTCCCTCGTTCGTTCGAGCTCGTCTCGTCTCAGTTCATGCACCTGGCCGATCCTGCGCGCACGAGCCTGTTCCGTGCGCTTGCAGCTGCAGTGGCTCCTGGCGGCACGCTCCTGATCGTCGGTCACGACGTCTCCGAAGTCGACGAGCGTCATCGTGGTCACCTCGCGGAACTGATGTTCACCGTGGACGACGTCCTCGCGGCGATCGCCGACGAGGGACTGCGGATCGAGGTTGCGGAGTCGCGGGAACGAGCCGTTTCGACCGATGGGCCGTCGCACGCGATGAGTGACGTTGTGGTCCGAGCATCGCGACCCCACGACCGTGACCTCGAGGCGCCCTAGCTGAGGATGACGAGCCGCTGCGTCGCTCGGGTCATCGCGACGTAGCGGTCCACGGCGGCCTCGATGGTCGGGCTCAGGCCGTTACTGCGGTCGGCGTCATCGTGCCCGTCGGCGTCGATGAGCACAACCAGGTCGAACTCGAGTCCCTTCGACAGTTCCGGTGTGAGGAAGCTGATCCTGGTCGTGTCATCGAGGCGCCCATGGATGCCGTTCCCATCCGTCTGACCTGCCTGATCCGTCTGACCGGTCCTACCCGCAGCGGTTCGCAGGTCGATCACACACGCGACACCGTCGCTGTTCGTCGCGAGCCACTCCTCCAGTACCGTCTCGAGTTCCGACCGTGCACCGTGGCGCACGGGTATGCCGCTCGTGCGAACGGATGTCGGTACGTTCGCATCGGGGATCACGGTGCGGATCACCGGTTCGGCCTCTCGCATCACCTCCTCGGGGGTGCGATAGTTGATGCTCAGGCTCGCGACATCCCCTCGGGACAGTCCGATCCGTTCGAGTCGGGCCTGCCAGGACTCCGTGAACCCGTGTCGCGCCTGCGCTCGATCGCCCACGATCGTGAAGCTTCGCGACGGACACCGCCTGAGGAGCATCCCCCAGTCCGCATCGGTCAGTTCCTGCGCTTCGTCGACGACGATGTGCGCGAACGGGCCGGCCAGGAGATCAGGATCCCGTCCAGGCAGTTCCGCTTCATCGACGAGACTGCGCTGTGCATCCTCGACGCGCAGCATCGTCACGAGTCCTTCTCCGTCGTCATCTGCGGCAATGAGATCGTCGACGACCCGGGACATGCTCTCCTGTCGAGCCGCGACGGCGGCTTCGCGTCGACGTGCGTCCTTCACCGCTGCTGGATCGCCGATGCGTTGACGTGCGGCATCGAGGAACGGGAGATCGGACACGGTCCAGCGTCGTCCGTCGTCGCGTTGCACCGCTGCGATATCCGGTCGACCCATCATCGGGGCGCACGCTCGCAGGTACTCGGGCACGGTCCACAGGTCGCCGACGACGCCCACCGGATCGAGGAGTGGCCACGCGCGAGTGAACGCCGTGCGGAGTTCATCGTTCTGCAGCAGTGCTCGACGGAGCAGATGCGGCGGAACATCCTCGTCGTGCCGGTCGGCGATGATTGCGAGCAGTTCCTCCCACACCTGTTCGCGTGCTTCGTTGTGTGCCGTCCCCGGTTCGATCGAAGAGAACGCTTCCGCCCAGTCCGTGGCGTCGAGTTGGACATCCGCCCACTCCGTCGACACAGTGAGCACACGTGTGGGTGGCTGCTCGTGGAACGCGACGGCTCGCTCGATCACCCGCTCGACGTCCATCATGGCTTTCACAGCGGACACGGTGGCATCCGGTTCGACGATGGCTCCGCGGCCCTCCGGGACGAGATCGCGAAGCGTGACCAGCTGCACCCCCTCCTCACCCAGGCTGGGGAGGACATCGGCGACGTAGGAGAGGTAGCCGGCGCTCGGGCCGACGAACAGGACTCCGCCTCGACTGCGGGCGAGGCGCGGTTCCGAGTAGATCAGGTACGCGGATCGGTGCAGGGCGACGACCGTCTTGCCCGTTCCCGGTCCCCCGTCGACGACGAGGGCACCCCGTGATCCTGCCCGGATGATGGCGTCCTGGTCCGCTTGGATCGTGCTCAGGACGTCTCGCATCCGTGACGAACGGCTCCTGCCGAGGCTCGCGATGAACGCGGATTGGTCGTCGAGTGCGACACCGTATTCGAGGCTGGGGGCTCCGCTGTCACTGCCCCTGTCACCGCCGCTGTGCCTCCCACTGTGCTCACGGCTCTGTGATCGGCTGTATTCGAGGGCCTGTTCGAGCCCTTCGGGTGTGAAGACCTCGTCCCAGTAGTCGCTCACTCGTCCGCGAGTCCAGCGGTACCGACGTCGACTCCTCAGTCCCATCGGATTACCGTGGGTCGCTCCGAAGAACGGCTCAGCGGCTGGCGATCGCCAATCGAGGAGCAATCGTCGTCCTGTTTCGTCGGTGAGGCCGAGACGTCCGATGTAGACGGGTTGCGCCTCATCGGTGTGTTCGATGGGGCGCTCGCCGACCATTCGTCCGAGGCACAGGTCCAGACCGTACCGACCGAAAGCCCGGAGGCGGCCCGAGAGCCTCCTCACCTCGATGTCGCGGTCCATTGCTTCCTGTCCGATGCCGCCGGGCGCTCGGAGCTCGGTTTCGAGGCGGCGTTCGAGGTCCTTGATGGTGGTGTCGATGCTCGTTGTGATGGCAGCGAAGTGCTCCTCATCCGCGGCGATCAGCCGTGGATCGCGCTTCGCCGCGAGTCGGTCGGGGAGGTTGAATGCGTGTGTGTCCAAGGTCATGTCAGCGGCTCCACTCCGGTCGAGCTCTGTGAACCGCCCGTTCGCAGTTCGCCGGCTCGACTCCGGCGGACAATTCTGCGGCACGACCGGGGTCTTGCGGCAAGCCCCCACCTGCCGTATACATTGAAAGTGGAGGCGCTCGTCTGTAGCCTTCCACTCTTGGCTCTCGCGTGATGATCGCGTACCTCCACGCCCGCCGAATTGCGACCTGGCACTCACGCTTCGAGCGGGATCCACCGGAGGGCTGAGCTCTGGATACGGCCTCCGTGAGATAGCGCTCGCCGAATCGTCCTCGCGGCGTTAGGGTCGATCGCAGCACTGAAACTTTGTGCTGCCGCACCGGCGCCCAGTTCCGCACGCCGCGCCGCGGCTGCGTTCGAGGTCGTGCATCCGGAATCCGAGGGAGGACCCGTACATGAGCACTGCAGGCAGAATCGAGCGAGCGTCATCGGGGCCGTTGTCGGTCCGGTCCGAAACCCGCGTGCGACGAGCTGAGCAGCTGACGAGCTGAGGAGACGACGATGCCCACGAAGCTCACGGCGGTCGATCCATCGCACCTGCAATACAGTCCGGCATTCGCTCAAGGGATGATTCTTCCGGCGGGTCGCACGCTCTACGTCGGTGGTCAGAACGGGACTGATGCAGATGGGATGCTGGCGGACGGTCTCGGACCACAGACCGAACAGGCGCTCCGCAATGTCCTCGCCGTGCTCGCCGAAGCAGGAACTGGTCCGGAGTACGTTGCGAAGCTGACGATCTATCTGGCGACGGGAGTCGACCCGAACGCAGCCTATGCAGCGAGTCAAGCGATCTGGGGCGATCATCGAACCGCCGTCAGTGTGCTCAGCGTCACGCTTGGGCGCCCTGGCGCACTCGTCGAAGTGGAGGCTGTCGCTCACATTCCCGCTGAGGAGTAGTCAGGGATGAGAAGTCGGGGCTGAGTAGTCGGCGCTGAGTGGCGGTCGCGTATGGCTGGCCGGTGACACCCTAGGCGCGGAACGATCAGGTCGATCCGGAGAGTCGGACCCGTTCGGTGTCGGCGGCTCCCGTTTGGGGTTGGTCGACTCCGGTCCTCAACCCGGGACCGTGGTCCGGCGTGTGTTCGTGGTCCACCGGCTCAGACGAGCGTGCACCCTGGTTGATATCCCGTCCTGGAACGACTGCGCAACTCCCCGCTGTGGCCCGCGATGCCCTGAGTCCGTCGTGGGGTCCACCTCGTGCATCCCGCCCTCGGGTCCTTGAGCTTGTCGAAGAGCAACCCCTCCCGCGCGCCGCACCCTGGTCCCTGAGCCTGTCGAAGGGCAACACCCGACGGATCAGGTCGCCTCATCTCGGCGACACTTGTTGGGAAAACATCCCAGATCAGCGTCATATTCGAAACCTGTATCAGTGTCGGTGGTCGATGCGATGATCTTCCCATGACCCTCACCGCCCCACCTACCGCGACCGGCTCGGCCGAGCCCGGCGCTCTGGCCGCGGTGGACGGTGCCCTCTCTCGGTTGCACGCGGTGTGGGACGGCGCCCGGCCCGCCCTCGGACATTCGGCTGCTGGTGCTGGTGCGGCTGCTGGTGCTGCGATTGCGGGATCGAGTGGTCTTGTTGCGGTGGAGCTTGAGTCCATGGACGACCCGGGGTTGCTCCGGGTCGGTGAGGAGCTCGGTGCGCTCCAGCACGCGCTCGATGCCGCCCAGGCGGCGTGGGCGGGCACGGTCGCTGCGCGTTCCGGGAAGGAGCGTGGCGGTGACGGTCTCGCGAAAGCGCAAGGGTATTCGTCTCCGGTGGCGTTGCTTGCGGACCGGTGGCGGATCGCCCCGGCCCGTGCTGCCGTCCTGGTGGACGTCGGGTCCGCGGTGGTGCCGAAACGCACGTTCCTCGGTGAGGTGCAGGAGTGCGAGTTCCCAGGCATTGCCGAGGCCATCCGGCCGGCGGCACCCTCGGCGGACACCGCCGTCTCGCAGGGTCCCGCCGTGGGTGCCGCCCCGGTGGCC